>JBGAQM010000009.1:0-36685 GCA_044220735.1 Urbifossiella sp. | reverse complement strand
GCCCACCGCAACGGGTTCGCGGTGATCCTCGACGTGGTGTACAACCACTTCGGCCCCGGCGACCTCGACCTGTGGCGGTTCGACGGGTGGGGCGAGAACGACCGCGGCGGCATCTACTTCTACCAGGACTGGCGGGCCGAGACCCCGTGGGGCCACACCCGGCCGGACTACGGCCGGGGCGAGGTGCGCCAGTTCATCCGCGACAACGCCATGATGTGGCTCGACGAGTTCCGCATCGACGGCCTCCGCATGGACATGACGCTGTACATCCGCAGCGTCCGGGCCGACGGCGAGCCCAACCTGCCGGACGGGTGGAGCCTCGTGCAGTGGATCAACCGCGAGGTGGGCGAGAAGTTCCCCGGCAAGATCACCATCGCCGAGGACCTCCAGGACAACGAGTGGCTGACCAAGAAGCCCGACGAGGGCGGGGCCGGGTACTCGGCGCAGTGGGACGCCAAGTTCGTCCACCCCGTCCGCGAGGCGATCATCACCCCGGACGACGCGAACCGGAGCATGAACGCCCTGCGGGACGCCATCGAGTTCAAGTACAACAACGACGCCTTCCAGCGCGTGATCTACACCGAGAGCCACGACGAGGTCGCCAACGGCAAGGCCCGCGTGCCCCACGAGATCGACGCCGGCGACCCCACCGGCTACTGGGCGCAGAAGCGCTCGACCCTGGGCGCGGCACTCGTCTTCACGGCGCCCGGCATCCCGATGCTGTTCCAGGGGCAGGAGTTCCTGGAGGGCGAGTGGTTCCGCGACACCGTGCCGGTGGACTGGGACAAGCGCGACGAGTTTCAGGGGCTCGTCCGGTTGTACCGCGACCTCATCCGCCTGCGGCTCAACCGTGTCGGGCTGACCCGCGGGCTGACCGGACAGCACGTCCACGTGTCGCACGTCCACGACGACATGAACATGCTCGCCTTCCGCCGCTGGGCCGACGGCGGCCGTGGCGACGACGTCATGGTGATCGCCAACTTCCACCGCGAGCCGCGCGAGGGGTACACGGTCGGCTTCCCGACCCCGGGCACCTGGAAGCTGCTCCTGAACTCCGACCGCGACCGCTATAGTCGGCTGTTCACTAACCACCCGAGCGCGGACGTAGTCGCCGAGACGGGCGAGTACGACGGCCACCCGGCCCACGGCACTTTCGACATCGGGCCGTATTCGGTGCTCATCTACGGCCACCCGGCGGAGTGAGCGCGACGAGTGGTGCCGGACGAAGCCCGCCCGTCGCGACGGGCGGGCTTTCTTCGTTTCGGCCTCTGGCACGCCGCATGCATTGCCTCGGGATGACTGTCGTTCCCCCGAGGAGCCGGCCCGTGACAACTACACCCGATCCCACTTCCCCCGCCCTCCGCCCCGCGGACACCCCGCAGGGTACGGTCACGGAGCTGGTGTCGGGAATTCTCTCCGACGTTCAGACGCTCGCGCGCCAGCAACTCGACATGCTCAAGTCCGAGATCCGCGAGGACATGAACCGCACCAAGCAGGCAATGGTGTACGGCGGCGTCGGCATCGCCCTCCTGACCGTGGGCGGGATCGCGCTGGTGTTCGCCCTGGTGTACGTCCTCCGCGACCTGGCCGGCCTCCCCGAGTGGGGCGCCTGGATGATCTTCGCGGGACTCTGCCTCGCCGCCGGCGTGGCCCTCGGCGTCTACGCCCGGAACCTGTTCGAGAGCTTCAACCCCCTCCCGGACAAGACCTTCACCGCCCTCCAGGAGAATCTGACGTGGCAGACGCAACCCCAGGCGTGACCGGCGAGGACAAGAGCCCCGACCGGATCGAGCGGGAGATGGAACAGACCCGCGAGTCGATCACCGCCAAGGTGTCGGCGCTGGAGACCCAAGTTCTCGGCACCATCCAGACGGCCACCAGCACCATCTCCGACACCGTTCAGGCGGTGAAGGAGACGGTGACGACCGCGCCGACCGCGGTGAAGGAGACGATCCAGGAATCGGTGGCCGCGGTGAAGGAGTCGGTGAAGGAAACGTTCGCGTCCGTGAAGGACTCCGTCGCCTCCTTCGACCTCGGCGAGTGCGTCGGCAACAATCCCGGCACGGCGTTGGGGGCGAGCGTGGCCGCGGGGTTCGCCACCGGCTTCCTCCTGTTCGGGCCGAGGGACTTGCGCTCGCGCATGGCCCCCGGGCTCCGCGAGTATGCCGCGGGCGACCGGCCCGGTACCGTCGCGCACGACTACAGCCCGTTCGCCCCCGCAGCCCACGCGGCGCCGACACGACCAGGATTGTTCTCCAGCCTGTGGGGGATGGTCGGCGGCGAGTTGGAGCAGTTGGCGAAGCAGGCGCTGTCCACGGCGCTGGCGTCGCTCAAGCAGAGCGTCAACGAGCAGGTGCCGCGGATCGTTGACGGTGCGGTGCAGACCGTCGCAGACCGGGTCACGAGCAGCAACGGTGCGCCCAGCGGCGGGCACGCTCCGTACCACCCGACCGTCGCCCCCGCGGCCGGGTTGTAACGACTTCCAGGCGGGTACCGGTGGCGACCCCATGCGGTGGATCGGGCTATTGTGCGTGGCGTTCGGGGCGGTGATGTTGGGGGTACACGCCTTCGGTAACCGTGTGGATGCCGCGACCGGTAGCCCGGTGATCGGCGGAATCGTGGTCGTTACCGGCCTTCTGCTTCTGGCCGGCGGCGGCCGGCGATTGAATAGACGATCGGCGCACCGCCGCCCTGCCCGCGGATCGTCCGCGGGCGGGGCAGGCCGTTCTCGCTGGAGTCGTCTCAGCGATTTCGTCACCCGCTTCCGCCTGGCCGGGGCGACGGAACCTGCTGCATCTGCCGACGGACGCGGCGGAGGCACTCAGGTGGCTCGCCGAGGGGAACGCCCGCTACGCCGCGGAGCAGGCCGGCTCCCTCGCCGCCGCCGGCACCCCGAAGCAAGCCCCGTACGGCGTCGTTCTCGGCTGCTCGGACGCGCGGGCGCCGCTCGAACTCGTCTTCGACGCCGGCCCGAACGAGCTGTTCGTGGTGCGCGTGGCCGGCAACGTGCTCGGCGACGAGGCGCTCGGCAGCATCGAGTACGCGCTCGCCAACTTCCGTCCCTCCCTGCGGCTTCTGACGGTTCTCGGCCACACCGGTTGCGGGGCCGTGGCCGCGGCGGTGCAGGCGTACCTGAGTCCGAAGCACTCGGCCGGCATCGCCTTCAGCCGGTCGGTGCGGGCGGTCGTCAACCACATCCTGACGTCCGTCCGCAGCGCGGCACTCTCGCTCGAACAGACCTGGGGGGCGGCAGTCGTCACCGACCCGGGCTACCCGCAGGCGCTGGCCGAGGCGGCGGTGTACCTGAATACGGCGATGACGGCCTACCAGCTGGCGCAAGAGCTGCGCCCGGAGGATGCCGGCGTGAGGGTGGTGCAGGGCGTTTTCGACCTCGCCGAGGGAACCGTCGGCACGATGGGTGGCGGTCACCTCCGGCCGGCGCCGGCGGGGCCGCAGGAACTTGTCGATCTGGGGCTGACGCTCGCCGCGGCGCCGCGGGTGACGCGACACCTGCGTTGTGGCGAGCGGCCGGCGTGAGCCGGCCGGGAGTGACACTCGAACCTCCGAGAAATACGGGCCGGCTCACGCCGCCTACTCGCGTTTGAAGTCGTTCTTCTCGATCTTGTACTGCGCGATCTTATCCGTGATGCTTCGCCGCGAGAGGCCGGTGATGGCGGCGCACTTTCCGACGTGGCCGCGCGTCTTCCGCAGCGCCTTCCGCAGGTAGCGCTCCTCGAACGCCGCCGTCAGCTCGGCCAGTTGGTCCGGCAGCGGCCGCGTCAGATCGACCTGGAACGGGTGCTTCGCGTCCGAGCGACCGGCGATGTCGCGCGGCAGGTTCGCCACACGGATCACCTCGTCCTTGCACGTCACGCACGCCCGCTCGATGGCGTTCTCCAGCTGCCGGATGTTCCCCGGCCACGGAGCCTTCTTCAGCGCTTCCAGCGCCTCCGGCTCGATGGTCGGAGTGGGCCGGCCGGGGCGGGCGAATTTCCGCGTGAAGTGGCTGACCAGCACCTCCACGTCCTCCGGCCGGTCGCGCAGCGGCGGCAGGTCGATGCGCACCACGTTCAGGCGGAAGTAGAGGTCTTCCCGGAACTTCCCCTCGCGGATCAGGTCCTCCATGTTCCGGTGCGTCGCGGCGATCACCCGCACGTCGATCTCGATCGGCTCGCCGCCGCCCACCCGCTCGAACCGCCGCTCCTGTAGGATCCGCAGCAGCTTCACCTGCATGCTAATCGGCACGTCGCCGATCTCGTCGAGGAACAGGGTGCCGCCGTGGGCCTGCTCGAACCGGCCGACGCGCTTCTTGTCGGCGCCGGTGAACGAGCCCTTCTCGTGCCCGAACAGCTCGCTCTCGAGCAGGTTCTCGTTGAACGCCGCACAGTTCACCGGCACGAACGGCCCCGGCCGCTGTTCGGCCGAGGCGTCGTGAATCGCCCGCGCCACCTGCTCCTTGCCCGTCCCCGTCTCGCCGATGATCATCACCGTCGCGGTGGTGTCGGCGATCTGCGAGATGAGCTCGAACACGTCGTGCATCTTCGGGCTCTTGCTGAGCACGTTGAGGAACGTGTGCCCGCCGTGCAGCTGCTCGCGGAGGGCGGCCACCTCGTCCTGCAGGCGGCGCTCCTTGAGCGCCCGCTGGGCCATGCGGATGAGCCGCTGCGGGTCGTCGGTCTTCAGGAGAAAGTCGTAGACGCCCATCCGCATCGCCTCGACCGCGTCCGGCACCGACCCGTGGCCGGTCGTCACGATGACGGTGGACGGGATGCCGTCGTCCTGGATCTTCTGGATCAGCTTCATGCCGTCCATGCGCGGCATCTGCAGGTCGGTGATGACCAGACTGTACGGCCGCTCGGCGAGGAGCGCCAGCGCCTTGGCCCCGTCCTCGGCGGTGTCCACGTCTAGCTTCAGCGCGAGTTTCAGCAGCATCCTCAGCGCGTCGCGGTTGTCCGCGATGTCTTCGACGACGAGGACGCGCTGCGGGACGGGGGTCGGCTCGGGGGCGGGGGCGTCCGGCGCGGCGGCGGGACTCGGCATCGGGGCGTCTCGGGTGGCGGGTCGGCACAGCGGGCGAATCGGTATGATTCTAGCCCACAGTCCTAGCATGAGGAAGGGCCGCCCGGGCGGCGGCCGGAGGGGCGGGCGCGATGGCCGAGTTCTGGGTCTGGCTGTTCGACGACCACGGGTTCACGAGACGGAGCGCGTGCGGCACGGACTGGACTCCGGGCCTGATCTGGCTCCACGTCGGTTCCGACCTGGCCATCTGGCTGGCGTACCTATCGATCCCGCTGGTTCTGGTGTCGCTGGTGCGGCGGAAGCGGGACGTGCCGTTCTCGTGGATGTTCGTCCTGTTCGCGCTGTTCATCCTCGGCTGCGGGTTCACGCACCTCGGCGACGCCCTGATGTTCCACCACCCGTCCTACCGGGCGCAGGGGGTGATGAAGTTCGTGACGGCCGTCGTGTCGTGGGCGACGGTGTGTACGCTCGTGCCGGCGATGCCGCAGCTCGACGAGCTGATCCGCCGGGTGTCCGCCGCTCCCGCGACGGGTTCGGCGACACGCCGCCCGCTCGACCGACAGCCGGGGTGGGCGCGGGACTACATCATCGCGTGCCTGGCCGGCGTGCTCGCGGTGCTGGTCCGGGCCGCCCTCGACCGGCTCCTCGGCGGCGACCACGCCTTCGTGCTGGCCATCCTGGCGGTCGTGTACGTGTCGTGGCAGTGCGGCTTCGGCCCCGGCGTCGTCACCCTGCTCATCAGCATGACCGGCATCGTCTACTTCTTCGTCCAGCCGACGTCTTCGTTCGTCGTCGATCGGCTCAGCGACCAGGTGGCGGTCGCGGCGTTCTTCTTCTGCGGCGTCGGCTGCGCCGGCCTCGGCCACGCCCAGCGCGAGTCGCAGCGTCGGCTGCGGGTCACGCTCGGCGAGACGATCGCGGGGAAGGAGGCGCTGGAGGCCGAGGTGGCCCGGCGGGCGACCGCGGAAGCGGCCCTCGCGGGGAGCGAAGCCCGGTTCCGCACCCTCGCCAACTTCGTCCCGCAGATCGTGTGGGTCACCCGGCCGGACGGCTACCACGAGTACTACAACCGCCGCTGGTACGACTACACCGGCGTGCCACTCGGGTCGACCGACGGGGAGGGGTGGAACGGCCTGTTCCACCCGGACGACCAGGACCGGGCGCGGGACCGGTGGCAGCACTCGCTGGTCACCGGCGAGCCGTACGAGATCGAGTACCGCCTCCGCCGGGCCGACGGCGCCTACCGGTGGTTCCTCGGCCAGGCGCTCCCCGAGCGCGACGCCGGCGGCGCCGTCGTCCGCTGGTTCGGCACCTGCACCGACATCGACGACCGCAAGCGCGAGGCGGAGGTGCTGGAAGGCCTCGTCGCCGAGCGGACCGCCGAGTTGATGAAGGCGAACGCCGCGCTCCTGGCCGAGGTGGACGAGCGGCGGCGGGCGGAGGAGCGGGAGGCCGCGGCGGCGCGCGAATTGCGTCGGAGTAACGCCGAACTCGAGCAGTTCGCCTACGTGGCGAGCCACGACCTCCAGGAGCCGCTCCGCAAGATCCAGGCGTTCGGCGACCTCCTCGGCACGAAACACGGCGCGGCCCTCCCCGAGGAGGGGCGCGGCTACGTGGGCAAGATGAAGGCCTCCGCGGGGCGGATGAGCCGGCTCATCGACGACCTGCTGAGCTTCAGTCGCGTGACCACCCATGCCAAGCCGTTCACCCGGGTGAATCTGGCGGATACGGTACGGGAAGTGGTGGACGACCTGGAACTACGAGCCGAGAAGGTCGGCGGCCGGATCGAAGTCGGCGAGCTACCGGAGGTCGAGGGGGACGCCGTTCAGATGCGGCAGCTGTTTCAGAATTTGATCGGGAACGCGCTCAAGTTCCACCGGCCCGACGTACCTCCGGTCGTGCGCGTGAGCGCCGAGCACGGCGCCGGGGGCTGGACGATCGCCGTTGCCGACAACGGCATCGGGTTCGAGGACCGACACGCCGCGCGCATCTTCCAGGTGTTTCAGCGGCTCCACGGCCGCGACGAGTACGAGGGAACCGGCGTCGGGCTGGCGATCTGTAGAAAGATCGTAGACCGCCACGGCGGCACGATTACTGCCCACGGCCGGCCCGGCGAGGGGGCCACGTTCGTCGTCACCCTGCCGGCCCCGACCCCCTGACCGACAGGCCCGCGATGCCGCACCACACCAAGCCGGTCACCATCCTGGTGGCCGACGACGACCCCGACGACCGGTCCCTCACCCGCGAGGCGTTCGACGCCGCGCACCTGGCCAACGACCTCCGGTTCGTCGAGGACGGCGAGGAACTGCTGGACTACCTCCAGCGCCGCGGCAAGTACGCCAACCCCGACTCCGCCCCGTGGCCGGGCATCATCCTCCTCGACCTGAACATGCCGCGGATGGACGGCCGCGAGGCGCTGCGGGCCATCCGCGCCGACCCCCGCCTGCGCGGCATCCGGGTGGTGGTGATGACCACCAGCAAGGCCGAGGAGGACATCCTCCGCAGCTACGACCTGTCGGCCGCCAGCTACATCACCAAGCCGGTGACGTTCGACGCCCTCGTCGAGGTGGTTCGGTCGCTCGGCCGGTACTGGCTGGAGATCGTCGAACTCGCCCCGGAAGCCGACGCCCCCTGACCCCCGCCGGGAGGCCGCGGTGCGCGACCTGGCCGAGATGACTGCCGAGCTGCTGTCCGTCCTGCTCATCGACGACGACCGCGAAGACTACCTCCTCACGCGCGAGATGCTCGCGGACGTGCCCGGGGTGACGTTCCGGCTCGACCACGCCGCGACCTACGAGGAGGGGCTGGCGCTCCTCCGCGAGGGGAAGCACGACGCCGTACTCCTCGACTACCGCCTCGGCGGCCGCACCGGGATCGAACTCCTGCAGGAGGCCCAGGACATCGAACGGCGGCCGCCGATCATCCTCCTCACCGGGAAGGGGCAGCGCGAGACGGCGCTCGAGGCGCTGACCCTCGGCGTGTCCGACTACCTGGAGAAGGCCGGCCTGTCGCCGGCGCTGCTGGAGCGGGTCATCCTCTACGCCATGCGGCAGCGGCGGCAGGAGGCGCGGCTCGAGGACAAGGTGCGCGAGCGCACGGCCGAACTCGCCCGCGCCAACGACGCCCTCCGGGACGAGGACCGCCGCAAGAACGACTTCATCGCCATGCTCGCGCACGAGCTCCGCAACCCGCTGGCCCCGATCCGCAACGCCCTGGAGATCATGCGGCTGACCGCCGACGACCACGACGCCATCGAGCGCAGCCGCGCGATGCTCGAGCGCCAGGTCGGCCAGATGGTCCGCCTCATCGACGACCTGCTCGACGTGTCGCGGATCACGACCGGGAAGTTGCGGGTGCAGCCGGAGACGACGACCCTTGGCGCCGTGCTCGACGCCGCGGTCGAGATCAGCCGGCCGGCGCTCGACAAGGCGCGGGTGAAGTTCGACGTGTCGGCACCCGCCGACCCCATCCCGCTGCGGGGCGACCGCGTGCGGCTGGCGCAGGTGTTCTCCAACCTCCTGAACAACGCCGCGAAGTACACGCCGGAGGGCGGGGCCGTCTCGCTCGCCGTCGAGCGGGAGGGTGCCGAAGCGGTCGTGACCGTGCGCGACAGCGGGGTCGGCATCCCGGCGGACGTGCTGCCGCGGGTGTTCGACCTGTTCACGCAGGTGGACCGCACCCTGAATCGCTCGCAGGGCGGCCTCGGCATCGGGCTGGCGCTCGTGCAGCGGCTCGTCCAGTTGCACGACGGCCGCGTGTCGGTGCGCAGCGACGGGCCGGGGCTGGGGGCCGAGTTCACCGTTTGCCTGCCGGTGTACGACGGCTAACCCGTCACCCGTTCCGGGGCGGCCGGCCCCGGCCGATCTCGCCGCGAACTCCACTTCCCGCCCCCGGGCAGCGCTTTGCTTCCACGCCGCGGCACCCGCATTGCTCATTTCTCGCCCGGAACCACACCACCGGGGATGACCGATGTCGCAGCGTGGCTACGCCCAGGAATGGCAGCGGGCACTGGTCGTCCTCGCCGGCACGGTGACCACCGCGGCGACGATCGGGGTCCTCTTTTGGGCGCGGTCGATCTTCATCCCGCTCGCGCTCGCCGTGTTCCTGACGTTCGTGTTCAGCCCGGTCGTCGCGTGGTTCGAGCGACGCGGCATCCGCCGGACCGTGTCCGTCATCCTCGTCGTCGGCCTCGGGCTGCTCGTCTGCGGGGGGCTCGGCGCGATCATCGTGACGCAACTGGCGTCGCTCACCGGCACGATCCCGGAGCGCCGCGGCGAGATCGTGCGGAAGCTCACCGAGCTCAAGGTCGCCGTCGCGGGGACCGGCGGGAACCCGCTCGGGACGCTGGCGGACGACGTCGTCCAGGTGTTCGCGCCGAAGCCGCGCGACCAGCAGCCGGGCTCGCCGCCGCCGGTGGTGGTGGAGACGGCCGGCCCGGGCTGGCTCGGGCAGGTGGAGGCGCTGGCCAGCCCGGCGGCCGAGTTCGTGGGCCAGGCCGCCTTCGCGTTCCTGCTGACCGTGTTCATGCTCATCAAGCGCGAGGACCTGCGGAACCGCGTCATCCGCCTCACCGGGCACGGCAAGGTGACGACGACGACGAAGGCCGTGGACGACGCCAGCCGCCGCGTCAGCCGGTTCCTGTTCACCCAACTGATGCTGAACGCCGGGTTCGCGCTGCTGATCCTGGTCGGCACGCTGGTGATGGGCGTGCCGTACGCGGTCCTGTGGGCCGTGCTCGCGTTCGTGATGCGGTACGTGCCGTACGTCGGGTCGTGGATCGCACTCCTGCCGCCCACCCTCTACGCCTTCGCGATCAGCGACGGGTGGGGGCTGGCGATCGGCGTGCTGGCGCTGTTCGCGGTCCTGGAGCTGATCTCCAACAACGTCTGCGAACCGCTGCTGTACGGCCCGAGCATGGGGCTGTCGGAGGTGGCGCAGCTGGTGGCCGCGGGCTTCTGGGCGTTCCTGTGGGGGCCGGTCGGGCTGATCCTCTCCGGGCCGCTGACGGTGTGCCTGCTCGTGCTCGGGAAGAACGTCGCCCGGTTCGAGTTCCTCGACGTCCTGCTGGGTGACGAGCCGGTACTGCCGGAGCGGGTCGCGTTCTACCAGCGGCTCGCCGCCCGCGACCAGGACGAGGCCAGCCAGATCGCGCTCGCGTCGGGCGGCGACGAGTCCGACCCGGCCGACGTGTTCGACCGGGTGATCGTGCCGGCGCTCTGTCTGGCGAAGCGCGACCGGCACGACCACGACCTGACCGACGACGCGCTCGGTTTCGTGACCGCCGCGGCCCGCGAGATCGGCGAGGAGGTGGTCCTGGCCCGGCCGCCGGTGCCGGCCGAAGGCGGCAGCGCCGTCCGCATTCTCGTCGCCCCGGCGCGGGACGAGGTCGACATGGCGGCGGCCGAACTCTTCGGGCGGCTGCTCGACCCCGGTCGCTGGGACGTGGAACTGGCGACCGACAAACTCCTCGCGGCCGAACTCCTGACACAGATCGAGTTGACGAAGCCGGCCGCGGTGGTGATCGCGTCGCTCCCGCCGGGCGGCGTGGCCCACACCCGCTACGTGGTCACCCGCATCAAGGCGCGGTTTCCGGACCTCCGGCTCGTGGTCGGCCGCTGGGGCCGCGGCGACGACTTCGCCGACGACGGCGCCCAGGCCGGCGGCGCCGACTGGGTGGACGCGACCCTGGCGGACACCCGGAAGCGGCTGTCGGAGTGGCACTCGGTGTTCTCGGCCAAGGCCGAGCCGGTGGCACCCGGGAACGTTCGGCCGGTTGGCACGGCGGGTGCATTGGTCGGGTAGTGTCGGTTCGACCCGAGCCGAGTTTAGCCCCTGTATCGGAGGTCTCGCCGATGGCAGACATGAAGAACAACATCAAGTCCGGGATCGACGACGCCGCCCGGGCGGCGAAGTCCGGCGTGAACGACGCGGCGTCCGCCGCGAAGAACGCGGCCGACCAGGCCGCGGGCGGCAACGGCGGCGTGATGGGGACGGTCCGCGACACCGCGCAGCACCTCGCCGAGCGGGCCGGGGACCTGGCGAGCCAGGCGAAGGACCGCGTGACGGACCTCGCCGGCCAGGCCCGCGACCGCCTCGGCGACTGGGCTGGGAACGTGAACGCCGAGAACGTCCAGCGGTTCGCGCACGACGCCTACGACGCCGTCGGCGAGCGGGCCGGCGACTTCGGCCGCGAGGTGGCGAGCCTGGTGCGCCGCTACCCGCTGCCGGCGCTCTTGGTGGGGTTCGGCGTCGGGTTGCTCCTCGGCCGGGCCGCCCGGTCGGCGTGAGTGACTCGATGGGTGGCCGGCGGCCGCGGGGTCCCGCGGCCGCCGGCGTTTTTGCTTTTCCATCCCGGATCGGTGTCGTTCGACGTCGTAACGCCGGCGGCCGAGGGGGTCATCCCGCGGCCGCCGGCGTTTTTGCTTTCCCATCCCGGATCGGTGCCGTGTGCGGATTCGCGCAACGCCCAGGGATACTGTAAACCACGTCACGCGTCACATAGTTCGGCAGCAATAACTCGGCGCGCAAAGAAGCGGGGGGCATCCGCCCCCCGCTGAAGGTCGAACATCATGTGCAATCAGCTGCCACTCGGCACCACGGCGGCTGCCGGCACGACGCCGGGCGACGGCATCACCGGGGCGACGCCGACCATCCCGGGCGCGACCACCGCCGGCGCGACCGCCGGGTTCGCCGCCGCGGCCGCCTGAACCGCCGCCTCGGCCCTCGTCGTTGCCTCGGTCGGGGGCAACTCGGCCTTCCGCGCCGCCCGCCCGATCGATCCCAGGAAGAAGCCGATCACCAGGAACGTGGCCCCGGTGAGGAGGAGACCCCAGAAGACAAACTGCTGCGGCGGGCTGAGCGGGTGGTCGGCGATCGTGAAGAACCACGTCAGGTCCCACACGTCGATCAGCGCCCCGCCGGTGATGAACCCGATCGACAGCTTCGGCCCGAACGCGGGCTGACTCAGAATCGGCATGCGGCCTCCAGAAGTGGGTTCGGCGGGCGGATGGTCCGCCCACTCCGCCACCCTCAGATGCATCCCGTATGCCAATCGGCACGCCGTTCGCAGGCCGCGCCGCGAGCAGCCAGTCACGGAACGCCGACGGGTTGCGATCGTCGGGCGGTGGCAGGTCGTAAATCAACCCGGCGCACCGGATGCCTCCAGCCCCCGTGACCGAGCCATGCCCACCGTCGCCGAGTTGGCCGCCGCCCTGAACGCCTTTGCCCCCACGCACACCGCCGCCGAGTGGGACAACGTCGGCCTCCTCCTGGGCGACCCGGCCGCCGGCGTCGGGCGCGTCATGACGTGCCTCACGGTCACGCCCGACGTGGCCGAGGAAGCGGTGACGGAGAGAGCCGACCTGGTCGTGTCGCACCACCCGATCCTGTTCCGCGGCGCGAAGACGCTCGTCGCCGGGAAGGGCGACGGCAACGTCGTGCTGCCGCTCGCACGCGCCGGGGTGGCGGTCTACTCCCCGCACACCGCGTTCGACAACTGCGCGGGCGGGGTGAACGACATCCTCTGCCGCCGGCTTGGCGTGCGAAACGCCGTGCCGCTGCGCCCGCGCGAGGGGCCGCGCGAGTTCAAGCTCGTCGTGTTCGTCCCCGACTCGGACTTGGCGAAGGTGTCCGACGCGCTGTTCGCCGCCGGGGCGGGCGTGATCGGCAAGTACGAGCAGTGCAGCTTCCGCCTCGCGGGGAAGGGCACCTTCTTCGGCACCGACGGCACCAACCCCGTGGTGGGCCAGAAGGGCCGCCGCGAGGACGTGGACGAGTGGCGGCTCGAAGTCGTCGTGCCGGAGGCGAAGGTGAACGCCGTCGTGCGGGCGATGCGGGCCGCGCACAGCTACGAGGAGGTGGCCTTCGACGTGTACCCGCTGCGGGCCGGGCTGGGTGGCGGGGAAGGGCGGGTCGGCGAGCTGGAGGCGCCGGCGACGCTGGGCGAACTGGTGAAGCGCGCCCGCGCCGAACTCGGCGCCGCGTCGGTTCAGGTGGTCGGCGACTTGAGCCGGACGGTGCGGAAAGTGGCGGTCGCGTGCGGGGCGGCGGGGGAATATCTGGTAGATTCGGTGCGGGCGGCGGCCGATGTCTTCGTAACCCGAGCTGCGGGTTCACGACGCGCTCACGGCCCGCGCCGCGGGGGTGGGGGTGATCGTCCCCGGCCACTACGCGACGGAGCGGCCGGCGGTCGAGGAACTGGCCGCGAAACTGGCCGCGGACCACCCGGGCGTGACGGCCTGGGCGAGCCGCGTGGAGCGCGACCCGCTCGGGCCGGGTTGATTCGCACCGGCCCGGCTGCTATTGGCCGGGCGTGGCAAGGACGCCGCAGGGGGTGGGTGATGACGCGATTCGGCCTCGGCATCGGGCTGGCCGTGGTGGTCGGGCTGTCGGCGTGGGGCTTTGCCCGCGGAACCGAGGACAACCCCGCCCGCGCCGCCGAACCCGCCGCGACCGCCGACGACCACGACGACAGCACCCACGACCAGGCCGTCCACCGCCACCGGACGAGCCAGGCGACGCACTGGCGGCACGTCATGGTCGGCCGGCGGTAGAATGCCGGGATGACCGCGATCCACCTCGACCCGCTCCCGCCCCGGTGCTCGCCGGGCGCGGTGCTGGCGTTCGTCTGCACCGGCACCGGCCTCGACCGCAAGCACGTCGGCAAAATCGCCCTCATCGGCCGCGGGGCCACGGTCGAGATCGAGGACCGGCACGCCGCGAAGGCCGTGGCCGCACTCGACGGCCGGGCGTTCAACGACCGCCCCGTTCGGGCCCGTTTCGCCGGGAAGGCCGACTTCACGAACGCCGACCACTTCGGCCGCCTCTCCAAACTCCTCGACCTCGAAGCCGCCGCCGAAGAAGCCGAGGCCCGCCGCCGCGCCGCCGAAGGGACCGACCGCGGCGACGGCGGCACGCTGCTCGGTCTCGTCCTCCGCGACTCCGAGTTCGGGCTGGGCGGCCGGCTGCTCCTCACGCTCGGCCGCGCCAGCCGCACCGAGCCGCTGCCCCCGAACCGCCTCGGGCCGGGTTCGCCCGTCGTGCTGACGCGCACGAAGCCGCAGCGCGGGGTCACGTTCCGCGGCGTCGTCTTCGACCGCGCCGACGCCGCCATCGGCATCGCGATCGACCCCCCGGACTACGACTTCGACGACGACGAGGGCTGGCGCCTCGACCTGTCACCGGACGAGGTGTCGCGCCTCCGCCAGCAGGACGCCCTCCGCCGCGCCGCCGGGGCCGACGGCGACCGCCTCGCCGCCCTACGGGCGGTGCTCCTCGGCGAGCGCGAGCCGGAGTTCGACGCGGACCAACCGCCGCCGACCTTCCTCACGCCGCTGAACGAGCCGCAGCAGGACGCCGTGCGGTTCGCGCTCGCCGCGAAGGACGTGGCGGTCGTCCACGGCCCGCCCGGCACCGGGAAAACCACGACGGTCGCGGAACTGATCCGCTGCCTCGTCGCCCGCGGCGACCGCGTGCTGGCGTGTGCCGCGAGCAACCACGCGGTCGATAACCTGCTCGACAAGCTGTTGCGGGTCGGGTTGCAGCCGGTGCGGCTCGGGCACCCGGCGCGGGTCGTGCCCGAGTTGCGCGCCCGCGCCCTCGACCTGCTCGCGGAGAAGCACCCCGACGCCCGGCAGGCGCGGAAGGTCGCGCGCGAGGCGTTCGCCCTGTTCCGCTCGGCCGACAAGTGGACCCGCGGCAAGCCCGAGCCCGGGGCAAAGGCCGCGATGCGGAAGGAGGCCCGCGACCTCCTCGCCGAGGTCCGCCGGCTCGAAGCGCTCGCCGTCGAGCGCGTGCTGGACGACGCCCGCGTCGTCTGCGCCACGCTCACCGGTCTCGACGGCCAGACGCTCGGCCGCCGCACCTTCGACACGGCCGTGCTTGACGAGGCGTGTCAGTCCACCGAGCCGGCGTCGTGGCTGCCGCTGCTCCGGGCCGGCCGGGTGGTGCTCGCCGGCGACCACTGCCAGCTCCCGCCGACGGTGCTGTCCCCCGAAGCCGCCGACGCCGGACTGTCGGTCAGTCTGATGGAGCGGGTCGTGGGGCGATTCGGCGGTCAGGTGGCCCGGCGACTCGTCGTTCAGTACCGGATGCACGAGGCGATCCAGGCGTTCCCGTCGGCCGAGTTCTACGACGGCGAACTCGTCGCCGCCGAGGCCGTTGCCGCCCACCTCCTCCGCGACCTGCCCGGCGTCGTGGCGGACGCGCGGACCGAGACGCCCGTGCGCTTCATCGACACGGCCGGCGCCGGGTACGATGAGGAACAGGAAGACGACACCGAGAGCCGGCTGAACCGACGGGAGGCGGCGCTGGTGGTGAAGCAAGTCCGGGCGCTGATCGCCGCTGGGCTCGCGGCCGACCAGGTCGCGGTCGTCACGCCCTACCGCGGGCAGGTGCGGCTCCTCCGCGAGTTGCTGCGCGACCTTCCGGGGTTGGAGATCGACAGCGTGGACGGCTTCCAGGGGCGCGAGAAGGAGGCGGTGGTGGTGAGCCTGGTGCGGTCGAACCCGGCCGGCGAGATCGGCTTCCTCGCCGACACCCGGCGGACGAACGTCGCCCTCACGCGGGCGCGCCGGGCGCTGGTCGTGGTCGGCGACAGCGCTACCCTCGCCGCGGATCCGTTCTACGGGCGGATGATCGCCCACTACGAGGCGACGGGCGCGTATTCGAGCGTGTGGGAAGAGGACGTTCCGTCGTAGGACGGGCCGAGTCTTCGAGGCCCCGGGGGATTCTGATGTTGGAAGCAGCCCCGGTTGCGCCGACGCCGGATGGTCGTCTCACACGGCCTGCCGTGCCCCCGTCGGGCCTCGAAGCCTCGGCCCGACCGACGAACGCCAAGCCGCGAGCCGCCATGCCCCCCGCCGTACTCATCATCGACGACGAGGAACCGATCGCGTGGGCGCTCCGCCGGGCGTTCGAGCGCGAGGGGTTCCGCGCGGCCGTGAGCGGCTCGGCCGAGGACGGGTTGAAGAAGGCCGCCGCCGACCCGCCCGATGTCGTCTTCCTCGACGTCCGCCTCCCCGGCATGGACGGCCTCACCGCCCTCGCCCGACTCAAGGCAGTTGCCCCCGGCGCCGCGACCGTCGTCATCACGGCGCACGGGAACCTCGACACGGCGGTGAAGGCCGTCGCCGGCGGGGCGTTCGACTACCTCGCCAAGCCGTTCGACCTCGCCCACGCCCTCGACGCCGCCCGCCGGGCCGTCGGCCGGCGCGACCCGGAGCCCGAACCGCCGCCGCCGGCCGAGCCCGGCCCGGACGCGCTCGTCGGTCGGAGCCCGGCCATGCAGGCGGTGTTCCGCCGCATCGCCCTCGTCGCGCCGACGCAGGCGTGCGTCCTCGTGACCGGCGAGAGCGGCACCGGCAAGGAGTTGGTCGCCCGCGCGGTTCACACCCACAGCCCCCGCCGCGACCGGCCGTTCCTGCCGGTCCACGTCGCCGCGATGAACCCCAACCTCGTCGAGAGCGAGTTGTTCGGGCACGTCAAAGGGGCGTTCACCGGCGCGGAACGCGCCCGCCCCGGGTTGCTCACCCTCGCCGACGGCGGGACGGTTTTCCTGGACGAACTCGCGGACATCCCGCTCCCGGTGCAGGCGAAACTCCTGCGCGTGTTGGAGCGGCAGGAGGTGACGCCCGTGGGGGGGACGGAATCGACGGTCGTAGACGTTCGCGTCGTGTCGGCCACCCACGCCGACCTGTCCGCGGCCGTGCGCGACGGGCGGTTCCGGCACGACCTGTTCTACCGCCTCAACGTCTACCCGATCCACCTGCCGCCGCTCCGCGACCGCGGCGACGACGTGGCCCTCCTCGCGGAGCACTTCCTCCGCCGGTTCGGCACCATGGCGCCGGCGGCACTCCCCGCGGACACCCTCGCGTTCCTGAAAAATCGGCTGTGGCCCGGCAACGTGCGCGAGCTCCGCAACGCGCTGGAACACGCCGCGATTGAGGCCCGTGGCGGCCCACTCCGGCCCGAACACTTCCCGTCGCCGACCGATGTGGCGGCCGACGGCGGAGTCGCCGACCGACTTCGTTCGATCGTGGTCGAATGGGTCCGCGAGGAAGTCCGGCTCGCAGGCGGGGGTGAACCGGCCGAGTTGTACCAGCGACTACTCGACGTCGTCGAACCGGCTCTGCTCGACGAGGTGCTGCGGCAGCTGGATGGAAATCGACTCGCCGCCGCCCGCTGGCTCGGGCTTGCCCGGGCGACGGTCCGAAAGATGATCCGCAAGTATCACCCCGCCGCCGAGGAGCCGGACGGCGAGGAGTCGTAAGTCGCGTCGGGAGCGAGGCTTCCGAGCGACAGGATGGCTAGTATTGGCCCCAACTAACTTTCGTGTCATTGACTCAATTCGTGCCCTGACCCCCTGGGGGGGTCGCGTGCACACAATGAGCCACTGCCGAATGACGCGCTACTCCGCGACGACGGGGTTGCGGAGGGTGCCGATCCCCTCGATTTCCACCTCGGCCACGTCACCGGCCTTGAGCAGCACCGGCGGCTTGCGGGCGATCCCGACGCCCGGGGGCGTGCCGGTGAAGATCAGGTCGCCGGGCTCCAACGTCACGACCTGCGACAGGAACCACAGCATGTGCGGGACGCCGAAGATGAACTCCTTCGTGTTCGAGTTCTGCATCGTCTCGCCGTTCAGCCGCAGCTGCACCTGGAGCTTGTGAGGGTCACCCAGTTCGTCGGGCGTCACCAGCACCGGGCCGGTCGGGGCGAACGTGTCGAACGTCTTGCCGATGGTCCACTGCTTCTCCTCGCCGCGGAACTGCCAGTCGCGGGCGCTCACGTCGTGGCCGCAGGTGTACCCGCCGACGTGCTGGAAAGCCGTGTCGTCGTTCGGGATGTGCCGGCCGCGTTTGCCGATGACGATGACGAGCTCCGCCTCGTAGTCCACCTTCTGCGCCACCTTCGGCAGCTTGATCGGGTCGCCGCTGGCGATCAGCGTGTTGGGGTACTTGGCGAACAGGACGGGTTCGGTCGGGATGGCCTTGCCGCCCTCGATGGCGTGGTCGCGGTAGTTGAGCCCGACGCAGAGAATCTTCGAGGGTTTCGGCACCGGCGGCAGGAGCCTAACGGCGTTGGTGGCGTAGCGGACGGCCTTCGGGCACTTCGCCGCCTCCGCGGCCGCCGCCTTCACACCCGCCCCGCCCGCGAGAAGGTTCTTCACGCACGTCGGCAGGCCCGGGTCGGTGGCGTGCAGGTCCACGTAGTGATCGCCGACCTGGGCGACGACGCGGGGGCCGTTGGGGGTGACGACGGTGGCGAGGCGCATCGCGGCGGGCTCCGGGGGTGAGGGTATCCCTGTATTGAATGAGTCCCGCGGCCGAAGGGAAGGACGCCCGGGTTGAGCCGTTCGCAACTCGGTGCTAGAGTTCGGGGTGGTTCGGTCCGGGGGGTCGTGATGCGTCGGCTGATGCTGGCACTGGCGGCGTGCGCGGTCGCCTCCTCGGCGGAGGCGGGGGTGGTCGTCGTCGCGAACTTCACCCCCGCCGAGGTGACGCTGACGCTGACCGAGCCGGACCGGGAGAAGCAGTCGATCACCCTCCGCCCGGCGCAGGTCGCGCCGATCGGCATCGGCGGCCCCGCGGTGGTCGTCGTGCCGGCCACGCCACAGCACCTCGCGTACCACCTCGACCCCTACAACGCGTACGCAATCTTCCCCGACGCCAAGACGGGCCGTCGGCTGGAGGGCGTCGAGCTACCGGGGCTGCCGCCGGAGCAGGACACCAAGCCGGGCGGCGCGCCGAAGCGCGACATCGTGCGCGTGCCGGTCACGCTCCTCGTGGACGACGCCGACCCGCGCGCCGAGGCCTTGTGGAAGGACGTGCTCGGCAAGCGCCTCGCCGCCGCGTCGGCGGTGTTCGAGGCGCACTGCGGCGTGACGTTCGAGGCGGCGGCGTTCTCGACCTGGAAGTCCGACCCGCAGGCTTCGACCGTCCCCGAACTCCTCGCCGATTTCCAGCTGAAGGTGAAGGCTCCGCCCGCCGGGCTCGTGATCGGATGGACCAGCCGAAAGGTCGAGGAGAAGCCGAAGGAGCCGGCGCCGTTCGGCGGTAGTCGGTCGGCACCGGCGACTCACGTCCTGATGCGCGAGTGGGCGCCGCGCGAGGAGGCGGAGCGCACCGAAGCGCTCGTCCACCACCTCGGCCGCGCCATGGGCGCGGTGCCAGTACCGGACGTGGGCTCCGTAATGCGCGAGCAACTGGGCAACGGGCTGGCGCTGCACGCCGAGTACCGGATGCGCTTCGACCCGTTGAACGCCCTGGCCCTGAACGTGTGGGCTGACGAGCGCCGCAGCGGCAAGATCGACACGGCCGCCGACCTGAGCCCCCTCGGCCGGGCGCGGCTGAAGCGGGTGTACGGCGCGCTCCTGAAGGCGAAGCCCGGCGACCCGTCGGCGCTGGCCTACCTCAACGAATTCGACCGCGACCTCGTGCAAGCGCCGAAAAAGGGCGTGCCGGCGGACCCGCCCCCGGCGCCGAAGGCCGACTCCAAGCGTGACGTCATCGCCCGCTCGGTCGTGGCGGCCGTGACAGCGAAGGCCCGGGCAGTGAGTGTGCCCGGCGGGCCGACCGGCGACGATCTGACGGTGGCATTCGTCCGCGCCGCGGCGACCGCCGCGCTCACCGCCGACGCCGAGGGTGTCACGGCCGACGATCGCGTCGGCGGCTTCCTTCTAGGACTCGCGGTCGCGCTCGACGAGACGGACTTCCTCCGCACCGACGAATCGACGCGCGAACAGGTGTCGATCGTGGAAACGGCCACCGACCGTGACGAGAGGCGAGACGTGCTGGGGAACCCCACCATCCGCGGCCGCCGCGACCTTTGCCGCCGCTTCGCCGTGGGTGTGGCGACGGGTGAGCTACTGACCCGCCAGGCGGCCGAGTCCGCGGCCGTGTCCCGCACGTTTCAGCTGCTCGACGGCCCGCGCCCCGCCGGCGTCGGACTGGCCACACTGGCCGCGGAGATGGCCGGCATCGAGTTCTCGCGCCAGCCGCGGGAAGACCTCGCGCGCCTCACGCAACTTGCGTCGCTTCCCAATACGGCGTCGCTGGTGCCGGACCTGACTGGTCTCACGGACGGGCTGTCGGCGGAGCGCTTTACGGCCCGGTACGGCTCGGCGACAGACCCACGATTCCTCTCGGCGGTTGACGACTTGCGCCGCCGCGTGCGGCCGGCGGCGAAGCCGTAAGTCTCACTCGGGCAGCGGCCGCCCCTTCGTCTCGGGCGCCACCAAGATGAGCGCCAGCCCCACGCCATAGACCCCCGCCACGACCGCGCACGCCCGGCCGTAGTCGTGGTCGAACGCGGCCAGCAGCGCCGGCATCTGCAGGTTTCCCGCGGCGGCGATGATGCGGCCGAAGTTGAACCCGAAGCCTTGCCCGGTGGCGCGGACGGCCGTGCGGAACAACTCCGGCAGGTACAGCGGCAGCCAGCCGTAGAACCCAGCCGTGACGAACCCCATCAGTCCGGCCGACAGCACGAACGTGGGACCGTATTCGGTATTCAGTTGGTAGAAGCCAATGATCGTCGCCAGCGACGCGACGCACAGCACTGCGTAGGCCGGCCGTCGGCCGATCAGACCACCGAGCAGCGCCGCCGCAACGCACCCGGCCGCCGCGCCGATCGACGACGCGATCTGAATCATCGGCCGTGCCTCCGGCACGTCGCCGAACGGCAACTTGCCGACCCACTGGTACATCCACATCACGCCGCTCCAGGTGGCCAGCAGCGGCACCCCGCTGAGCCCCGCCGCGAGGAGCATCCGCCCCAGCGTCTCGCGCCGCGCCGCGTGGTCGAGCCCGCTCCGCCGGAGGTAGCCGCGCGCGGGGTGCAGATATCCCAGCGTCACGAGCACGACGCCGACGAGCGAACCTGCCAGTTGCAACGGCAACGTAGCGTCCTTCCGCGACCACAGGTAGACGACGCCGCCCGCAGCCGCCGCCCCGCCGAGCACGGCGAACAGGTCCACCCCCGACCAGTGCGACGCCCGCCCGGCAGCCTTCTCCCGCTCCCACTTCTCGGACTCCGGTACGAACAGCCGGATGAACAACGTCAGCAGCGCCGGCACCGCCCCCACGAGCATCAACAGCCGCCAGTTCCGGTTCGCGGTGAGCGCATCGGACCACGACGCAGACAGGCCAGCCGACTGAAGCACGCCCGCCAACTCGGTCGATCCCACGCGCGTGAGGGCGAGGGCGATCAGCCCGCAGACGGTGTAGCCGAGGTTGCCGAACGCCCCGATCCAACCGGCGAGCGTCGCCCGCGACGTGTTCGGCCACAACTCCATCACCAGCGCCACGCCGAGCGCCCACTCGCCACCCATGCCGAGCGCCCCGAGGAAGCGCAGCGCGGTCAACTGCTCCGGCGTGGCCGACGCCGCGCTCAGGCCGCTGCACAGCGAGTACAGGAGCACGCTAACGGTCATCGCCCGGACGCGGCCGATCTTGTCGCCGAGCCAGCCGAACACCACGCCGCCGGTCGCGGCCCCGATGAGAAACGCGGCGAGCACGACCCCGTACCACAGGTCCAGGTCGGCCTGTACGGGCGAGCCGCCGAGGAGTTCGCGGAGCGCGTCCTTGCCGACGAGCGGGAACAGGCCCATCTCCATGCCGTCGAACATCCAGCCGAGGAGGGCGGCGGCGAGGGCCAGGGTGCGGCCGCGGGCGGCGGTCATGACGGGTCTCGCGGGGGGCGGTGCGTCCGGTTACAGTATCGGGATTCCCGCCCGGAGCCTCCCATGCGTCGAACCGCTTCGCTGGTCCTGATTCTCGCCGCGGCGTCGCCCGCCGCGGCGCAGTCGCGGCCGATCACGCCTGCCGACTACGGCAGCGTCGCCACCGCGACCGAGGTGGCCGTGTCGCCCGACGGTATGCAGGTCGCTTACACGGTCGCGAAGTGGGACGAGAAGGCCGACAACCGCCGGACCGACTTGTGGGTGACGGCGACGGACGGGAAGGGGACGCCGCGGAAGCTCACTTCCGACCGGGCCAACGACCGGCACCCGAAGTGGGCCGCCGACGGGTCCGCGGTCTACGTCCTTCGCAACGCGAAGGTGAAAGACGCGAAGGAACCGCCGCGCGACGGCACGGCCCAGGTCTGGCGGGTCAGTGCTACGGGCAAGGCTGCGCCTGTCGCGGTCACGACGGTGAAGGGTGGCGTCACCGGATACGACTACGCCCCCAAGGCCGACGCGTTGTTCTACACCACCGACTCCGAAGTGACTGACCCGGACGAGTTCCTCAACCTCCGCGAACGCTATCCGAAGATTGAGTACGGCCACGGCTCGCGAAAGGTGACGGAGGTGTTCCGCACCCCGGCCGCGGGCGGCGCGATCGACAAAGTGATCGCCGAGAAGCGCTACGTTCGCGAGTTCGTCGTCACCGCCGACGGCACGCGGGTGGCGATGATTACGGCACCCGACGACACCGTGATCCGCTGGGAGGGCGACTCGCGCGTGGACGTGTGGGAGGCGGGTAAGGTCACGACGACCGATCAGGCGTGGAGGAAGACTGCAGCGTCCCCGTGGCCCTGGCTCGAAAGTCTGGCGTGGAACGAGGCCGGCACCCGACTCGGCTATTGCACCGTCTTCGACGCGCACCCGGCCGAGGTCATCACCTGTGAGGAGGCTGGTGGGGCGTGGTCGGCGGCAAGGCTCAAGCGGGGCAACTGGCACGTCCGGGGGTATGGCTCGCCCCTCGCGTGGCGGTCCGACGGCGTGCTCGGTTTGCTGACCGACGACCGAGCCCGGGTCGGGTTCGCGGAATACGACGCGACCAAGAGCACGACTGACCTCCAGCCACTCGACGGCGTGACGTATGGGTTCGCCTACGTCCCGGGCGGGAGCGGGCGCCGTGTCGTGATTCTCGCCACGCCGCAGAGCCTGGGCGAGTTGTGGTACGTCGGCGGGCCCGCGGCGCGGAGCGGCATCACGGATCTCAACCCGCAGGCGAAGGGCTGGATTCTGCCGACGGTCGAACACGTCACATGGACCGCGCCGGACGGCACGAAAGTCGGTGGCGCGCTCGAACTACCCCGCGAGTACAAGAAGGGGAGCGGCAAACTGCCGCTCGTCGTGGCCATCCACGGCGGACCGACGACGAGCAGTACGGGCGCACTTCAGTTCGACCCGCACAACGGCCGCCTCTACTTCGCGGCCGCGGGGTACGCGGTGCTCGCCCCCAACTACCGCGGCTCGACCGGGTACGGGGACAAGTTCACCACCGATCTCATCGGGCGCGAGAACGACCTCGACGTGAAGGACATCCTCGCCGGCATCAAGCACCTGGTCGATGCAGGCATTGCCGATCCCGACCGGATCGCCGTCATGGGCTGGAGCAACGGCGGCTACCTCACCAACTGCCTGATCGCGCTGCCGGATCCGCCGGTGCGCATCCGCGCGGCCAGCAGCGGGGCCGGCATCCTCGACACCGTCGCGGAGTGGGGCTTCAACGACGAACCGGCCTACCCGCGCGTGTTGAAGGGCGGCCTGCCGTGGGAGAAGGCGGACGTGTACCGCCGCACGTCTCCGACGTACCAGCTCGGCAATGTCAAGACGCCGACGCTCATCCACGTCGGCGCGAACGACGACCGCTGCCCGCCGGGGCACAGCCGGATGCTGTTCCGGGCGCTGCGCGAGAACTTGAACGTGCCGACGCAGTTGTGCGTCTACCCCGGCGAGCCACACGGGCTCGGGAAGCTGTCGCACCGGCGGGCCAAGATGGAGTGGGACCTGGCGTGGTTCGAGCGGTATCTCAAGGGCGACGGCCGCTGACAGGTCTGTGAGGCGACGGCCGGGTTCGTCATGACCGACGAACCCGGTCCGTCACCCACTGAACGGCGACGTAGAAGACCGGCGTCAGGAATACGCCGAACGCGGTCACGCCGATCATCCCGGCGAACACGGCCGTCCCGAGGGCCCGCCGCATCTCCGCCCCGGCACCCTCGGCGAACACAAGCGGTACGACGCCGATGATGAACGCCACCGAGGTCATCACGATCGGCCGCAGCCGCAGCCGACATGCTTCGATTGCCGCGTCTCGGCGCGGGGCCCCGTCGTCGTGTCGCTGCTTGGCGAACTCGACGATCAGGATGGCGTTCTTGCACGCCAGCCCGACCAGCACGACAAACCCGACCTGCGTGAAGATGTTCACCTCCAGGCCGGCCAGCCGCACGCCTACGGCTGCGCTCAGGAGGCACATCGGCACGACCAGGATCACCGCCAGCGGCAGCGCCCAGCTCTCGTACTGCGCGGCCAGTACCAGGAACACGAGCACCACCGACAACAGGAACGCCCGCGCCGCGGTGTCTTTCGTCTGGAGCTGGAGGAAGGCCAGTTCCGTCCACTCGGTCCGCATCGTCGGGCGCAGCTTGTCGGCGGCGGCACGTTCCAGCGCCGCGATCGCCTCGCCGGAACTCACCCCGGGCGCGGGCGTTGCCGTGACCGGGGCGGCGGGGTACAGGTTGTAGCGGTACACCATCACCGGGCCGGTCACGTCGTCGCGCACCTTCAACACACCGCCCAGCGGGACCATGTGCTCCACCCCCTCCGGCATCCGCGGGTTGCGGACCCGGATGCGCTTCAAGTCTTCCACCCGCCGGCGGTAGTCGGCGCGGGCCTGCACATTTACCTGCCACGTCCGGCCGAACCGGTTGAAGTCGTTCACGTACAGCGACCCGAAGTACACCTGTAGCGCGCTCACGATCTCCGACACCGGCACGCCGAGCACCTGCGCGCTGACCCGGTCGATCTCCAGGTACAGCCACGGCGTGTCAGCGCGAAAGCCGCTGAACGTGTCCCGCAACTCCGCCCCCTCCCCGGCGGCGTCGGCGACCGCCTTCCCGACCCCCTCCAACTCGCCCGCGTCGGTCGCGCCTGGCTCCTCGATCACCAGCTTGAACCCGCCCGCGGTGCCGAGGCCGTCCACGGCGGGGGCGCCGAACACGTTTACCCGCGCCCCCGGCAGCTTCGCGTTAAACTCGGTCTGCAAGCGGGACGCGATGGCGTCCGCCCCCAGGTCGGGTGCGCGCCGGTTCGGGAACTCGTCCAGCAGCACGTACAGCGTGCCGAAGTTCGGCGCGTTCGCCCCCAACAGGATTGACTGCCCCGACACGCTGACCGTGTGCTTCACCCCCGGCGTCGCACGGGCGATGTCTTCGAGCCGCCGCATCTGCGTCGCCGTCCGGCCGAGGGCGGAAGCGTCCGGCAGTTGCACGTTCACGAGGAGAAAGCCCTTGTCCTGGTCGGGGATGAACCCGCTCGGCGCGCTGGCAAGGGCGTGGTACGTCAGGTACAGCAGCCCACCGTAGCCGACGAGCACGAGCGGCGCCCCGCGGAGCATCAGGCCGACGACACGCACGTACCCGCCGGTCGCGGCGTCGAACCCGCGGTTGAAGCCCCGGAACAGCGTCCCCAGCACGCGGTTCATTACCACCCGAAGGGCGTACCCCACGATCACCCCGACGAGCCCGGCGACTAGAGGTGGCAGCCACACGGCGGCCGGCTCCAGCCAGGCCCGCGCCTCGGCGGGGAGGTGTGGCATGGCGCGGTGGAGTTGGTCGGTGAGGAACACGTAGGCGAGCGCGGCGCCGGCGAGTGGGAACGCCACCCGCGGCAGCGGCTCGCGGCCGGCGGAGTCGGACTGCGGTTTGAGCCACAGGGCGCACAGCGCCGGGCTCAGGGTGAGCGACACGAACACGCTCAGCAGCGTGCTGACCGCGATGGTGACGGCGAACTGGCGGTAGAACTCGCCGACAATGCCGCTAATGAACACGCACGGCACGAACACCGCCGACAGCACCAGCCCCACCGCGATGACCGGCCCCGCCACCTGCTGCGTGGCCTTCACGGTCGCGTCGCGCGGGGCCATCCCGCGCTCGATGTGGTGCTGCACCGCCTCCACCACCACGATGGCGTCGTCCACCACGATGCCGACGGCGAGCACGAGCCCGAACAGGGTGAGGTTGTTCACCGTGTAGCCGAGGGCGGACATGGCGGCGAACGTGCCGACGACCGCCACCGGCACCGCCGCGAGCGGGATCGCAGCCGCCCGCCAGCTCTGGAGGAACACCAGCATCACGACCGCGACGAGGAACACGGCCTCCAGCAGCGTGCGGTACACCTGGTTAATCGACTCCTCGATGAACGGCGTGGTGTCGTACACGATCGCGTAGTCGATTTCGTCCGTGAACTTGGTCCGGAGCTCCTCCATCTTCGCCTTCACGCCGCGGGCCGTTTCCAGCGCGTTCGTGCCGGGCAGTTGGTACACCGACAGCGCCACCGACGGCCGGCCGTCGAGGGTGCAGGTCTGGTCGTAGCTAAGCGCCCCGAGCTCGGCCTCGGACACGTCGCGCATCCGGACTACGCGCCCGTCGGCGTCTGACTTCAGGATCATGTCGGCGAACTGTTCGGGCACCGCGAGCCGGCCGAGGGTGTTGATCGTGTACTGGAACGCCTGCCCGGCCGGTGCCGGCGGCTGGCCGACCTGCCCGGCCGCGACCTGCGCGTTCTGCTGCTGCACCGCCTTCACCACGTCGTCGGCGGAAACCCCCTTCGCGGCCATCCGGTCGGGGTCGAGCCACAGCCTCATCGCGTAGTCGCGCTGGCCGAGGTACGTGATGTCACCCACCCCTCGCAGCCGGGCCAGCTCGTCGCGAAGGTGGATCGTCGCGTAGTTGCTCAGGTACAGCAGCGTCGTCTGCCGCCGGCTCTCGGCCGCGTCGCGCTCCTTCTTCGGCGCGTCGGCCGGCGGGTCGGCGAGCTTGGCCGTCGAGTACAGGTTGATGATCATGAGCTGGCTGGGCGACTTCTTCTTCACCAGCAGCCCGCGGCGGGTCACCTCGCCCGGCAGTTTCGGGGCGGCGAGGTTCACCCGGTTCTGCACCAGCACCTGGGCGATGTTCAGGTCCACGCCGGGGCGAAACGTCACCGTCAGGGTGTACGTACCGTCGTTCGTGCAGGTCGAGGACATGTACAGCATGTCCTCGACGCCGTTCACCTGCTCCTCGATCGGGGCCGCGACCGTGTCCGCCACCACGCGGGCGTTGGCGCCGACGTACACGGCCGACACCTCGACCGTCGGCGGCGTGATCTCCGGGTACTGCGCGACCGGCAGCTTCACGAGCGCCACGCCCCCGGCGAGAAACACCAGGAGCGACAGGACGCTGGCGAAGATCGGCCGGTCGATGAAGAACCGCGTGAACATGGGTGGCTGGCCGTCGGGATGCGGGAGCGGATCGGGTCACTTCGGCTGTCGGCGACGTTTCACGTCGAAGATGTGCCGGAGAGTCAGGAGTCGAACGACTAGCGCCGGAAGCAGTCCGAGGAAGGAAAAGGTCAGGAGGACGAGCAACACGCGTCCGACCTGCTGGACTCGTGGGTGCCTGGCGAAGCGAGAGTTGGTGAAGCGGTCCACCACGGCGAAGAACACGGGCGTGAGGAACACACCAAACACGGTGACGCCGATCATGCCGCCGAGCACGGCGATACCGAGGGCCTGGCGCATCTCGGCCCCCGCCCCGCGCGCCACGGCCAGCGGCAGGACGCCGAGGATGAATGCCACCGAAGTCATCATGATCGGCCGGAATCGCAGCGTGCAGGCGTCGCGGATAGCAGTGTGAAGGTCCGCGCCGGCGTCGCGCCGGACCTTGGCGAATTCGACGATCAGGATAGCGTTCTTGCAAGCCAGGCCGATCAGCACAACGAACCCGACCTGTGTGAAGACGTTGATGTCCTGCTTGAACGTTCCCAGCCGGCCGAGGGGCTTTGACGCGGGTGCGATGGCATTCGCGTCGAGCCAGTCGCCGGCCGCGAGCAGCCACCCGCCGACGCCGCCGGGCGTGACGCCCGCCTGTCGTAGCGTCTCGGCGGCGGAGCCGGGGTCGGTGACCCACACCGCGGCGAGCGAGCAGGCCACGCACACCGGCACGACGAGGATCACCGCCAGCGGGAACGCCCAGCTCTCGTACAGCGCCGCGAGGACGAGGAATACGAACGACACCGACAGCGCGAACACCAATACCGTCGTCTGCCCGCGGATGGCGTACCCGCCCGGGAGCCGCAGCTCGGCGCGGTTGGCCTCGTCCTCCAAGTACATCAGTTCGGTCCACTCCGCGGCCATGGTGCCCGGCGGTAACTCGTCGGCGGCGAGCTGTTCCAGCAGCGCACGGGCGTCGCCGGTGCTCACGCCGGGGCTCACGTTGCCGTTCACCGCCGCCGCCGGGTACGTGTTGTAGCGCGAGATGACGAGCGGCCCCGCCTGCACCCGCACCGCCGTCACCGCGGCGAGGGGCACCATGTCGCCGTCGCGGTTGCGGACCTTCAGCCGGCGGATGTCTTCCAATTGATTGCGGAACGCGTGGTCGGCCTGCACGTTCACCTGCCACGTCCGGCCGAACCGGTTGAAGTCGTTGACGTACCGGCTCCCCATTCCGCCCTGGAGGGTGGCGTACACGTCCGTGAGTTCGACGCCGTGCGTCAGACACGCGGCCCGGTCCACGTCGAGGAACACCTGCGGGCTGTTCGTCTTGTACACGGTGAACAACCCGCTCACCTGAGGCTGCTGGTTCGCCCGGTCCACGAACGCCTTCGTGGTGCGCTCGAGCGCGTCGGCCCCGGCCTCCCCGCGGTCCTCGATCATGATGCGGAACCCGCCGGCGCGGCCGAGGCCGGACACGGCGGGCGCCCCGAACACGTTCACCTGCGCCCCGGGCACCTTCTGGGCGTAGCGGTCCGACAGGTTCTTGGCGACCGTGGCCGCGTACAGTTTCGGGTCGCGGCGATCGGGGAAGTCCTTGAGGATGATGAACATTGACCCGAAGTTCGACCCGTAGGCGCTCAGCACGAACGAGTTGCCGGCGATGCCGTTGACGTGGGCCACCGGCCGCACCTTCTTCTGCCACGTCGTCGTCCCGTCCTTCTCGACCGGCTCGGCGCCCTCCTCGCCCTCCCGCGCGGCGACGGGAACCTCGTACTCCAGGGCGACGCGGGCCAACTCCTGCAACACCTCGACGGTGCGCTCCGCGGACGCGGCGTCGGGGAGTTGCAGGCTGGCGATGAGGTAGCCCTTGTCCTGTTGCGGGATGAACCCCGTCGGGAGTTGTCGATAGCCGTAGACGCCAGCCGCGATCAGCCCGACGTACCCGGCGAGGACGAGTACCGGGACGCGGAGCCCGAGCCCGACGACACGGACATAGGTGCGGTTCGACCAGCCGAACACGCGGTCGAATCCGCGGCCGAACAGCGTCAACGGTAGCAGCAGCCGGGCGACCTGTCGGCCGAGCCAGCTCGTCGGGGCGGGGCGGGTCTTCGGCCGCAGCAGGATCGCTGCGAGCGCGGGGCTGAGCGTAAGGGAGTTCAGCGTCGAAAGGAGCGTGCTGACCGCGATCGTGAGGGCGAACTGCCGGAAGAAGGAGCCGACGATTCCCGACAGGAAGGCGCACGGCACGAACACCGCCGCCAGCACCACTCCCACGGCGATCACCGGCCCCGACACCTCGTCCATCGCGCGAATCGTCGCCTCGCGCGGGGCGAACCCCTGGTCGAGTTTGTGCTGCACCGCCTCGACCACGACGATGGCGTCGTCCACGACGATGCCGACGGCGAGCACGAGGCCGAACAGCGTCAGGTTGTTGACGCTGAATCCCGCGAGGTACATCGCCGCGAACGTGCCGACGATCGCCACCGGCACCGCGGCGAGGGGGATGACCGCGGCCCGCCAGCTCTGGAGGAACACCAGCACCACCAACGCGACGAGGATGATCGCGTCGCGGAGCGACAGGAACACTTCCTTGATCGAGTCCTTGATGAACGGGGCGGTGTCGTAGCCGACCTCCCACTTCACCCCGGGCGGGAACTCGCTGCCGAGACGTTCCATCCGTTCCAGGACCTCCCGCGACGTCTCGACCGCGTTCGCGTTCGACATCAGGAAGATGCCGAGGCCGGTGGTCGGCTTGCGGTCGAACCGGCTGTTCACGTCCTGGGCCTTAGCCCCGAGCTCGACGCGGGCGACGTCCTTGATCTTCACCACCTGCCCGCCGTCGCCGACCTTCACCACCACCTCGCCGAACTCCTCCTCGTGCGTCAGCCGGCCGAGGCCCGACACGGTGAACTCGAACGGCGTCGCGCCGTCGCCGGTGGCCTGCCCGACGCGCCCGGCGACGATCGACAGGTTCTGTTGGCGCAGCGCGCCTACCACGTCCGCCGGCGTGAGGGACAGGGCGGCGAGCCGCTCGGGGTTCACCCAGATGCGCATGGCGTAGTCGCGCTGGCCGAAGATCGTCACGTCGCTGACGCCGGGGACGCGGGCGATCTCCTCCTTGACCCGCAGCAGGGCGTAGTTGCTCAGGTAGGTCTGGTCGTAGGTGCCGTCCGGGCTGTTCATGCTGACCGTCATCAGCAGTTCGGGCGAGCGCTTGCGGGTGGTCACGCCCGTGGCGCGGACCACGTCCGGCAGTTGCGGCATCGCCAGCGCGACGCGGTTCAGCACGCGGACCTGGGACATGTTCAGGTCGGTGCCGGGGCGGAACGTGACGGTGAGGGTGTAGCTGCCGTCGCTCGTACACTGCGAGGTCATGTACAGCATCTCCTCGACGCCGTTGACCTGCTGCTCGACGGGCGAGGCGATCGTCTGGGACACGACCGAGGCGCTCGCCCCGGGGTAGTTGCAATCGACCTGAACGGTGGGGGGCGTGACCTGCGGGTACTGCGACACCGGCAGCACAGGCGCGGCGAGCGCCCCGGCCAGTGTGACGGCCAGCGACAGGACGGCCGCGAAGATCGGCCGGTCGATGAAGAAGCGGGGAATCACGCGGTCAGTTTCGAGGTCGGGGTGAGGATGTCCATCGGGCGATTACTGCTTCTTGGTCGGAGCCGACCGCGGATTCACCTTCAGCCCCGCCCGCACGCGCTGCAGGCCGCTCACGACCACCCGCTCGCCGGGCCGCACGCCGTCCTCGACCACCCTCAGCCGTCCCTCCTGCGCGCCGAGCGTGACGCGGCGGTACTGGGCCTCGTCCTGGTCGTTGAGCACGAACACGAACCGCTGCCCCTGGTCGGCGCCGACCGCCTCCTCTGGGATGAGCACGGCCGGGTGCTCACGGCCGACCGGGAAGCGGACGCGCACGAACATCCCCGGCGACAGCAGCCGCGGGGCGTTCACGTCCGCCCCCGTCGCGGCCGCGGCGCCGACCACCGCGGGCAGTCCCGCCCGTTGAAGGCTCGGGTTCCGCATCTCGCCGCGGAACCGCAGCGTGCCGGTACCGGCGTCGAGTTGGTTGTCGGCGAACGTCAGCGGGGCAGTGAACGAGTACCCGTCCTCGTCCGTCAGGCCGACGCGGACAAAGATCGGGTTCTCCCGCGCCGACGGGATGCGGCCGTCGGCGATCAGCCGGCGGATGCGGAGCAGGGTGCGCTCGTCGATGTCGAAGACGACGTAGATCGGGTCGAGTACGACGAGCCGGGTGAGGACCGTCTCATTCTCCTTGACGACGTTGCCGGGATCGACCAACGACTTGCCGAGGCGGCCGGTGTAGCGCGACTTGATCTTCGTGTAGTCGAGTGTGGTGGCGGCCTTCTCCAGGTCGTACTCGGCGACCTTCACGGACGCCTCGGCGGCCTGGAACTCCGCGGCGACCTTCGCGTATTCGTCGGCGGAGATGACGCCCTGGTCGCGCGACTTTTCGGCCGTCGTCAGGAGCGTCTTGGCGAGGTCGCGCTTGGCCCGCGACAGCTTCAGGTTGGCGTCCGCCCCGTCGGCCTGGGCCTTGTAGAAGCGGGCGTCGAGGTCGAACAGCGGCGTGCCTTCCGGGAGGAACGCCCCGTCCTTGAAGTGGACGCGGTCCAGGAGCGCCGTCAGCTGCGGCTTCACGTCCACGACCTTGTACGCCTCGGTCCGACCGGTGAAGTCCTCGAAGTCGGTCACGCCCTTGACGACGGGGAGTTCGACGACCACGTCGGGCGCCGAGGCCTTCACCAGCGGCGGCGGCGGCTTGGCACAGCCGACGGCGACCGCGGCGAGGAGGCCGAGCGTGAACGCGGCGGCGGGGCGGACGAAGGCGGGTCGGGTCATGGGGTCCGCGGGAACCGGAGGGAGGCGGTAGCGGATACCGGGCGAGCGGACACGCAGCTTACACCGGCCCGCCCGTTCGGGCGAGAATCTCTTTGACGACCTTTCCGTGGACGTCGGTGAGCCGATAATCGCGGCCACGGGAAGCGGAAGGTGAGCCGTTCGTGGTCGATGCCGAGCAGGTGGAGCATCGTCGCGTGCAGGTCGAAGACCTCGACGATGTTCTCGGCGGCGTGGTAGCCGAAGTCGTCGGTCGCCCCGTGGGTGACGCCGCCCTTGATGCCGCCGCCGGCGAGCACGGCCGAGAACCCCTTCATGTGGTGGTCGCGGCCGTTCCCGCCCTGCGACATCGGCGTGCGGCCGAACTCGCCTGTGAACACGATCAGCGTGTCGTCGAACATGCCGAGCCGTTTCAGGTCCTGCACGAGCGCCGCGAACGGGCGGTCCACCTCCTCGATCTTCAGGCGGATGCCGTCCTTCACGCCGCCGTGGTGGTCCCAGTCGCGGTGGTACAGCTGGATGAAGCGCACGCCGCGCTGGGCGAGCCGACGGGCGAGGAGGCAGTTCGCCGCGAACGACCCGTCGGCTCCCTTCGTGCCGTAGCTTTCGAGGACGTTCCGCGGCTCGTTCGACAGGTCCATCAGCGCCGGCACGCTGGTCTGCATCTTGAACGCGAGTTCGTACTGGGCGATGCGGGTGGCGACCTCGGGATCGTCCACCGCAGTTCCGTGCAACTGGTTGAGGCGCGACACGGCGTCGATAACGTCGCGCTGCTGGCCGGGGGCGACGCCGGGCGGGTTGGTCAGGTACAGGATCGGGTCGCCCTGGCCGCGGAGCTGGACGCCCTGGAAGCGACCGGGGAGGAAGCCCGGCCCCCATTGGCGGGCGGCGATCGGCTGGTTCTGCCCGCCGCGGCCGTTCGACGTGAGGACGACGAAGCCGGGCAGGTCTTCGGCCTCCGCGCCGATGCCGTAGGTGAGCCAACTCCCCATGCTCGGCCGGCCGGACACGGTTGAACCCGTGTTCATAAACGTGTGCGCCGGGTCGTGGTTGATCGCCTCGGTCCGCAGCGAGCGGATGACGCACAGGTCGTCGGCGACCTGCGGCAGGTGTGTGAACAGCTCGTTCATCTCCACGCCGCCGCGGCCGTGCTTCTTGAAGCCCCACTGCGGCCCGAAGCAGGTGAGCCGGGCGCCCTGGAGCTGCGCGATCGGCTGGCCGCGGGTAACGGACTCCGGCATCGGTTGGCCGTGCATCCGGGCGAGCGTCGGCTTGTTGTCGAACAACTCGAGGTGGCTCGGCCCGCCCGCCATGACCATGAAGATGACGCGCTTGGCCTTCGGCGGCACGTGCGGCCGGGCGACGACGCCGCGTGGCTGCGCGAACGCATCCTGCGCGAACAGCGACGCGAGCGCCACGCCGCCCACGCCGCGGGCGGCCTGGCCGAGAAACGTGCGGCGCTTCAGGAGGTGGAGTGGGTACATCGTTCGCCAACTACTGCCTCGTGATCGTTTCGTGGAGGTTCAGCACGGCACGGCACACGTTCGTCCATGCCGCGAGCTCGGCAGGGTTCACGCCCGCCGGGGGCGGCCGATCGCCGACCGCGAGCAGCCGGGCCGCGGTCGCCGGGTTCGCGGCGTACTCGGCCCGCTGACGGGTCAGCAACTCGGCCAGAATCTTTGCCTCCTCCGGCTTCGGGGCGCGGCTCGTCGCGGTGGTGAAGGCCCACGCCAGTTTCGCGGCGTCGGTCGCGCCGCCGTCGACGAGCGCGCGGGCGGCAAAGGCGCGGGCGGCCTCCACGAACTCGGGATCGTTGAGGAGCACGAGCGCCTGCTGGGGGATGTTCGACCGGGGCCGGTCGCAAGTGCATTCCTCGCGGCTCGGGGCGTCGAACGCCACCATCGCCGGGTGCGGGAACGAACGCTGCCAGTGCGTATACATGCCGCGGCGATACACCTTCTCGCCGGCGTCCTTCTGCCACTCGCGGGTCGGGAAGTTCAGGGCCGCCCAGTACCCCGGCGGCTGGTACGGGAACACGCTCTTGCCCCCGATCTGGCGGTTCAAGAGCCCGCTCGACGCGAGGGCGCCGTCGCGCACGAACTCCGCCTCGAGCCGCCAGCGGCCCTGCCGCGCCAACAGCCGGTTGAACGGGTCGCGCTCGCGCAGCGCCGGCGTCTCGGCCGACGACTGGCGGTACGTCTCCGACGTCACAATGAGTCGCACGAGCCGTTTCACGTCCCAATCGGTCTGGAACTCGGTGGCGAGCCAGTCGAGGAGTTCGGGGTGCGTGGGGAGTTCGCCCTGCGCCCCAGACTCCTCCAGCGACCGGGAGATGCCGGCGCCGAAGTAGAGCCGCCAGACGCGATTCACGAACACGCGGGCCGTGAGCGGGTTGTCCGCCGACACCGTCCAGCGGGCGAGATCGAGCCGGGTGGGCCGGCCCTTCGCATCGCCGCGCTGCATTGGCGGCAGAAAGCTGGGCGTGTTCGGGGTCACCACCGGGCCGGTGGCGTCGAGCCAGTTGCCGCGCGGGAGGATGCGCACGGTCCGCGGCGGGCCGGCCTTCGTCACGAGGGCGCGGGGGATGCCCGCGTCGTAATCGGCGCGGGCCTTCTGGGCGGCCGTCAGAGCGGACCGTTCCGCCTTCAACGCGGCCACCGGAACGACGGCGGAGCGGGCATCGAGCTGCTGTTGCGCCGCGGCCACGGCCGCGATCAACTCGGCGAGGCGCTTCTCGTCGTCGGGAGTCGGCACCGGCAGGCCAGGCTCGCGGCGGCCGACGGCCCCTTCCTGCACGTCGGCGAAGAACGCGGCCATGCCATAGAAGTCGGCGGACGTGTACGGGTCGAACTTGTGGTTGTGGCACTCGGCGCACATGATCGTGCCGCCGAGCCACACCTGGCCGAAGTTCCGCACCCGGTCGGCGGCGTACTTCGCCTCGTACTCCTTCGCCTGCGCCCCGCCCTCCTCGGTGGTTTGCAGCAGCCGGTTGTACGCCGTCGCCACCTGCTGCCACAGCGTCGCGTTCGGCAGCAGGTCGCCGGCGAGTTGTTCGACGGTGAACTGGTCGAACCGCAGGTTGGCGTTGAACGACCGGATGACGTAGTCGCGGTAGGGCGACACGTTCATCGGGTTGTCGCTGTGGTAGCCGATGGTGTCGGCGAAGCGGACGAGGTCGAGCCAGAACACCGCCATCCGCTCGCCGTAGTGCGGCGACGCGAGCAACCGATCCACCAGCTTCTCGTAGGCGTCCGGGGCCGCGTCCGCCACGAACGCCCGCACCTCGTCCGGTGTGGGCGGCAGGCCGGTCAGGTCGAGCGTCAGCCGGCGGACGAGCGTAGACTTGTCGGCCGGTGCGGCCGGTGTCAGCTTCTCCTTCGCCAACCGGGCACGGACGAAGCGGTCGACCGCGGTCACGCCCGCGGCGTCGGGCACGGCCGGGCGCTGGAGCTTGGCGAACGACCAGTGCTCGCCGTACTTCGCCCCCTCGTTCACCCAGCGGCGGAGGAGGTCGATCTGCTGGGCCGTCAGCGGCGGCTTCTTGGCGCTGGCCGGCGGCATGTGCTCGGTCGGCTCCGTAGACGTGACGCGCTTCAGCAGTTCGCTGGCGTCGGCCTTGCCAGGCGCGAGCGCGCCGGCCTTCACGGCGTCGTCGCGCACGTCGAGGCGGAGGTCGGCCTTGCGGGCCTTCTCGTCGGGGCCGTGGCACTTGAAGCACTTGCCAGCAAGGATCGGCCGCACGTCGCGGTTGAAGTCGGGCGCCTGCGCCGGCGCCGGGGCGGCGGCGATGAGTGCGGCGACGAGCGCCATCGCGGACCGCGGCATCGACAGACTCCCGAGAGGTAAGAGCATTTTATCGCGGGCGCCCGCCGGGGCGAATCCGATTGCCCGGTACGGTGGTGAACGTACACTCACACCCGGCCGGGGCGGAGCGGGTCCGCCCGGCGAGTCACGCGAACCGGAGCCACGGATGAAGACGCTGTACGCGGCCCTGATGGCCGGGCTGGTCGGGCTCGGCGGGGTGGTGACGGCCCAGGACAAGGCCGCCCCCAAGATCGAGGGATCCTACACCATCGTCGCCGGCGTAAAGGACGGCGAGAAGGCGAAAATCGACCAGGACGGGAAGCCGACGACGGTGACGATCGACGCCAAGTCGATCTACCTCGGCGAGAAGGGGAAGGGGTTCAAGATCGGGTACAAGATCGTGGGCACCGACACCCCGACGAAGGTGGAGTTGAAGATTCTGGAGGCCCCGCCGCCGTTCGCCGACGCCAAGGGCACCCCCGCCTACGGCCTCGTCGCCGCGAAGGGCGACACCCTCAAGCTGGCGTACAGCCTCGACAAGGAGAAGCAGCCGACTGACTTTAGCGGCAAGCACGGGTTCGCGTTCGAGATGAAGAAGTCGTCGGCGAAGTAACGGGGGGCCGGCCGACGGAGGACAGACGGCAGCCGGCCTTATGGTCTGGCAACTGACTACTTTCCTCCGTCCGCCGGTTCGTGCTACTCGATCCGGATCGCCGGGTCGAACTGCTGCAACAGCATCCGCTCGCGTGGGTCGGCGAGCGCCTGCAGGAAGTGAACCACGTCCCAAATCGCGTCCG
>JBGAQM010000458.1:0-4542 GCA_044220735.1 Urbifossiella sp. | reverse complement strand
CACCTCGACCTGACGGGCCGATGTCGGCCGGTTGGAAACCGGCCCCCCACCGGAGCGGCCGGGGCGGATCGGACTCAAATCCGCGAATCGTAACCACTTGTGGGTATCGGGTTACGGCGTTTGGGTGTTCGAAGCCCTTCTTTTCCGCGACTCGAATCCTTACGATGCCGATAAGGGTTCTGTGGAATCGGAGTCGCGGATGGACCCCCAGCCGATGTCGGCCGACGAAATTGCCGCCGCGAACGACCGCCTTCAAGGGGCGTCCGCCGAGGAGATTCTGCGCTGGGCCGTGGACCGCTTCCACCCCCGGCTGCTGATGGCGACGGCGTTCGGGGCCGAGGGGTGCTGCCTCATCCACATGCTCGCCGGCATCGAGCCGACCGTCCGCACCATCAACATCGACACCGGGTACCAGTTCCCCGAGACGCTGGAACTGCGCGAGCGCATCCTCTACCGCTACGGCATCGCGGTGGAGTACGTCCGCCCCGAACTGACGGTTGCGGAGTACGAGGCCGAGCACGGCGGCCCGCTGTACGAGCTGCGGCCCGACGACTGCTGCCGCGACCGCAAGATCCTGCCGCTGCAGGACGCCGTGAAGGCCATCGCGCCGCTGGCGTGGGTCAGCGCCATCCGCCAGGACCAGACGGCCGACCGCGGCAAGGCGGCGGTGGTGGCGTGGGACGCGAAGTTCAACCTGGTGAAGGTGAACCCGCTGCTGAGCTGGTCGAAGAAGGACGTGTGGAACTTCGTCGTCAAGAACGACGTACCCGACAACCCGCTGCACGACCAGAACTACCCGAGCATCGGCTGTTGGCCGTGTACGCGGGCGGTCCAGCCCGGCGAGGACGACCGCGCCGGCCGCTGGGCCGGGAAGGTCAAGAAGGTGCGGGCTGCACGTGATCGGAGAGCAGCGGCGAAGTCGTCGATCTCAGAATCCGGGACCCCGAAAGACGACTTGAAGACCTGGACGATGCTGCTGTTCTCCGCCAAAGCCGAGTACGCCTGCGTGGCCATGCTGGAGCTGGCGTCCCGGTTCGCCGACCCGAAGCCGGTGCGCCTCGCCGACGTGGCCGACAAGCACGGCATCCCGTCGCGGTTCCTCGTGCAGATCCTGCTCGACCTGAAGCGCGCCGGCCTCGTCGCCAGCACCCGCGGGGCGGCCGGCGGGTACACCCTCGGCCGGTCGGCCGACGAGATCACGCTGTTCGACGTGATCCGCGTCATGGACCCGCCGGAGCAGCCGGTGCGGGCCGACGACAAGCTCCAGCCGACGGCGTTCGTGATCGGCGTCCGGGCCGTGTGGGAGAAGATGATCGACGCCCAGGAGTCGATCCTGAAGCAGACGACCCTCGCCGATTTGGTCGGCGAGAGCCAGGCGGACCAGTACGTGATCTGGCCACTGACTGCGCCGGGGTCGCTTGCGGCGACGCGAAGCCGCGGCAGGTGGCGCCCCGATGAGCCGGTAGTTACAACCTGACGCACCTGAAGGTGCTGGAGGCCGAGAGCATCCACATCATCCGCGAGGTCGCGGCCGAGTTCGAGCGGCCGGTGATGCTCTACAGCATCGGCAAGGACTCGGCGGTGATGCTGCGCCTCGCCCAGAAGGCGTTCCACCCCGGCCGGCTGCCGTTCCCGCTGCTGCACGTCGATACGACGTGGAAGTTCCGGGCGATGATCACGTTCCGCGACCGCTTCTGCGGCGAGCAGAACCTCGACCTGAAGGTGTGGGTCAACCAGGAGGGCGTCGCGCAGGGGATCAACCCGTTCAGCAGCGGCTCGAAGACGCACACCGACGTGATGAAAACCGTGGCGCTGAAGCAGGCGCTGAACCACTACGGCTACGACGCCGCGTTCGGCGGCGCCCGCCGCGACGAGGAGAAGAGCCGGGCCAAGGAGCGTCTACAGCTTCCGCGACCGCCTCCACCAGTGGGACCCGAAGAACCAGCGGCCGGAGCTGTGGAACCTGTACAACGGCCGCGTCAACAAGGGCGAGAGCATCCGCGCCTTCCCGCTGTCGAACTGGACCGAGCTCGACGTGTGGCAGTACGTGCACCTGGAGAACATCCCGATCGTGCCGCTGTACTTCGCGGCCGAGCGGCCGGTGGTGGAGCGCGACGGCACGCTCATCATGGTGGACGACGACCGGATGAAGCTCCGGCCCGGCGAGACGCCGATGATGAAGCGGGTGCGCTTCCGCACGCTCGGCTGCTACCCGCTGACGGGCGCGATCGAGAGCGACGCGACGACGCTGCCGGAGATCATCGAGGAGATGATTCTGGCGAAGAACTCGGAGCGGCAGGGCCGGGTGATCGACCACGACGAGGCCGGGTCGATGGAGCAGAAGAAGCCGCGAGGGGTATTTCTGAGCGGTGGGCGAACTTCCGTCATTGGCTGCCGTCCTTCGTCAGGCCGAGTCATCGTTGGCCAACGCGAGGCCGCAAGCGGCGAAGCACGTCCGAAGGACGAATGACGATCTACGAATCCGGTTCCACACGACTCACGACGCAAATGCAGACCGCCGACCTGACGCACGAAGACATCCACGCCTACCTCGCCCGCCACCAGCGGAAGGAGCTGCTCCGCCTGCTCACCTGCGGCAGCGTGGACGACGGCAAGAGCACGCTCATCGGCCGGCTCCTGCACGACACCAAGATGATCTACGAGGACCAACTCGCCGCCGTGAAGCGCGACAGCGAGAAGGTCGGCACGACCGGCGCCGGCGAGATCGACCTCGCGTTGCTCACCGACGGCCTCAAGGCCGAGCGCGAGCAGGGCATCACCATCGACGTGGCCTACCGGTACTTCTCGACCGACCGCCGCAAGTTCATCATCGCCGACACGCCGGGTCACGAGCAGTACACGCGCAACATGGCGACCGGCGCCTCGACGTGCCAGCTCGCCGTCATCCTCATCGACGCCCGCCACGGCGTGCAGACGCAGACCCGCCGGCACTCGTACATCGTGTCGCTGCTCGGCATCCGCCACGTCGTCGTGGCCGTCAACAAGATGGACCTCGTCGGCTACGCCGAGGACGTGTTCGAGCGGATCAAGGACGACTACACCGGGTTCGTCGCCAAGCTCAACCTCCCCGACGTCAGCTTCATCCCGCTGTCGGCGCTGAAGGGCGACAACGTCGCGTCCAAGAGCGACGCGATGCCGTGGTACCACGGCCCGGCGCTGCTGGACCACCTGGAAACCGTCCACATCGCCAGCGACCGCAACCTGACGGACCTGCGATTCCCGGTGCAGTACGTCATCCGCCCGAACCTCGACTTCCGCGGCTTCGCCGGCACCGTCGCGTCCGGCATCCTGCGCCCCGGCGACGAGGTGATGGTGCTGCCGTCCGGCAAGCGCAGCCGCGTCAAGAGCATCGTCACCTACGACGGCGAGTTGGAGGAAGCGTTCGCGCCGCAGGCGGTGACGGTGACGCTGACGGACGAAGTGGACGTGAGCCGCGGCGACATGCTGGTTCACCCCGACAACCCGCCGCACGTCAGCAGCCAGATCGAGGCGATGGTGGTGTGGATGGCCGAGCAGCCGCTCGTGCCCGGCCGCACGTACCTGCTGAAGCACACGACGCGGCAGGTGACGGCGGAGGTGTCGGCGTTCCGGCACGGCGTGGACGTGAACACGCTGGAGCACCGCACGGTCGCGCGGCTGGGGCTGAACGAGGTCGGGCAGGTGCAACTGAGCCTGACGCGGCCGCTGGCGTGCGACCCGTACCGCACGAACGCCGCGACCGGGGCGTTCGTGCTGATCGACCGGGTGGCGAACACCACGGTCGGTGCCGGCATGATCCTGGAGGCCGGCGGCGCCCGGCCGGCCGAGGCGGTGGCGACGACGAAGGTGCGTGACAGCCTGGTGTCACCGGCCGAGCGGGCGGCGCGGTTCGGGCAGACGCCGGTGACGGTGCTGCTCGTCGGCCTGACCGGCAGCGGCAAGAGCCGCATCGCCTACGCGCTGGAGCGCCGCCTGTGGGACGAGGGCCGCGCCGTGACGGTGCTGTACGGCCAGAACATGCGCCACGGGCTGAACCGCGACCTGGGGTTCACCGCCGACGACCGCTCCGAGAACCTGCGCCGGTCGGCCGAGGTGGCGAAGTTGCTGAACGACGCGGGCGTCATCACGGTGGCGGCGTTCGTGGCCCCGCACGAGGCGGTGCGCGAGAAGGCGAAGGAGTTGATCGGCCGGGAGCGCGTGCTGGAGGTGTACTGCACGGCGCCGATGGACGTGCTGCGGGCGCGCGACGCGAGCGGCGCCTACCGCCTGGCGGACGAAGGGAAGATCGCGCAGATGCCGGGGGTGACGGCGGCGTTCGAGGAGCCGGCGGCCCCGGACCTGGTGCTGGCGACGGACCAGATCGGCGTGGAGGACAGCGTCGGCCGCATCGTGGCGCTGTTGAAGGAGCGCGGCTACCTCGGCGAGCGGCCGGCGTAAGCCGGCCGGGCCGTCACCGGTACTTCGCCGCCTCGTCGCGGAACCGCCCGGCGAGCATCGCCGCCTGTCGGTCGTATGCCGCCGCATCCGCCCACGCCCGGCGCG
>JBGAQM010000457.1:0-4350 GCA_044220735.1 Urbifossiella sp. | reverse complement strand
ACCCAGGCCGGTTGGAAACCGGCCCCACGGTCACTTCAGTACGCTTCCAGCCGCTTCCCGAAGCGCCGACGCACGCCGGCCTGGTCCAGCGTCGGACGGTCGCTCCGCCCGCTCCCGTGGATGGTCAGGCGCCTCAGTCGCGGCAGCACCGCCGGGTCGGCCAGCACCGGCCAGGTGCGCTCCTCGATGTCCTCCACGTCGTGGAACGACAACAGCAGCTCTGTCACGTTCGCCAGCCGCTCGGACCGTACGACCCGCTCGCCGGAAGTCGGCGACGGAGCGTCGTGTCCCGGGTCGATGCCGATCCGGACCTGTAGCCGGCTCACGGCCTCCAGACCGGGCATGGAGAGGAACCGCTCGACCGCCGCATCGCTCGCCAGCGTCACGCCGCGCAGCGTGCGGGCGCGCTCGGGCGGGTGGCGGGGGTCGAAGGCTTCGAAGTCGAGGCGGCCGAGGTAGTCGTCGGTCACCTCCAGCGACTCGAGCCGGGCCAGACCGGGCCACTCGTTCAGGCGAGTGAGAAGGTCGTCGTCAGCCGCTTCGTGGAGCCGCAACCGCACCAGCCGCGGCATCACCCCCGGGCGGAACAGGTGCCGAAGGCCGGACGGGTCGTGGTACACGTCGCCCTGCGAGTCGCCGGCCACGTCGAGGGTGTGGAGCCGGCGCAGCCAGCCGGCCCGGCTCATGGCGCGGAACGCCCGGCCCCCGGGGTTGTGGATGGCGAACGCCAGCCGCCGCGGGGGCGGCATGGCGTCGATCAGTTCTTCCCAGTCCGGGGTGCGGAAGCCCCGCCACTCTCCCTCTTCGGAGCCGACCAGCAGGCTTCGGAGCCGTCCGACCATCGGAGACCGCGCGAGTGCGCCGACGAAGTCGGCGGGCACGGCGAGCGAGCGAAGGGAGCGCAGTACCCCGCTGCCGAAGAGGTGGCGCCAGCCTTCCGTCCCGTGCGGGTTCCCCCGCACGTCCAGACCGCGTACCGCGGCGAACGCGCGGTCGGCGGCAATTCGCTGGTAGCACGCGGGTGTAAGCGAGCACCACCGCAGGGACAGCCGGGCCAACCGAGTGGCGAACGCCGCTCCGGCGAGAACCCGGACCAACCACGGTCCGGCTACCAGATCCCGCCGACCGAGGCTCGAGAGGTCGAGTGACCGGAGGCCGCGCAGGTGCCCGGCTGCACAAAACGTGCGGACGGCGACTTCCGTGAGCCCGTCGAGCGGGCCGGACCGGCGGGTGTTGGGAAGCCCGTAGAAGTGGCTGCTCGGCCCGAATCGCCGGAGCCTGGCGAGTCGCTGGTTCGCCGCGATTGAGGTCAACCAGACCGCGAGTGGGACCGCGAAGAACCGGGTGACGACGACGCAACTCCGAACGCGAGCGAACATCGGGTGCGAAACCACGGCCCGCACGGCGTCGGCGTCGTACTCCTCCCACCCGTCGTCGCCGCACACCTCGACGCACCCGACCGGCTCGGCGCGGAACAGGTCGTCGGCGTGTCGGACGAAGTTTCGTGCGGAGATGCGGACGCGGTGGAGGAAGCCGCGGCGGAACTCCCAGTCGTGGAGGTAGTCGCGCGCCGGGCCGAGCCAGCGGACCTCACCGGCCGCGAGGCGGTCGTCGGCCTCGTCGAGCAGCGCGGCGCGGGCGGCGCCGCCGGGGGCGGCGCGGGCGGCGGCGCACCCGGCGCGGACGAACGCCGCCCGCTCGACGTCGCCGTGGTCGTCGAGCCAGTCGGCGAGCACGAGCCGCGGCGTGTCGTCGCGCGGGCGGTCGGCGACGGCGGCGAGGAGGGCGTCGCGGTCGGTCACGGGCGGGCCTCCGGGGACGTGTGATTCTACCACCGCGGGCCGACGGCCCGATCGCCCGCGGTCTCTCGACGGCGAGAGATCCGTCCGTAAAACGATCTGCTGATCGGCCGCGGCGGCGCGGCCGGGTTCTCCGACCCCCCACACGGGCGACCATGAGCACGAAGCACGTCTACTTCTTCGGCGGCGGCACGGCGGACGGCGACGGCAAGCAGAAGGAGCTCCTCGGCGGCAAGGGGGCCAACCTCGCGGAGATGTCCAAGATCGGCATCCCCGTCCCCCCCGGCTTCACCATCACCACCGAGGTCTGCGCCGCGTACTACGACGCCGGCAAGAAGATCCCCGACGCCGCGATCCCGGAGATCGACGCCGCGCTCAAGAAGGTCGAGGAGGTCGCCGGCAAGAAGTTCGGCGACGCCGCCGACCCGCTCCTCGTGTCCGTCCGCTCGGGCGCCGCGCTGTCGATGCCCGGGATGATGAACACCATCCTCAACCTCGGCCTCACCGACGCCTCGGTCGAGGGGCTCGCCAAGAAGACCGGCAACCCCCGCTTCGCCTACGACAGCTACCGCCGCGTCATCGACATGTTCGGCAGCACCGCGATGGGCTGCGAGCACGAGGCGTTCGAGCACGAGATCCACTCCCTGAAGCACGAGAAGGGCGTCAAGAACGACACCGACCTGACGGCCGACGACCTCAAGGAGCTGGTGAAGCGGTACAAGGCGGCCTACAAGAAGCACGTCGGCGACGACTTCCCGCAGGACGCCCGCAAGCAGCTGTACCTGGCCATCAACGCCGTGTTCAACTCGTGGAACGGCAACAAGGCGATCGAGTACCGCCGCATCGAGCGGATCACCGGCCTGAAGGGGACGGCGGTCAACGTGCAGGCGATGGTGTTCGGCAACACCGGCAACGGGTCGGGCACCGGCGTCGCCTTCACCCGCGACCCGAACACGGGCGAGAACGTCTTCTACGGCGACTACCTCATCAACGCCCAGGGCGAGGACGTGGTCGCCGGCATCCGCACGCCCGAGCACATCGACCAGCTCGAGAAGGAGATGCCGGCCGTCTACAAGCAGTTGATGGAGATCCGGCAGAAGCTGGAGAAGCACTACAAGGACATGCAGGACATCGAGTTCACGGTGCAGGAAGGCACCCTGTACATGCTCCAGACCCGCGGCGGCAAGCGGACCGGCAGCGCGGCCGTGCGGATCGCCGTCGAGATGGCGAAAGAAGGCCTCATCGACGAGCCGACGGCCGTGAAGCGCGTGGCCCCGGACAGCCTCAACCACCTGCTTCAGCCGCAGCTCGACCCCAAGAGCAAGGTGAAGCCGGTGGCCCAGGGCATCGCCGCCAGCCCCGGCGGGGCGACGGGCGTGGTCGTCCTCGACTCGGCCGTGGCCAAGGAGATGCACCTGAAGGACGACAAGGTGAAGCTGATCCTGGTCCGCAAGGAGACCAGCCCGGAGGACGTGGCCGGGATGCACGCGGCGCAGGGGATCCTCACCAGCACGGGCGGGAAGGCGAGCCACGCCGCCGTGGTGGCCCGCGGGTGGGGCAAGCCTTGCGTGGTGGGCTGCGACGACGTGAAGATCGACGAGAAGGGCCAGACCATCACCATCAAGGGCCAAACGGTGAAGGCCGGCGAGTTCATCACCATCAACGGCACCACCGGCGACGTGATGATCGGCAAGGTCGAGACGATCGCCCCGACGATGACCGGCGACTTCGCCACCCTGATGACGTGGGCCGACAAGGTCCGCAAGCTGAAGATCCGCACCAACGCCGACAGCCCGGCGGACGCCGCGAAGGCACGCGAGTTCGGCGCCGAAGGCATCGGCCTGTGCCGCACCGAGCACATGTTCTTCGGCGAGGACCGCATCGCGGCCGTCCGCGAGATGATCCTCAGCACGACGGTCGAGGGCCGCAAGGCGGCGCTGGCGAAGATCGAGCCGTTCCAGAAGGCGGACTTCGTCGGTATCTTCGAGGCGATGGCCGGCCTGCCGGTGACGATCCGCCTGCTCGACCCGCCGCTGCACGAGTTCCTGCCGCAGAAGGACAACAAGGCCGGCGCCGAGGCCGTCGCCAAGCAGATCGGCGTGACGGTCGAGAAGATCTTCGAGCGGGTGGACGAGCTGCACGAGATGAACCCGATGATGGGGTTCCGCGGGTGCCGGCTGCCGCTGGTGTTCCCCGAGATCGGCGACATGCAGGTGCGGGCGATCATCGAGGCGGCGATCGAGGTGAAGAAGAAGGGGAAGGGCGTCCACCCCGAGATCATGATCCCGCTCGTCGGCGTGCTGGAGGAGCTGACGATCCTCAAGAAGCGGGCCGTCGCGGTCGCCGAGGAGGCGATGAAGAAGGCCGGCGTGCAGGTGGACTACCAGATCGGCACGATGATCGAGCTGCCGCGGGCGTGCATCGCGGCGGACAAGATCGCCGAGGAGGCCGAGTTCTTCAGCTTCGGCACGAACGACCTGACGCAGATGACGTTCGGCTTCAGCCGCGACGACATCAAGGGGTTCATGCCGACGTACCTGGCGGACAAGGT
>JBGAQM010000456.1:0-4921 GCA_044220735.1 Urbifossiella sp. | reverse complement strand
AGCGACGCGAAGCCGCAAGCGGCAACCGAACCAGCCTGGTCTCAGGGTGCGCTCGCACGCCGGTTCAGGAACTGCGGGCTCGTCACGACCACTTCCGCCAGGCCGGCGAAGCGGCCGCCGTCGCGCGCCAGCCGGGCCTTCATCGCCGCCACCGTTGGCTCGTCGGTCAGCAGCAGCGTGCGGCCCAGGCCGTAGCTCAACAGCTTGCGGCAGAGCGTGTCCACGAACGCCTCCTGCCGCCGCGCCTGCAAGTACCCCCGCAGCCCGCCGACGCCCTCGCCGTCGATGTTACCCGGGAACGACACCCGGGTGTCAACGGGGTTGCCGGCCAAATCCTTCGCCCGCATTTCGCCGACGGGGCCGAAGCCCTCGAAGGCCAGGCCGAAGGAGTCGAACCGGGCGTGGCAGCCGGCGCAGCTCGGGTGTTCGCGGTGCTTCGCCAGCGCCTCGCGGACCGTCCGCGTGCCGAGCTTTCCCTCGTCGGCGGGGAGTTCGGGCACGTCCGGCGGCGGCGGCGGGATGCGCTCGCCGAGCAGTTTCGTCACCACCCAGTAGCCGCGCTTCACCGGGCTGGTGCGCAACCCCGGCGCGTTCTTCGTCAGGAACACCCCCATCGGCAGCACCCCGCCGCGGCCGTACCTGTCGGCGTCGTCCACACGCGCCCAGCCCTTCCCCACCGGCGGCGGCATCCCGTAGTGCTTCGCCAGCGCGGCGTTCACGAACGTGTGCTTCCCACCCAGCACGTCGGTCACGGGGCGGTCGGTCTGCATCACGTCGAGCAGGAACCGCACAGGCTCCTCGGCCATCGCCGCCCGCAGGTCGTTGTCGAACTGCGGGAAGCGGCCGCGGTCCACGGCGTTGTGCTCCTCGAACCGGCGGAAGTCGAGCCAGCTGCCGCCGAAGTTCGTCGCCAGCCCGCGGGCGCGGTCGTCGGCCAGCATCCGCCGCACCTGCGCCGTCAGCACGGCGGGCTGGCGCAGCGTCCCCTTCGCGGCGTGGTCGAGCAACTCGGCGTCGGGCATGCTCGACCACAGGAAGTAGCTCAGCCGGCTGGCGAGCGCGTCGTCGGCGAGCGGGGCCGTGCGGCCGGCCGCGCCCGCGACCGGCAGGTCCACGCGGAAGCAGAAGTGCGGCGACGCCAGCACGCGCACCACGGTGTCGCGCACGGCCTCCTCGTGCGTCGCTTCCTCGCCGCGGAGGCGGCGGTAGAACGCCGCCACGCCGTCCTTCTCGGCCGGGGTCAGCTTGCGGCGGTAGGCCTTCTCCGCGAACGCTTGCAGCGCCGCGACGTGCTTCGGCTCGGCGGCAGCGCGGGCCGCCTCGACGCGTCGGATGTTCGCCTCGCTGATCTTGAAGTGGTCCTTCACCGCCTGCGTCGCGGTGTCGTCGCGGCTCTGCTTCAGCGTGTGCTTGACGTACTCGTCGCGAAACCGGCCGAACTTGTCCGGCGAGATCACGTCCTTGTCCTCGGCGCGGGCGAAGTCGAACTGCTTGCCGGCGAGGTACGGCGACTCGGACCGCTCGAACCAGATCAGGCCCGAGTGCATCCGCGCCGGGATGTCGCAGGCGAAGTCGAACTCGTCCCACAGCCGGTCCAGGTCGCGCTTCCCCTTCGCGTCGAGGATCAGCTCGCACAGCGGCTGGTCGTCGCGGAAGTAGCCCATCTGGTTGTGGAAGCCGGCGCTCAACAGCCGGCCGGTGTTCCCCTGCTCGCCGTTCGCGCCGAGGAACACGCGGGCCCGCTCCTTGACGTAGAAGGCGTCCGGGAACACGTCGCAGAAGTGCTTGAACCCCTCCTCGTAGGCCTGCTTCCCGGCGTCGTCGTCGGGCGGGGTCAGCTTCGCCCTCGCGGCGGCGGGGAGGTCGTCGGTCTTGAGCGTCAGCGCCCCGCCGCCGTAGGTGCGGCGGCTCGTCGCCATCTCCCGGTCTTTCCAGAGCACGAGCGCCTGCGCCCCGGCGTTCATGCCCGACACGCTCAGGTTCCGCACCTTTACCTGCGTCCGACTCCGCACCTTCAGCACCACGTCGCGGAGGTCCTCGCAGCCGCGGCGGGCGCCGGCCTCGTCCTTCGGCAGCGCCTGGAACAGCACCCGTACCGCGGCGATCGGGCCGCCTTCGGGGGCCGGCTCGTTCAACTGCGTCAACACGACTTCCAGGTACTTGGGGCTGACCTTCGCGGCGGCCGCGGCCGCCGCGACCGTGCTCCCGGGGTCGTTCTTGTGCCGCCACGCGGCAAAGAAATACGGCGCCAGGTCGGTCGGCTGCGCCAGGTAGAAGTCCACGATGCGGCGGATGCTGTGCTTGTCGCGGTCGGTCTCGGCGATGACGGGGTACGGCGCGAACGTGAACCCGTCCGGGTTCAGGATCAGGTGCTCGGACACGAACTTCGCGGCTTGCAGGTATTTCGCCAGCAGCGCCGGCGACATCGTCAGCGACTCGCCGGTGTTGTCGAACCCGGCGGCGTTGGCCGGGTCCACGGGGAAGTCGCGGGCCGGGCGGATGTCCACGCCGGTCAGGTCGCGGATGGTCGCGTCGTACTCGGCGACGCTGAGCCGCCGCGGCAGCACCACGCCCGGGTCGCCGGCGTTGCGCTCGGCCTCGCGGGCGCGGAACGCCTCCAGCCACGCGACCACCGCCTGCCGCTGGGCCGCGGTCGGCTGCGCCTTCGCCGTCCGCGGCGGCATCTCGCCACCCTTCAGCTGCGACAGCACTTCTTCCCACTGGGCGAAGTCGGCGGCGATGCTCGCGGGCGTCGTGAAGCGCTGGAGGTTCAGGTCGGCCTTCGGCCGGTCGGCGCCGTGACAGCCGCCGCAGTGCGTGTCGAGGAACGGCCGGACGGTCGTGCGGAACTCGACGTCCAAATCCTTCGCCGGCTGCGCCTCGACCCCGGCGTGGCGCGGCGCCAGCAGCGCGGCGGCAAGCGCCAGGGCGGCGATGACTCCCCGAACGGGCATGAATCCGATCCTGCGGGCGCGAAAAGCGGTGGGGCGGGTGCTTCTGTTATACCCCGCCACACCACCGAATGGGAGCACAATCCCTGTCCCGGGCCGCACGCCACCCCCTTCCCCCCGGGTTCCGACGGCGGTACACTCGCACCGTTCCCCCCTCGGAGGACGGGTCATGCGGATCGGCACGAAACGACGGGCCGGGCGGGCGGTGCTGGCGCTCCTCGTCGGCGTCGTCGCCGGCGGGTGGGTCGGCGGCGGCCTGATGTACGTGTTCAACCGCAGCAAGCACCGCGATGCCGCCGGCGAGGTCGGGGCGCTGACGCTCCCCGGGCGAGCGAGTTCGACCTCGTCCCGGCCGACGCCGCCGGGTTCGTCCACGTCCGCGCCGCCGACCTGTGGCAGACCCCCGCCTTCGACGACTACCGGCGGATGGTCGGCAAGGCCGGCGCCGAAGCCCTCAAGACTCTCGACGACTCGTTCGTGCCGGCCCCGTCCACGATCGACCGGGCCACGCTGGTGGTCCTCGTCAAGCCGGGCCGCGGGGGCGCGCCGGTGCCGAACGTGCCGCCGGGCAAGGGCGCGTCGTGCCACCGGGCAAGGGCGGGTTCGCGCGCCGCCGGGTAAGGGCGGCCCGTACCGCCGCCCCCCCCGCCCCCCCCCGCCCCCGCCCCTGGGCGCCGGCGGCGGCTCGCCCGACACCGACACGGTCGTCCTTCTCACCTTCAACGCGCGTTCGACCCCGGTCCAGGTGCGAGGGGGAACCCTGCCGCGGGCGGTGAAGCAGGCGGCCGGCGAGCACGAGATGTGGGTCGACGGCGGCACCGGCCTCGCCTTCCATGGCGACCGGACCGTGATCGTGGGCGGCGAGTGGGCGGTGCGGAGCTTCCTGACCCACAAGAAGACGCCCGACGGCCCCCTCGCCCCGACGCTGAAACTCGCCGCCGACGGGCGGCGCCACGTCGTCGGCGCGATGAACCTGAAGGCGTACCGGCCGCCGCAGGACCTGACGCGCGACCTCCCCCCCGAGGCGTCCGCCCTGTGGCGGGCCGACGCCCTGGCGCTGGGCGTGGTCGTCGGCCGCGGGATGCGGCTGGACGTGCGCGCGGCGTACAAGGACGCCGACGCCTCGGAGGCGGCGGAGAAGGAACTGCGTAAGGCGGCCGAGGCGGGGCGGAAGTCGATCGGCGAGATGAAGCCGAAGCTGCTGGAGGCGCTCAACGGTCGGCCCGGGGCGGAGAAGCCGCGGCCGGCGAAGGAACTGCCGGAGGCGGTCGGCGGGCTGTTCGGGCTCGGCGCCCTCGGGCTGATCGACGAGTGGCTCGCCAACCCGCCGCTGGAGCGCGACGGGCCGGAGATCAGCGTGACGCTGAACCTGGACACGGTGACCGGCACCTACGCCTCGGTGGCTGCGCTGTCGGCCGGGTTCATGCTCCCGGCGGTGCAAAAGGTCCGCGAGGCCGCCGGCCGGGCGCAGGAGGGGAACAACTTGAAGCAGATGGGGCTCGCGCTGCACTCCCACCACGACGTCAACGGCCGGTTCCCGGCAGCGGCGATCACCAACCCGCCGAACGCCCCGCGCGGCCGGCCGCTGCTGAGCTGGCGGGTAGCGATTCTGCCGTACCTCGGCGAGCAGGCGCTCTACCAGCAGTTCAAGACGGACGAGCCGTGGGACAGCGAACACAACAAGCAGCTGCTCCCGCTGATGCCGAAGGTGTACGCCAGCACCCGGGCGCCCGCCGCGCCGGGGATGACGTACTACCAGGTGTTCACCACCCCCGAGACCGCGCAGGTGAAGACGCTGTTCGGGCAGCGGGTCGGGCGGCGCGTGTTCGACGCCACGGACGGGCTGTCGAACACGCTCATGGTGGTGGAGGCGGCCGAGCCGGTGGAGTGGACGCGGCCGACGGACCTGCCCTTCGACGCCGACGGCGACCCGCCGCCGCTCGGGCCGCCGGGCGCCGGCACGTTCAGCG
>JBGAQM010000455.1:0-4406 GCA_044220735.1 Urbifossiella sp. | reverse complement strand
GGACTGGTTCGCGGGCCAGAAGGAGCCGACGCTCGAAGGGCTGATCGGCGTCTCCCCGGCCGACCTGGAGCGGGTGACGGTTTTCATCCCCGCCCCCGGGCTTCCCCACGACCCCAGCCCGGTCGTCCTGGTGACCACGCGCCGCCCGTACAACGAGGCCCGCGTGGTGAAGAACCTCGTCGGCCCGCGGAACCAGGACCCGGGCGTGGGGCGGGCGGGGAACGTCGTGCTCCTCCGCGACAACCGCCCGTTCCGCATGGCCGTTCTCGCCGACGACCGCACCTTGCTGCTCCTCCCCGACGGGCCAAACGAGGGCGCGGCCGCGGCCCAACTTGCGGTTCAACTCACCTCGGGCAAGACCGACGGCCCGCTCGCCCCCGCCGTCGCGGCGGCCGGCACGTCGGCCGTGAGCATCGGCGTGGACCCGCGGGTGTTCCTCCGCACCGCCGGCCGCGGGGAGGAGAAGGCCCTGGCCCCCTACGCGGCGGCGTTCCGCGCCGCGAGTGCCACCCTGACCGCCGACCTGACCGCGGGCGGCGTGAAGACCCGGCTGAGCCTGACGTTCGCGGCGGCGGACGACGCCCGCCGCGCCGGCCCGGTGCTGGAGGAAGGGCTGGCCGACCTGGCGAAAGCGATGGACGACGAGGTGAAGCGCGAGGCCGAGCGCGGCGAACGCGGGGCGCTGCCGGCGGCGATCATGTCCGTATGCCGCGACGCCCTCCGGGCGGCCAAGGTCGAGGTCAAGGACGCGGCCGTGGTGGCGTCGGCCGACGGGCCGGGCGCGGACGCACTCGGGAAGCTGGTCGCGGCGCTGCCGAAGCAGGTGGCCGTGGCCCGCCGGAACGCCGAGGCACAGAACAACCTCAAGCAGATCCTTCTCGGCATTCACGGCTTTCACGACACGATGAACTTCTTGCCCGGCGACGTGGGGCCGGACCGCAAGGCGGCGTGGAGCTGGCGCGTTCAGCTCCTGCCGTACCTGGAGCACGCGAACCTGTACACCCAGCTCGACATGCAGAAGTCCTGGGACGACCCGCGGAACAAGGCGATTCTGGAGGCGGCGGCGATGCCGAAGGTGTTCGAGGTGCCCGGCCGCCCGGCCCCGAAGGGACACACCTACTGGCGGTCGTTCGCCCTGCCGAAGAAGTCGCAGCCGAAGGACGGCCGGCCGTGGCTCGTCGAGGGCGAGGTGGGTCCGAGGATGGTGAGCATCACCGACGGCCTGTCGAACACGTTCGCGGTGGTGGAGGCCGGCGAGGCCGTGCCGTGGTACGCCCCGGACGTGCTGGCCTACGACGGCAAGATGCCGCTCCCGCCGCTCGGCGAGAAGGGCGGCGACGGCTTCCTCGCCGGCATGGGCGACGGCAGCGTCCGCTTCATCCGCGCGAGGACCGACGAGGCGGCGCTGCGGGCCGCCATCACCCGCGACGGCGGCGAAGTGACCCCCCTCCCGGACCGCTGACGGGTCACGCCCCGCGGCGCACGCCCCAGGTGACGTGCTTCGACGGGGCGCGGACGAGTTCGAGCGGCCGCCGGGCGCGGAACCGCGCGAACTCGTCCGCGGCTCGGTTCGCGTCGAGCACCCCGGCGTGGGCGTGGAGGAGGTAGCGGAGGGTGAGCGGCTGGGCCTGCGTGGTCGTGCGCGGCTCGCCGAAGCAGGCCGACGCGCCCATCCAGCCGTCTTCGCGGACGTGCCACGCGGCGGGGTGGCCGGGGTTCGACGGGTGGTCGAAGTAGGTGACCCCTTCGCGGTGGCCGCCTGGCTGCTCGCCGCTGTAATCCACCCACCGGGCGGGCTTGCCGAAGAGCGCCGGCTCGCCGACCGCCCCTTCGCTGTTGGTCAGGGTGCCGCCGCCGAAGAAGGCGGAAATCGCCTTTGCCACCCGCACCGCGAGGAAGCCGAAGTTCGTCTTGCCAAACTCCAACTGATTCGCGATCGGGCGGAACGTCGTCTGGAGTTCCAGCAGCGTCTCGCGGCCCGGCCCGGGGTGGAGCGCCGCGAACAAGTCTTGCGTCAGCAGCTCGCGCGGGTCGTGGCCGTCAGACCAACCAAGGCGCACGGCCATCACGGCCTCGGCGTCGCCGTCGTGGTAGGCGAGCCACTCCTTCTGGCGGATCCGGGCGGTGCCGGTGTCGCCCCAAAAGTTGACGCCTGCGACCTTCTCGTGGGCGAACCACACCGAGCGGTGGTGGTCGTGGTTCGGCGCGCCGGGGTGACCCATCCGCGTGAGCGACAGCCCGCTCGCCGGGCCGACGAGCGGGTAGAAGAACGGCCGCGGGTACTGCGGCCCGTAGTGCCAGCGGAGGCGTTCGGCGCCGTCCACCAGGAACGCGACCTGGTGGTCGGGCAGCGGCAGGAGCGTGCAGCGGGGCATCAGACGCGCGGCTCCCAACCCGGCTGGTACTGGCGGCTCCACATCGCCCGGGCGGCCTCGTCGTTGGTGATCATCCCCTTCCGCTCCGGGTCGCAGACGAGGCGCTTGCCGGTGCGGTGGGCGATGTTGCCGAGGTGGCACAGGAGCGTCGTCTTGTGCCCCTCCTCGATCTCGCTGTTCAGCCGCGCCCCCTCGCGGATGCCGGCGAGGAGGTTGTTGAAGTGGTGGGTGTCGCCGGTGGCGCCGCCGGCCTCCTTCTTCACCTCGCGGCCGCGTTCGTCGTACACCGTGTAGCCGTTGTCGTTCAGCGCCAGGCTCCCCTTCTCGCCCTGGAACAGCGCGTTCGGCTTCGACCCGCCCGGAATCTGGTTGCAGCTGGTCCCCTCCCAGGTGATCGTCTTCCCGTCGGCGAAGTCGTAGCTGACGACGTGCGTGTCGGGCGTCTCCTGGTCGTCCTTGTAGCGGTAGCGGCCGCCGGCCGACGTGACGGCCGTGGGGTAGTCCACGCCGAGGCCCCAGCGGCACAGGTCGATGGTGTGGACGCCGTTGTTGCCGAGCTCCCCGTTGCCCCAGTTCCAGAACCAGTGCCAGTTGTAATGCAGGTAATTCGACTTGAACGGCTTCGCCGGCGCCGGCCCCTGCCACAGGGCGTAGTCGAGTCCGGCCGGCGGGTCGCCGGCGGTGCCGGTGCCGATCGACGGGCGGTTGTTCGTGTACCAACTCTGCGCGAAGTAGACGCGGCCGATGATGCCGTCGCGGAGTGCCTGGATGCCCTCGATCACCTTCGGCATCGAGCGGCGCTGGTTCCCCATCTGCACCTTGCGGTTGGCGCGGCGGGCGGCACCGACGAGCATCTCGCCCTCGGCGGCGTTGTGGCTGCACGGCTTCTCGACGTAGACGTGCTTCCCGGCCTGACACGCCAGGATGCCGGACACGGCGTGCCAGTGGTTCGGGGCGGCGCACACGAACAGGTCGATGGCGCGGTCGTCGAGGATGCGGCGGAAGTCGGCCACGACCCGCGGCGTCGAGCGCATCCCCGCGGCGACGACCTTCTGCACCTCGGCGGCGCGGGTCGGGTCCGGGTCGCACACGACCGCGACCTCGACGTTCGGCAGCGCCGCGAACGACCGGGCCAGGTGGTTGCCGCGGCCGCCGCAGCCCATGACGCCGACGACGACCTTGTCGTTCGCCGCGGCGGTGAGCGACGGGGCGGACGCGACGGCGGCGGCGGACGCGCCGAGGAACGTGCGGCGGGAGAGAGATGCGGGCACGGCGAGTCTCCGGGCGGGAATGGGGCGGGTGGGTGAAGCGTAACCCCGCGCTCAGGAGCGAGCAAGGGGCAGCACCGCGTGCAGAAGCGGTTTGCCGGCCAGGCCCAGCATCAGGTTGTCGATCGACATCTCGGCCATGCGGCGCCGCGTCTCCACGGTCGCGCTGCCGATGTGCGGCGTGATGATGACGTTCGGAAAGGCCAAGATGGGGTGGTCGCGCGGCAGCGGTTCGGGGTCGGTTACGTCGAGCGCGGCGGCGTGGATGCGGCGCTCGCGGAGGGCGTCGGTGAGCGCCGCCACGTCCACGACGGCGCCGCGGGCGACGTTAATCAGGCTGGCCGTCGGCTTCATCCGCTCCAGCTCGGCCCGCCCGATCAGGCCGCGCGTCTGGGCCGTGAGCGGCACGGTGAGGACGACGTAGTCGGACCGCTCGAGCAGGTCGTCGAGCGGGGCGAAGGCCGCGCCGAGCGCCACCTCGGCGGCCTCGTTGCGGCGGCGGTTGCAGTACAACACCGTCATGCCGAACCCGCGGGCGCGCCGCGCCACCTGCTCGCCGATGCGGCCCATGCCGACGACGCCGAGGGTGGCGCCGTGGACCTCGCGGCCGAGCATGTACGACGGGTCGAACCGGTGGAAGTCCGGCCCGCGGGCGTAGCGGTCGCCCTCGACGAGCCGGCGGCCGGCGGCCAGCAGCAGCGCGAACGCCAGGTCGGCCGTCGCCCCGTTGAGCACGCCGGGGGTGTTGCCGACGGGGACGCCG
>JBGAQM010000454.1:0-4416 GCA_044220735.1 Urbifossiella sp. | reverse complement strand
GGCGGCCGAACGCCACCCGGTCCGCCTCCAGGAACGGCCCGCCGGCCGCACGCCGCCGCGCCGTCAGCGGCCGGAGTCGCACCCCGGGGTCGCCGAGGTCGTAAATCACCGGCTCCCCCTCGCGCGAGCCGTACCATACCAGCAGCCCCGCCGGCCCCACGTCGAAGTGGGCCGCGTCCGCCCCCTGTGCCGCGAACGCCGCCCGCACCTCCTCGCGCACCACGTCCACCCCGGCCCGCTTGAACAGGTAGCCCAGCGCGTTCGCCAGCGCCCCCGCCTGGTCGTCCGGCAGCGCCGTCAGGAAGCCCGGGTTCGCCCACCCCGCCACCAGCCAGCCGCTGCGGTCCTCCCACTCCAGCCACGCCGGCGTGCCGTCCTGCGGCACCACCTCCAGCCGGATGCGGTTCGTCCCCAGGTTCACCTCGCCGACGGCCAGCGTCGGCCCCGTCCAGCCCGACTGCGGGTTGTTCAGCACCGCCAGGAAGTCGCGCGCGACGAACCGCCGCACGGCTTCTTCCACCTCGCGCAGCGCCGCCCGGTGCTGGCGCACCTCCTGCCACACGTCCGTCCGCGCCGCCTCGCGCTCGGCCGCCCGCAGCCGGGCGTACAGCCGCGGCACGGTCCCCGAGTGGAAGCCGACGTGCAACAGCGCCCGCACCGTCTCGCCGCCCGGCCCCACCGACACCGGCCGCAGTCCGGTCGGGCGGTTCGCCCGGTACAGCCGCCAGTTCTCGCGCATTTCCCAGAACAGGAACGTGAACGCGTCCGGCAGCAGGTAGAACGTGCCGACCACGAGCAGCCAGGCGATCGGGTACGGAACCACCGGCGTCAGCTTGTCCACCAGCGGCGAGCCGATCGGGGAGAGCGTGAACAGCCCGAGGATCGCCAGCAGCGGGTACACGAACTTGGCGAACAGGATCGACAGCGGCAGCTTCAGCGGGTTGATCATCGGCTCGATGAGCACCACCGTGTAGAACCGGATCAGGAACTCGACCGGCATCCACAGCACGCCGGCCGCGGCGCGCACGGCCACCGACAGGCGGTTCCCCTTGCCCCGCAGCCGCAGCCAGTCCTCGACGCGCGCGAGCACCCATTCGAGGAAGTCCACCATGTCGCGGAAGATGTCGTTGATCCAGCGGAGCAGCGCGGGGAACGACCGGCAGACGTCGATGACGCGGCGCGCGGCCTCGATCAGCATTGCCTCCGCGACCTCGCCGGGGCGCGTGTTCACGAACAGTACCGAGACGAGAAAGGTGAGCGCCTGCGGCGCCCCGCCGGCGTCCCACAGGTACGGGTAGAACGCGGCGCACAGCACGGCCGCGAGCGCCGCCGGCTTCACCCCGAACCGCCACACGAACTGCACCGGCACGGTGTCGATGACGCGCTGCACCCACGGGCTATTCCAGACGCGGAACGGCACCTCCCAGAACACGAACCGCGCCGCCCGGTACGCCCTCCGCCCGAGGGCGTGCAGCGCCCGCCGGAGCTCGGCCGATCGCACCACCAGCAGAAAGAAGACGCCGAGCCCGAGCCAGCCGAGGTGGAACCACGGCTGCCGGTTCCAGCCGCCGAGGAACGTACCGAACTGCTCGTCCGCCGGGCCGCTCGGGTGCGGGCCGTACTCGAACACCATCAGCCACACGAACTGCGCCACCAGGAAGGCGGCGCCGAACGGCAGCAGCACGTTCCGCGTCAGCCACCGGCCGGTCTCGGTGCCGAACCCGACCGCCGTCAGCTGCTCCAGCCCGCGGGTGTAGACCTCGCCGCGGCGGTACACGCCGTCGAGCTCGTGGGCGAGTCGGCCGTCGAGGCGTAGGAGCGGGTCGCCGCGGACGTACTCGTTGGCCCCGCCGAGGTCGGGCAGCTTCATCTGCCCGCGGGCGATGGCGTCGCGCACGTCGCCGAACCCGAGGAACCCCGTGGCCGAGACGCGGTCGAGCAGCTCCTCGACCGTCTTGGCGAGCGCCGCCTGCTCCGGGACCGTGTTCGGCTTCAATCCCGCGTCGTTGAGCGCGGTGGCGAGGATGGGGCGGAACTGCTCGCGGAGTTGCGTCTCGGCGCGGGCGAGGGCGCCCTGGATGAGCGCCCCGAGCGCCTGCCGGTCGGCGTCGGTGAGGCGCGCCGCGGCGAGCCGGCGGGCGGCGAGCCGCAGGTGCGTGGGCACGCGCACGTAGGGCTGCCCCTTCAGCTCGCGGCGGAGCTTGGTGCGGCCGGCGGACAGCGCGTACTCGACGGCGTCGAGCGCGTAGATCGGCAGCTCGTGCTCGCGGCAGGCGCGCTGCAGGTCGTGGAGCAGCGCCGCCTCGACGGTGCGGTTCCCCTGGTCGGCCTTGTCCAGCAGCCGCGGCAGCACCGCCTTCCAGCCCTCGGCCTCCTCGTCGGTCACGCGGAGCGCCAGCTGCATCCGCCGGACCAGCGCGTAGAGGTCGTCGCGGGCCGCGTACTGGGCCGAGAGGGTGAGGTTGCCGGGGGCGACGCGGGCGGCGCGGGTGTGCGAGACGGCCGCGGCCACGGTGTCGCCGAGGGCGGCGGCGCGGGTGGCCTGGCGGCGGAGGCGGTAGTAGAAGTCGTAGGACTCGTCGGCCTGGTCGTCGGACTTCGGGGCCGGGTCGGGGGCGCCGGCCGGGCGGGTGGACGCGAACAGCCGCGGGGCGTCGACGTCGAGGGCGAGCACGGTCTCGACGGCGGCGGCGGGCGGCAGGCTCGGGAAGTTCACCGCCACCAGCGCGGGGTTGAACAGCCGCGCCTCCAGGAACGCGGCGGCGAACTCGGCGTAGGCGGTCCGGTCGTCGGCCTTCGGCGCGAGCTGGTTGTCCTGCACGAGGACGTTGCGGGCCTCCTCGAACGCCGCCGGGCCGACGCGCTCGACGCGCTCGCGGAGCGCGGCGGGAGTGATGGCGGCGAGCGTGCGGTTGAGCTCGCGGTGGGCGGCGGCGTGGAACAGGAGCCGCCAGTACCGCCCGAGCAGCTCGCCCGGCGGGCCGTCGAGCTCGGCGTTGGTCGGCTTGGCGAGCAGTAGCACCGCGTCGGGAAGGGGGTAGTCCGGCGGCAGGAGGAGCTCGTCGCGCTCGACGTACTTAAAGAGCGCCTGGCGCTCGACGACCCAGCAGTGGGCGTGGGGGACGGCCCAGATCGCCCAGCCGACGCCGGTCTCCGCCTGGACGACGCGGGCGAGGACGCCCGGGTCCACGAGGACGGCGGCCGGGTCCGTGGCCCGGAGGGTTTGGCCGAGTTCGTCGAGCCTCATGGTGCGGGCGGTCGAGGGGGGACGGGGTGGACGCGGTACATGATACCACCGCCGGTGGAATGACCAATGACCAAGGAAGACAGCCGGCTGTCTTCCTTGGTCATTGGTGGGTCATTGGTCATTCCACCGGCGGTGGTTCGGGCCTCACGCCAGGTCGTCGTCCAGGTCGTCGATCGAGTCCCAGAAGTCGTCGTCGGCCGACCTCCGTTTCGGGGCGTTCGGGTCGGGCGGCGGGAGCGGCTCCCACCGGCCCAGCACCAGTTCCACCGCCCAGCACCCGCGGACGTGCTGTGGCGGCTCTTTCACGCCCTTCTCGGTGCCGCGTAGGTGCCGCAGCAGCGCCTCCTCGTCGCAGTCGGCGTCGAGCAGCGCGTCGGCCAGCACCGGGAGGCGGTCCCACGCCCGCTCGGCGAAGATGCCGCGCGCCAGCCCCACCGCCGCCTCGGTCCGCCAGCCCGGCTCGAACCGCGGCTCCTTGAACGGGTTGCCGACCACCTCGCGCAGCGTCCGCGCCAGCAGCTTCTCGGCCGCGAGCCGCAGCCGGTCGTCGCCCATCCCCTCGTTGTTCTGTGACAGCCCGGCCGCCTCCTCCCCCTTGCGCACCATCTCCTCGGCCTTGGCCGCTTCGAGCCGCTTGTTCTTCGACCCGGCGGCGCTGTCGGCGAGTTCGTCGCCCTCCTGCTTGAACCGGCGGGCGAGGTTGGCGGCGCGGGCGGCGCTGTTCCGCGTCTCGGCGGCGTGGTCCACGGCCCGGCGGACGCGCGAGAAGGTGTGCTCGCCCGGCTCCTCCAGCAGCCGGCGTACGGCCTCGGCGGCGTCGGTGACGGCGTCGGACGCCCAGCCGACGGCGTTGCGGGCGTGGCGGCTGGCGGCGGCAAACAGCGCAAATGCGGGGGCGATTTGCGTCGGCCGCGACAGCAGCGGGCCGGACACGTCGGCCGCGTCGGGGTCGGCGGCCCTCACGACGTCCAGCGCTTCGGCCCCCGCGGCGGCGGCGGCGGCTTCCTGTGCGTCAGCGATCCGCTGGACCCAGTCGGCGCGGGCGTCGGCGGTCAGGCCGGCTTCCTCGGCCTCCACGGCCTCGACGGCGGCGCGGAACGGGCCGTCGGGGAGGGTGTCCCAGAGGCGGCGGACGTGGGCGGCGGCGAGGAACGCCCACTGCCGGGGGG
>JBGAQM010000453.1:0-4432 GCA_044220735.1 Urbifossiella sp. | reverse complement strand
GTGGACGAGGTGGGCCGCGTGACGGCGGGGGACATCAGCTAACGCAGAACGCAGAGTGCAGCATGCAGAATGACTGCACCCGTCCCGCTCGCCGCCGCTCCGTCATTCTGCATTCTGCGTTCTGAACGCTGCATTACCCGCCATGCCCGACTTCACCTACGACGCGCTGACCCGCACCGGCTCGAAGGCGAGCGGCACCATCGCCGCCAACTCCGAGCGCGAGGCGGCGATGGCGCTCGACGCCAAGGGGCTGTTCCCCACCCGCATCGCCCTGGCGCGCACCCAGGCCGCGTCCGGCGGGTTCTTCTCCCGCGTCTCCGCCCGCCACCTCGCCACCTTCTACTCGCAGCTCGCCGACCTGCTCCACACCGGCGTGCCGCTGCTGCGGTCGCTGGAGTTGCTCGAGCGCCAGAGCACCAACGTCAAGCTCCAGGCCGTCGTCCGCGAGATCCGCGGCAAGGTCGCCGACGGCACCGGGCTGGCGCAGGCGATGGGCGCGCACCCCAAGGTGTTCGACGAGCTCGCCGTCAGCATGGTCAAGGCCGGGCAGGAGGGCGGGTTCCTCGAGGACGTGCTCAAGCGCATCAGCACCTTCGTCGAGCACCAGGAGGACATGAAGGCCAAGGTCGTCGGCGCCCTCGCCTACCCGGTCTTCCTCGCCGTCGCCGGGTTCCTCGTCCTGAACATCCTGGTCATCTTCTTCGTCCCCAAGTTCGAGCCGGTCTTCGACAAGCTCAAGGAGAAGGACGACCTGCCGGGCCTGACGATGGGGCTGATGGCCGTCAGCCACTTCCTCCAGTCGTGGTGGCCGGCGCTGATCGCCCTCGGCGGGTTCGCCCTGTGGGGCTACCGCCGGTGGGCCGCGACCCCGCCCGGCCGGCTCGTCGTGGACCGCGCCCGCATCCGCCTGCCGCTGTTCGGCAAGGTGTTCCTCAACCTCGCGCTGTCCCGCTTCACCCGCATCCTCGGCACGATGCTCCACAACGGCATCCCCATCCTGCGGGCCCTGACCATCGCCAAGGACTCGACCGGCAACAAGGTCCTTACGGCCGCCATCGAGAAGAGCGCCGAGAACGTCACCGCCGGCGAGAAACTCGCCGACCCGCTCCGCAAGTCGGGCTACTTCCCGCCCGACGTGGTGGAGATGATCGCCATCGGCGAGGAGGCCAACACCCTCGAACGGGTGTTGATCGATATTTCGGACGGCCTCGAAAAGCGCACCGCCCGGCAGCTCGAACTGATGGTCAAGCTGTTGGAACCCATCATGTTGCTCGTCATGGCGGGGGTGACGCTGCTGGTTGTCGCCGGGCTGCTCCTGCCGGTGTTTAAGATGGGGCAGACCGTTGGTGGGTGATCGGCCGCCGCGGGGCGCGAAGCCGCAAGCGGCAACCGAACCACCCGAGCGAACGCTTGCGGCTTCGCGTTGGGCAGCGCGAAGCCGCGAGCGGCGGAACCCCAGAATCCGCCAGGGGTTGAAACATCCGACGCCCCTGGCGGGTAACCCTGAGAGTGAAATGAGTCGTTCGGGCGGGCGTTCTCTCATCACCAGTTAAGCCCCCCTGCGACTATAGTTACAACGACGAGCCCGCCCGCCAGTACGGCCACGCTTCTGCCGCGAAGGAGACTGCGACGATGATCCTCACCCCCGCCACCCAACGCCGACTCAGCCGCCGGGCGGGCTTCACGCTCCTCGAAGTGCTCGTCGTGGTCGCCATCCTGGTGATCCTGTCCACGGTCGCCATCGTCGCCACCACGCGGTACCTGGAAGACGCCCGCAAGGGCCGGGCGCAGCTGCAGTGCCGCAGCCTGTCCACCGCCATCGAGGCGTACCGCACCAACGCCGCCAACCCGACGTTCGAGGAGCCGACCGACCTGGGCCAGCTGCTCCAGCCGCCGTTCGGCGGCACGTCGTTCCTGAAGAACGGCCAGGAAGACCTCTACGACCCGTGGGGCAACCAGTACCAGATGCGGCCGTTCCCGCAGGGCGACGGCACCACCATCATCCAGGTGTACACGCGGTCGAAGAACGACAACACGGCGATCAGCCAGTTCGGCATCGGGCCGCTGGCGAAGGTGGACTGACGGCCGGCGCCCGCGGACGGTGTGTGCCCCAGGAACGGCTTCCTCCTTCCCCACCGGTGAGCCAGTGACCCGCCCCCGCCCGAACCGCCGCGCCGGGTTCACGCTGATGGAGTCGATGGCCGTCCTGGCCCTCCTCCTCGTCATCGCCGCGGTCACGTTCCCGACGCTCCGCGGGCTGAAGGGGAACTCGGACCAGAAGGCGGCGGCCGACGTGGTCCGCGGCCGCATCGCCGACGCCCGCGGGATGGCGATGGAGTACGGCCAGGCGTACCGCCTCGCCATCAGCGCCGACGGCACCCGCATCCGCCTGGCGCCGGACACGCAGGACTTCGCCAGCCTGCCGGCCGCCGAGCACGCCGGCGCGTCGGTGACGTGCCTCGAAAGCCGCCTGGACAAGTGCACGGCCGGCCTCGCCGCCGACGACGACGGGGTGGCCCCCGGGTCGGACGGCGAGTGGCAGACGGTCGGCACGTTCCTGCCGGACGGCACCTGCCGCGAGGTGGGGACGGTCGTGACGATCACCGAGACGAACTTCCCGCCGCTCCGCATCCAGCTCCGCGGCGTGTCCGGGTCGTCGCGGGTGCTGCCCAACGACAGCAAGTACGGGGGTGGGTGATGGCCCCGCGCCGCGCCACGCGGCGGGGCGCGCGCCCCGGCCTGACGCTCATCGAAGTCCTCCTCGCGCTGGCCATCCTCCTCCTGTCGCTGGCCGCCGTCGGGCAGCTGGTGGACATGGGGAGTGAGCGCGGCACCGACGCCCGCAACCACGTCCGCGGCACCCGCCTCGCCCAGGCCAAACTCGCCGAGTGCGAGGCCGGCGTCATCCCCATCTCCGGCGACAGCGGCACGTTCGACGACGAGCCCGGGTGGTCGTGGGAGGTGAGCTCGCAGGCGGAGACGGCCACCAACCTGTACCGGGTGACGGCGACGGTGTACCGCGACGTGCGCGGCCGGCGGTTCGAGATCGTGCTGGGGCAGCTCATGTACGACCCGGCGATGACCGGGTCGGCGGCGCAGGCGCAGAAGCCGTCCGACGCCGACGTCGAGTCGGCCGAGGTGAACGGCGGGACCGGGATGCCCACCACGGGGACGATGCCATGAGGCTGACCCACACGCGGCGCCGCCCCGGGTTCACCCTGCTGGAGGTGATGCTCGCGAGCCTCATCGCCATCTTCCTCATGGCGGCGCTCTACTTCGCCATGGACATCACCCTCCGCCGCACCACCGACAGCCGCGAGGCGCTGGAGGTGGACAACCTGTCCCGCGCCGCCTTCAACCGCATTAACCTCGACCTGGCGTCGGCCCTCGGCCCGCTGCCGCCGAAGTCCGGCGGGAACACCGCCGCCGGCACCCCGCCCCCCGCCGCGGACATGGGGGCGATGGACCCCGCCGCGATGGACCCCGCCGCGGCCGCCCCCCCGACCGTGACCACGATTCCCGACCCCGCGGCCGCCCCGGCGGCCGACGGCAGCACCCCCGCCCCGGCCGACGACGGCGCCGCCGAGGCCACCGTGGCCGCCCCGAAGGCGGCTGACATCTCGTTCCAGGCGGGCGTGGTCGGCACCGACAAGACGCTGACCATCTACGCCAGCGGCCTGCCGACCGCCCTGGCGTACACCGGCGAGCTGGCGAACCCGTCGGGCGCCCAGTCGGCGAGCGACCTGCGGCGGGTCACGTACTGGCTCCGCTCCGGGGGCGGGTTGTGCCGGCAGGAGCGGCCGTGGGTCACCGCCGACGGGGTGCGGAACTCGGCCGACCCCGACCTGACCAACGAGGACGGTGATACGCTCGTGGAGGAGGTCACCGACGTGACCTTCGAGTACTGGGACGGCACCGGCTGGACGACCAGCTGGGACGGCAGCACGCCCGCCGCCGACGGCGTCACGCCGACCGGCCCGCCGCGGGCGGTCCGGGTGACGCTGGTGTTCGAGGTGCCGTCGAACCGGCCGAACCAGCCGCCGATCACGAAGACGGCCGTGCAGGTGATCCGCATCCCGGCGGCGCCCGGCCCGGTGACGCCGACGATGGTGGAGCCGAGCACCGACAGCGGCGCCGTGACGCCCGACACCGGCTCGTCGATGGACCCGACTCAGGGCGCGCAAGGGGCTCAAGGCGCCCAGGCTGCGGGCGGTGTGCCGGCTGCGGGCGGCATGGGTCAGGGCGGCGGCGGTCGCGGCGGCGCTCCCGGCGGTGGTGGCGGCCCGGGCGGCGCCGGCGGCATGGGCGGTCGCGGTGCCCCTCCGGGCGGCGCCGGCATGGGTGCCGGCGGCATGGGTGGTCGCGGTGCCCCTCCGGGCGGCGGCGGTGCGGCGCTGGGCGGCGGTCGCGGCGGCGCTCCCGGCGGTGGAGG
>JBGAQM010000452.1:0-4433 GCA_044220735.1 Urbifossiella sp. | reverse complement strand
GAGCTGGCCGCGTTCCTCCAGGTCGAGCAGCAGCGCGCTCCACGCCGGGTCGAGTACCTGCATGTTCGCCTTGTGGCAGACGAAGTTGTCGGCGTGGCTGTCGTAGTTCTCCTGCCCGACCTCCACGAACGGCACCCCGGCCTCGACCAGCTTGCGGGCCAGCAGACAACTGCGGCCGAACTCGGTATCGCCGTACCGCTCCTTCGCACGCGGCCACTCCGCGACGGTGTCGAACACGCCCTTCGCCCGCAGCAGTCGCCACGCCCGCTCCTTGCCGGTGCGGTGGCTCTCGAACGGCTCCGCCGGCCGGCCCGACGTGAACTCGCCTTCGAGTTGGCGGAACAACTCCGCGCGCCGGCGTTCGGCGGGGTCTTGGTGGTAGGCGGTCGTGAACGACGGCAATCGGCCGTTGCCGCTGACAGAGAACGGCTCGTGCGCCGGCCCGAGGTAGCCGGAGCCGCCGTTCCCGCACGACCCCATGCGCACGAACGTGGGCAGGTCCGAGGCCGGGTCGCCGTTAAACCGCGCGATGACGGCGCCGATTTCGGGGTGCGGCGTCCGCTCGCTCATCTTGTAGCAGGTGTGCATGTGATAAATGCCGTCCGGGTGGTCCGGCGACTGCGTCCGCATGCTGCGCACCACCGCGAGCTTGTCGGCCACCTGCCCCATGCGCGGCAGGTACTCGCACACCTGCAACCCGGTGACCTTCGATTGAACCGGGCGGAACGGCCCGGCGGTGGTGCGGCCGGGCTTCATGTCAAAGGTGTCGATCTGGCTGGCGCCGCCGTTCATCCACAGGAGGATGCAGCGCTTCTTGGCGCGGGCCGCGGCGTCGGCGGCGCTCCTGGCGTAGGCCAGCGCGCCCCAGTTCGGCAGGATCAGGCCGGACCCGGTGACGGCGGCGCCCTTCAGGAACGCCCGGCGGCTCAGGTGGGAGAACATCGTTTGCTCTCGGAAGAGGAATGGCCGCAAAAAGGCACAAAAAGCACAAAATAAAGCATGATACGGATCAATAAATCAGGTCTGTTCTTGTCTTCATTTTGTGCCTTTTGTGCCTTGTTGCGGCCAATTCCTCTGTCAGTGATTGAAGCGGAACTCGCTCCCGTTCAGAAGCACCCAGATGACATCCTCGACGAGCGCCTCGGCCTTCTCCGGCTGGCCCAGGTACGCGGCCACGGTCGCGGCCTCGGTCGGCGTCGGGCGGCGGCTCAGCACCGTCAGGTACAGCCGCTCCGCCTTCTTCTCGGCCGGCTCGCTCGACTTCAGAATCGTGTCCGCGAGGTTCCCCGGTCGGCGCGTGATGAGGCGGCGGACGTGCTCCGAGTTGTTCAGGAACAGGTGCTCGTTCAACCCGCCCTGGAAGTCGCCGAGCCCGTTCGTCGGCTCGCCGAACGCCCGCAGGAAGTAGTCCGCGCCCACGTCCGCCGCCTTCTCCCCCGCCTTTCGACCCACGTCGAACTGCGTCGCCTGGCGCATCGCCGTCAGCATCTCCTCGGCAGTCAGCGGCCGTACGCGGGCGCGCTCGAACCACTTCGGCAGCGCCGCCTTCGTCGGACCGGCGAGCGCGAGTTGGTAGCCGTCCGAATTCACGATCTCGCGGGTCAGCCACTTCAGGTCGTGGCCGTGGGCGACAAACCCTTCGGTGAGTTTGGTCAGCAGTTCGGGGTGCGACGGCTCGTTGTTGGCCTGGAAGTCGTCCACCGGGTGAACGATGCCCCGGCCCATGTACTGTGCCCACACCCGGTTCACCGCCGCGCGGGCGAGGTACGGGTTGTCCTTCGCCGTCATCCACGCGACGAACTTCTCCTTGCGGGAGAACGCGGGCCGCGGCAGCTTCTCGTTCGCCTTCGGCGTCGGCTCCTTGGTCTTGGGCGCCGGCGGCTCGTCGAGGTCAGGGCCGCCGAGGACGCGCGGCCGCACCGGCTCGCCCTTGCGGCCGGGCGCCTGGTCCTTCGCGTTGCCGCTGAACAGCACGTCGCCGGTCGCCTTCTCGCCGATGGTAAACGTGCGGGTCGCTCCGCTGCCGCTCTCCTGCACGACGAGCCGCACGAAGAACCCGGCGACGCCGTAGAAGTCCTTCTGCGTCCAGCGGTCGTAGGGGTGGTCGTGGCAGCGGGCGCACTGGAGTTGCGTGCCGAGGAACACCCGCGACACGTGCACCGCCGCCTCCTCGGGGGCGTTGCGGAACTGGACGTGGTACAGCTCCGAACCCGCCTTCTCGCCGGTGAGCAGGTCGCCGACGATGTGCGTGTACGGGGCGTTTTCCTGCAGCTGCGCCGCGAGCCACGACTTGAACCCGTCGCGCTTGCGGGTGGCGTCGATATTCCCTGGGTTGCGGCCGAACAGCACCAAATCCCACACCGTTGCCTGGGCGGGGCCGTAGCGCGGGTCGGCGAGGAGTTTGTCGATCAGCTTCTCGCGCTTCTTCGGGTCGGCGTCGGCGAGGAAGGCGACGGCCTCGTCGTGCGTGGGAATGGTGCCGATGAGGTCGAGGTAGACGCGGCGCAGGAACTCGCCGTCGGCCGAGCGCGGGGCGGGGGTGATCGACTGCTTCTGCCAGGCGGCGCGGAGTTCGGCGTCGATGGCGGCGCGGTCGGCGCCGGCGGCGGGCGCGGCGAGCGCGAACATGGCGGCAAGCGCCAGTCGGCGGGGCATGGTGGGAACCCCGGGAGAGCAAGGCGGGCGGGAACGCCCGGCGGGTCGGTCACACAAACAGTACCCGCCGGTGGCGCGGAACGCCAGCACTTTCCCGGCGCCGTCTACCATGAGGGGAGGAGGGCTGCCATGCCGGCGAACGACCTGGTGGTGGCGATCACGGGGGCCAGCGGCGCCGCGTACGGCGTCCGCCTCGTCGAGGTGCTGTTGCGCGCCGGCCGCGCCGTTCACCTGACCGTCAGCCCAGCCGGGGCGGAGGTGGTCGCCACGGAACTCGGCCGGGAGCTCGCACTGGACGCGGCGAAGTTCGACCCGCTGGCGTTGCTGGGCGCCGCGGCGAAGGGGCTGGAGCTCGGCCGCCTCCGCTACCACCACCACCGCGACTTCCGCGCCGGCATCGCCAGCGGGTCGTTCCTCACCGCCGGGATGGCCGTGTGCCCGTGCAGCATGGGGACGCTCTCGGCCGTGGCCCGCGGGGCGTCCGAGAACCTGATCCAGCGCGCCGCCGACGTCCACCTGAAGGAACGCCGCAAGCTCGTGCTCGTGCCGCGGGAGACGCCGCTGGGGCTGGTTCAGCTGCGGAACATGGTCGCGGTCGCCGAGGCCGGAGCGGTCGTGTTGCCGGCGATGCCGGGGTTCTACACGAAGCCGCAGCGGGTTCAGGACCTGATCGATTTCGTGGTGGGGCGGGTGTGCGACCAACTCGGCGTCGAACACCGGCTCGTGGAGCGCTGGGGCGGTGCGGACTAGAGCCGCACTCCTGACAGGAAGTCGGGACTCCCCCGGTCGGCAGGGATTCGCCGTTTCTTCCACCCATGTTGCTGGTTAAGCTGAATTCCGCGCCCGGCCGACCGGTCCGTTCGCGCCCGTTGTCAGATTGTGAACTACAGTTCCGACGGTCCAATTCCGTTCGGCTTCGCTCGCACCACGCAGTCGCACACGAGAACGGCCATGCCCGTCGCTCCCGTCTCCACCCCCGACCTCATCGACCTGCTGCGGCGGAGCGGCCTCACCGCCGCCGTCCCCGACGACCTCCCGGCCGACCCGCAGAAGGCGGCCGCCGCCCTGGTGAAGCGCGGCGTCATCACGAAATTCCAGGCCCAGCAGCTCCTCCTCGGGCGGCACAAGGGCTTCCGCCTCGGCGCCTACGTCGTGCTCGAACAACTCGGCCGCGGCGGCATGGGCGTCGTCTACCTCGCCGAACACCAGGAACTTCGCCGCAAGGTCGCCATCAAGGTGCTGGTCGTGGGCAAGGGCGACGACACCACCCTCGCCGCGGAGCGGTTCTTCCGCGAGGCCCGCGCCGCGGCGGCGCTCGACCACCCGAACATCGTCCGCATCTTCGACGTCTGCCGCCACGGCGACACGCCGTACCTCGTGATGGAGTACGTCGAGGGCGAGACGCTCCAGCAGGCGCTCGACCGCGACGGCCCGTTCCCGTACCCGGCGGCGTCCGACGCCGTGGCCCAGGCCGCGGCCGGCCTCCAACACGCCCACGAGAAGGGGTTCGTCCACCGCGACATCAAGCCCGGCAACCTGATGCGCGACAAGACGGGCGTGGTCAAGATCCTCGACATGGGCCTCGCTCGCCTTTCCGCCAGCAGCGAGGACAAGCTCACCGAACGGCTCGACGCCGGGGCGGTCGTCGGCACCGCCGACTTCATCGCCCCCGAGCAGGCGCTCAACAGCCCGAGCGTGGACATCCGGGCCGACATCTACAGCCTCGGGGCGACGTTCTTCTCGCTGGTGACCGGCAAGCCGCCGTTCGCCGGGAACAC
>JBGAQM010000451.1:0-4470 GCA_044220735.1 Urbifossiella sp. | reverse complement strand
GGCGAAGCCCCGAGGCTTTTTTCTCCCTTCTTCGTCGCGCGCGGACGTGGGATGATGAACCGTCCCCCGTCACCGAGGTCGGCATGGCCGGTCGCCGCGGCGCGTTCACGCTGATCGAGTTGCTCGTCGTCATCGCCATCATCGCGGTGCTGGTCGGCCTCCTCCTCCCCGCAGTGCAGAAGGTCCGCGAGGCGGCGGCGCGGGCGAGGTGCGCGAACAACCTGAAGCAGCTCGCGCTGGCCTGCCACAACTACCACGACACCCAGGGCCGCCTCCCGACCGCCGCCGAGGCCGGCGGGGCGCGCTACACCACGCTGTTCGTCGAGCTCCTGCCGCACGCCGAGCAGGACCCGCTGTTCCGCCGCTGGGACTTCGTCAACGCCGGCAACAACTCGGCGCTGGCGCAGACGGCGCTGCCGCTGATGCTGTGCCCGAGCCACCCCGGGCTCGACTCCGCGGCCGGGCTCACGACCTACGGCGGGAACGGCGGCACCCGCCCGTACCCGCTCGACGCCAACACCAAGGCCGACGGCATGTTCCCGACCACCGGCCCGGCGTCGAAGCCGGCGGCGAACCAGGTCGGCGTGCGGCTCGACCACGTGACCGACGGCACGTCGAACACGATTCTGCTGGGCGAGCGGCAGGTGGGGGACGCGGGGCTGGACACGTACCAGCAGCCGCAGTCGATGGGGATCATCACGCCGGCGCCGAACCCGCCGCTGCAGCCGATCGCGGCGTACGCCCGGTGGTACCCGTTCCCGGCGTCGGCCCCGGACGCCCCGGGCGGGACGGCGGCGGGGGGGTTGTTCTCGTCGCAGGCGGCGGTGGGGATGACGAACCCGAGCAAGTGGGAGCCGCCGCCGCCGCCCGTGCCGCCGGTCGTCATCCCGACCCCGCCGCCGCCGGTGAACGGGACGGCGCTGGCGGCGGAGTACCGGGCGCGACTCGGCGCCTACGGCAGCTACCACGTCGGCGGCGCGAACGTGGCGCTGGGCGACGGCAGTCTGCGCTTCCTGCGCGCGACGACGACCGCGGCGGCCCTCACGGCGCTGACGACGCGCGCCGGCGGCGAGCCGCCGGTGGCGGAGTGAGGCGCCGGTGAGACTTCGCCGCGGGCCGGTGGCGACCCGGTGACGCGCGGGTACGATACGCCCGACCCGAGAGGAGGGTGCGCGATGGTACGACTGGCGGCGGTGGCCGGGCTGATCCTCACCGCCGGTCTGGCGGGGGCGCAACCCGACGCGGAGGCGGCGAAGGAGAAGCGGGCCGAACTGTCGGCGCAGAGCCTGGTGGTGGCGTGCGAGGCGTACTACTTGAACCCGCAGTCGGGTGACAAGTACCCCGAGAAGCTGGACCAGCTCGTGACGCCGCCGTTCGGCGGGTTTGGGTTCGTGCGGAAGGCGACGGACCTCATCGACCCGTGGGGGAAGGCCTACCGGTACCGCGTCGCCCCCGGCGCCGACGGCAGCCCGCAGCCGTTCGTGTGGTCCGAGCGCGAGGTGAACGGGAGGACGAAGGTGGTCGGCCGGAAGCCGCCGGAGCCGACGAAGAAGTAGGCACGGCCCGTCAGCCGAGGAACTCGCGGACCGGCACACGGAAGTCGGGGAACACCTCCGGCAGCGTCAGCTCCTGGTCGGCCGTGAGTTGGCGCGGGGGCTGGTCCGGCGTGTACACCCACAGGTTCGACGAGTCGGGGTCGAGTACGCACACCACCTTCACGTCCGCGGCGAAGTACTCCGAGAGTTTGGCGTTGATCTCCCGCCACGTGTTCGACGGCGAGCGAACCTCGAACAACAACTCCGGCGCCGGCCAGTACCCCTTCGGCATCGGCCCCCGCGGCACCCGCTCGTAGCTGTAGAACGCCACGCCCGCGCCGCGAACCGTGTCCGGGTCGCTTTCGGTTTGAACGCCGCTGTCGTTCGACACCACCCGGCCCAAGTCCTTCGACTTGACGTAGACGCCGATAGCGATGCCGATGTTCAGGCAGTAGTACCCGTGGGTCGGTGTCGGGGGCGGCATCTCGACGATCCTCCCACGGACGAGTTCGGTGTGGCGCCCGTCGTCGGGCAGTTCGGCGTACTGCTCCGCCGACAGCAATACGACGGTCGGCGGGGCGGCGGTCGTCATCGGGAATCCCTCGTCGGGGCGGCGGCGGATTGTACCCCGCTGGCGTCAGTCGATGAAGATGAACTCCTTGGCGTTGAACAGCGCGTGCGCGAGGTCCGCCCACGCCCGCGGCTCGCCGCCGTCCCGCGCCGCGTCGGCCACGAACGCCGTTGCCGTCGCGCGCTCCTCCGCGGTCGGGGCGCGGCCGAACGCCGCCGCGTACATCCGCGTCACCCGCTCGTCCGCGCTCCCGCCTCCGGTCGTCACCCGGCGCGACCACAGCTCGGCCTGCTGCACCACGAACGGGTTGTTCAGCATCACCAGCGCCTGCGCCGGCACGTTCGACACCGTCCGCTTGCCGATCGCGCTGAACGGCGTCGGGAAGTCGAACGCCACGAACATCGGGTTCAGGAAGTTCCGCCGCACCGCCAGGTACAGGCTCCGCCGGCCGTTCCCGTCCAGCGGCCCGCTCGCCGGCTTGCCGCGGCCCACCTGGTGCTCCGTCAGGTACGGCAGCACCCCCGGCCCGCCCGGCGTCGGGTCCAGCCGACCACTCACCGCCAGCATCGCGTCGCGAATCGCCTCCGCCTCCAGCCGCCGCACGTTCTGCCGGTGCAGCAGCTTGTTCTGCGGGTCGGCCGTCGTCGCCCTCGCGGCCTGCTCCGGCGTCGCCCGGCTCCCCTGCCGGTACGCGGCGGTCAGGAGCATCAGCCGGTGCACCCGCTTGATCGACCACGGGGCGCCGCCGTCGGACGGGCTCACGAACTCGGCCGCGAGCCAGTCGAGCAGTTCGGGGTGCGTCGGCGGCTGGCCCTGGTAGCCGAAGTCGTCCGGGCTGCGGACCAGCCCCTCGCCGAAGTGGTGCTTCCACAGCCGGTTCACGAGTACCCGCGCCACCAGCGGGTTCTTCGGGTCGGTCACCTTCCGCGCCAGCTCCAGCCGGCCGCTGCCGGGGCCGGGTAGCGGCGTGCTGTCGAACGCTTCGAGGAACGCCCGCGGCGCCTCCGCCCCGGGCGTCTTGTGGTTGCCGCGGACGAACACGCGTTCGTTCCGGCCGGGGCCGTCGCGGAGCGTCGGCGCGAACACCGGCGCCGGCAACTTCGCCTCCATCGCCTTCGTGGCGTCGTCGGTCGGCGGCAGCAGCACCGTGCCCGGCGCCGCGGGCGGCGGGGCGTCGGCGAACCACGCTTCGGTGACGGCGACGAACCCGGGGCCCTCGTCGAGCAGCTCGAAGTACGCGGGCTGCCCCTTCCACATCCGCAGGTCGAACACGACCCAGCGGAGTTGCTCCTTGCTGTTCACCGGCTGCGCGAGGCCGCCGTAGATCGGCGCCTGGATGAGCTGCAAGCCGTTGAGGATGAGGCGGGCCTTGCCGTGTTCGCCGGCAACGCGGACGGCCAGGAACGGCTTGTCGATGACGAACGTCGGCGAGCGGAGGGCGCCGGCGAGCTTGGCCGTCTCGCGGCCGCTGTGCGGGAAGCCGTCGCCGGCCTCGGGGCGGAAGGCGAGCCCGGCGGCGTCCCAGCGGGTGCGCCAGCCGGCGTCGAACCGCTCGAACGCGGTGGCCTTCGCGCGCCACGCATCGGCGCCCGCGTCGCCCGACCCGCCGCCTGACGGCGGTCGGCTCGCCTTCAACTGGTCCAGAACCGTCGCCGCCGCGCGCTCGTCGCCCACGTCGCCGCGGTGGTAGCGCGAGCTCGACAGCACGCCGAACAGCGCGTAGTAGTCCTTCGTGCTGACGGGGTCGAACTTGTGGTCGTGGCAGCGGGCGCACGCCAGCGTCAGGCCGAGCACCCCTTTGCCGAAGGCGTCGATCTGGTTGTCCACGCGGTCGGCGTACTCGGACCGCGAGTCCACCGGCGAGTGCTTCCCCTCGCCGAGCCACCAGAACCCGGTGGCGGTCAGGCTCTCGTTCGACTGGTCCGCCGGGTTCCGCCGCGGCTCTGCGAGCAGGTCGCCGGCGACGAGCTCGGCGAGGAACTGGTTGTACGGCAGGTCGGTGTTGAACGCCCGCACCACGTAGTCGCGGTAGCGCCACGCGTCGGGGATGTCGTAGTCGAATTCATGGCCCTGCGACTCGGCGTAGCGTGCCAGGTCGAGCCAGTGCCGCCCCCAGCGTTCGCCGTAGCCGCGGTCGGCCAGCAACTTGTCCACCAGCTTCTCGAACGCCCGCGGGTCCGCGTCGGCGACGAACACCTCCACCTGTTCCGGCGTCGGCGGCAGGCCGATGAGGTCGAAGTACGCGCGCCGCACGAGTGCCCGCGGGTCGGCCGGCGGGGCGAACGTCAGCCCCTTCTCGCCGAGCTTCGCCAGCAGGAAGGCGTCGATCGGGTTGGCCCCCGCGGGCACGGCCGGGCGTTTCAC
>JBGAQM010000008.1:0-37401 GCA_044220735.1 Urbifossiella sp. | reverse complement strand
AAGCCGCAAGCGGCAACGTAACCGACGCGGCAGCCGTCACAGCCTCACGACGCTCTTGTCGCGGATCGACGCCTCCGCGGCCTCGATCATCCGCTGCGCCGTCGCCGCGTCGGCGAGCGTGCTCAGCGGCTCCGCCCCGAGCCGCAGGCAGTCCACCAGGAAGTGCCGCACCTCGTTCATCACCGAACCCTGGTACGCCGTGTACGTCTGGCTGTGCACCAACCCCGGCTTGATCTCGACGTGGTCGCGGTAGCTGTACCGCGTGCTCCCGGCCGTGCCGATCACCTTCACCATCACCGTCCACGGGTCGGCGGCGTGGTCGTCGGCCGCGAAGCTCGCGCAGAAGTGGGCCAGCGCGCCGTTCTCCAGGCGCATCTGCACCATGGCGATGTCTTCCTCGGGGTACTCCTGGTAGTGCAGCGTCGCCTTCATGGCGCACAGCTCGACCGGCTTCCCGACGAGGTACAACAGGATGTACGAGTGGTGGGTGAGGATTTGCCGCACGACGCCGGGGTAGCGCTTCGCCACCTCCTCGGGGTGGTGGATGTTGTACATCACGTACGCCGACACGATCTTGCCCAGGTCGCCGCCGCGGACGAGGTCGCGGGTCCGCTGCATCGACTGCTCGTAGATGTAGTTGTGCCCCGGCACCACCACGAGCCCCTTCGCCTTCGCCAGTCGGTCCATCTCCTCGATCTCGGCGACCGACACGCCCACCGGTTTCTCGACCAGGACGTGCTTGCCGTTCTCGAGCGCGAGCTTCGTGTACTCGAAGTGCGTCTCCAGGTTCGTGAGGATGAACACCGCATCGACCGCGGGGTCGGCGCAGGCCTCGGCGGGGGTGGCGTAGACCTTGCAGCCGAACTCCTTCGCGCGCTGCTGTGCCCGGTCCTGGGAGCGGTTCCAGAGGCCGACGAGGCGGGCGCCGGGGACCTTCTTGACGGCGGCGGCGTGGAGGACGGCGATGTCGCCGGCGCCGATGAAGGCGACGCCGGGGGATTCGATGGGCATGCGCGGGCTCCGGGAGGGAGGAGACGTTATAGCGGCGCGTCAGAGCCCGTACGCGCCGAGGAACGCCTTCGCCTTCCGGGCCGTGTTCACCGCGTCGTGGCTGTGCCGGCTCAGCTCGACGTACACGCCGCCGGCGTATCCGGCGGCGCGCAGCCCGGCGAACACGTCCGCGAAATCGACCTCCCCCTCGCCGAACATGACGTGGTCGTGGACGCCGCGCCGCATGTCCTCGATGTGGACGTTCCAGAGGACGTGCTTCCAGTCGGTGAGAAACCGGCTCACGGGCAGCTCGCCGTTGCAGACGAGGTGGCCGACGTCGATGGTGAGGCCGAACGCGGGGTGATTCACCTTGGCGTGCAACTCGGCGAACTTGTCCATCGTGTCGATGAACATGCCGGGTTCCGGCTCGAACGCGAGGCGGACATTCCGTTCGGCGGCGGCATCGGCGAGCTTGCGACACTGTTCGACGAGCCGGTCCATCAGGATGTTCGGCGCCGCGTTGTCTGTGGGAGAGCCGGACCAGAAACTGAGTGTGTCGGCGCCGAGCCGCCGCGCCAACTGCGCACACTGCGAGAGAAAGCCGTACCGGATTTCACGCCCGACGGCGTCAGGGCTGATCAACGTGGGTTGGTGCTTTTGTTTGGCGTCGAGGATGAACCGCGCTCCCGTCTCAAGGACGGACTGAACGTCCCAGTCGCTCAGCTGCCTAGTGAGGTTGCGGACCTGTTGCTCGAAGTCTGGGCTGTCGGGGTCGAGGTGGTTGACATCAGGAGTGATCGCGACACCACCGTAGCCGAGCTCGGCCAGGATGTCGATGGCGTCGGCGAGGCGGTGGTGGGCGAAGCCGTTGGTGTTGTACCCGGCGAACATGTCAGCCCACCGCTTCCACCAGTTCGACCTCCGGCACCCGCGCCCGCAGTTCGGCCTCGATCGACCCCAGGAGCGTCCACACGGTCGCGGGGCAGCCACCGCACACGCCGGCGAGCCGGACCGAGGCGATGCCGTCGGTCACCTCGACGACCTCGATCCGCGAGCCGTCCAGGGACAGGGCGGGGGCGACCTCGTCGCGGAGCGTCTGTTCGACACGAGAACGCAGGTCCATCGGTCGGTCCTCCGGGCGTGTACCGTACACCCCATCATACGGACGCCGACGCGCGCAACGGGCTGGTATGCGTCAGTCTGACCGCGTGACATGTTTCCGCGACCCGCAGGGAGGCGCGGCGGAAACAATCATTTTAGTCTGACGGTGGGTCGTTCTCGTGGCGTCTTTCACCCCTGTTCGGGCCACGGGGTTCTCCGTAACTCTTAACCTGACCGCACGATCCGCCCCCGCGAGCCACCCCCGCGATGACCCACCCGGCCGGGACCAACCGCCCGTTCGCCCCGCTCGGTTCGTGGGTGCCCGGGAACAACGCCCCGACCGACGACCCGGCCGCCGTCCGTGCTGCGGTCTCCGATCTGGCTTCACCGGTGATCGTGGTCGAGACGACCCACGGCCCCGCGGTCGCGGCCGGAGGGAGTGTGCGTCTCGGCTCCGGGGCCGACGGCTTGCCGGTGCTGGCGTACCTGCCGCCGCTACGGCCCGAACAACTCGGTGACCCGACCTTTCGCGCCGAGCACGACCTCCGCTTCGCGTACAAGACCGGTGCGATGGCCAACGGGATCGCCTCGGCCGCGATCGTGATCGACATGGCGAAGGCCGGGATGCTCGGCAGCTACGGCGCGGCCGGGCAGTCGTTGCCGCGGATCGCGCAGGCGATTGACGAGATTCAGGCTGCGGTCGGCGGTGCGACGTACTGCGTGAACCTGATCCACAGCCCGGGCGAGCCGGCGCACGAGATGGCGACGGCCGAGTTGCTGTTGCAGCGCGGCGTGCCGCTCGTGGAAGCCAGTGCGTACCTCGACCTGACGCCGGCGATCGTGCGCTACCGCGTGGCCGGGTTCAAGGGCGGCGTCGGCGGCATGGCGTACCCGCTGAACCACGTCATCGGGAAGGTGAGCCGGGTGGAGGTGGCGACGAAGTTCTTGTCGCCGCCGCCCGATCGCATTCTCAAGGACCTGGTCGCCGCCGGGCACGTCACGGCCACGCAGGCCCAACTGGCGGCGCGGTTCCCGGTCGCCGACGACGTGACGGTGGAGGCCGACAGCGGTGGCCACACCGACAACCGCCCGGCGATCACGCTCCTGCCGACGATCCTGGCGCTCCGCGACCGGTTACAATTGCAGTTCAAGTACTTCACCCCGCCGCGCGTGGGCTTGGCCGGCGGCATCGCCACGCCGTCGTCCGTCGCCGCCGCCTTCGCGATGGGCGCGGCCTACGTCGTGACCGGCAGCGTGAACCAGGCGTGCGTCGAGTCCGGCAGCTCGGACGCGGTGCGGAAGATGCTCGCCGAGGCGGGCCAGGCGGACGTGACGATGGCCCCCGCGGCCGACATGTTCGAGATGGGCGTGAAGCTCCAGGTGCTCAAGCGCGGCACGATGTTCCCGATGCGCGCCCAGAAACTGTACGACCTCTACCGCGCGTACCCGAGTTGGGAGGCGATCCCGGCCGTCGAGCGCGTCCAGGTAGAGAAGACGCACCTGAAGGCGTCGTTCGAGCAGCGCTGGGACGAGACGCGCGCCTTCTGGCAGGGGCGCGAGCCGGGCCAGGTCGCCAAGGCCGATGCCGACCCGCGGCACAAAATGGCCCTGGTGTTTCGCTGGTACCTGGGGCTGTCGAGTCGGTGGGCGAACGCCGGCGAGCCGACGCGGCAGCTCGATTATCAAGTGTGGTGCGGCCCGGCGATGGGGGCGTTCAACGAGTGGGCGAAGGGGTCGCCGCTCGAACAACCCGCGAACCGCACCGTGGTCGGCGTCGCTCTCAACCTGCTGGCCGGGGCGTGCGTCGTGCTGCGGCGCCAGTCCCTACGACAGCAGGGCGTGAACTTTCCCGACGACTGCTTCGCCCTCGCCCCCGTCGAGCGTGCCGCGCTGGAATCGCGCCTGAACTAACGCTCCGGGGCGGCCGCCCCGGGGCTTCGAGGTATCACTCTGTTGACCGCACCGGCTACTAACACACCTCTGGCGATCGTCGGCATCGGCTGCCTGTTCCCGAAGGCGGCGGGGCCGGGCGCGTTCTGGGCGAACGTCAAGAACGGCGTCGACGGCATCACCGAGATCCCGGCGTCGCACTGGAACCCGGACGACTACTTCGACCCCGACCCGAAGACGCCGGACATGACCTACGCCCGCCGCGGCGGGTTCCTCGACCCCGTGCCGTTCCGGCCGATGGACTTCGGCATCCCGCCGCGCGACGTGGAGGCCACGGACACCAGCCAACTCCTCGGCCTCGTCGCCGCCCGCCAGGCACTCACTGACGCCGGGCTCGGCGCCGTCTCGAAGCGGCAGGAGAAGGTGTCGGTCATCCTCGGCGTCACCGGGACGCTGGAGCTGGTGATCCCGCTCGGCGCCCGGCTCGGGCACCCGAAGTGGAAGCGGGCGATGAAGGAGGCCGGCGTCCCGGACGACGCCGCCGAGGACGCCGCCGCCCGGATCGCGGCGAGCTACGTGTCGTGGCAGGAGAACAGCTTCCCCGGTTTGCTCGGGAACGTCGTCGCCGGGCGCATCGCCAACAAGCTCGACCTCGGCGGCACCAACTGCGTCGTGGACGCGGCGTGCGCCAGTTCGCTGTCGGCGGTCCACCTCGCCGCTCTCGAGTTGCAGGCCGGGCGGTCGGACGTGGTCGTGACCGGCGGCATCGACACGTTCAACGACATCTTCATGTACATGTGCTTCTCGAAGACCCCGGCGCTGTCGCCGACCGGGGACGCGAAGCCGTTCGACGCCGACGGCGACGGCACCATCCTCGGCGAGGGGCTCGGCGTCGTCGTGCTGAAGCGGCTGGCCGACGCCGAGCGCGACGGCGACACGATCTACGCCGTGTTGAAGGGGATCGGCTCGAGCAGCGACGGGAAGGGAAACGCCATCTACGCGCCGAGCGCCGAGGGGCAGCAGCGCTGCCTCCGCACGGCGTACGCGATCGCGGGCGTGGACCCGGGCACGGTCGAGTTGGTGGAGGCCCACGGCACCGGCACGAAGGTCGGCGACACCGTCGAGGCGACGGCCCTGGTCGAGGTGTTCGGCGGGACCGGGGCCGACAAGCCCCGGCCGTGGTGCGCCGTGGGGTCGGTGAAGTCGCAGATCGGTCACACCAAGGCGGCCGCGGGCGCGGCCTCGCTGGTGAAGGCGGCGCTGGCGCTGTACCACAAGGTGCTCCCGCCGACGCTCAAAGTGAAGCAGCCGGTCGAGCCGTTCCGCGCGGCCGACTCGCCGTTCTACGTCAACACCGCGGCCCGGCCCTGGCTCCCGCGGGCCGAACACCCGCGGCGGGCGGGGCTGTCGGCGTTCGGGTTCGGCGGCAGCAACTTCCACGCGGTGCTGGAGGAGTACCGCCCCGCGAAGGCCGGCCCCGACTGGGACGGCAGCGTCGAGATTGTCGCGCTCGCTGCCGCGACGCCGGCCGAATTGGCGTCGAAGGTGGATGCGCTCCCGCCCGCGTGGGACGACTTCGCCCGCGCCGCCGAAGCGAGCCGCGCCGGGTTCGACGCCGCCGCCCCGTGCCGGGTGGCGTTCGCCGCCCACCGGACTCATACGGACCTGCCCAAACTGCTGGCCGGTGCCGCGGCGAAGTTGCGGGCGGAGCCCGGCGCGGCGAGTTGGCACACGGCCGAGGGTGCCCATTACGGCCGAGGCTCGACGCGGGGGGCCGTCGCGGTTCTGTTTCCGGGACAGGGGTCGCAGCAGGTCGGTATGCTGCGCGACCTGTCGTGCCTGTTCCCCGAAGTGCTCGACGCCGTTGCCGCCGCGAACGACGCCGTGCCGGCCGCGGCCGGCGTGAGGCTGTCGGACCGCGTCTACCCGCCGACCCGCTTCGACGCCGCGGCCGTGAAGGCGGACGACGACGCGCTCCGCGACACCCGCGTCGCCCAGCCCGCGATCGGCGCCGTGAGTTGGGGGGCGTGGCGCGTCCTGAGCGAGCGGTTCGGCCTGAAGCCGGCCGCGTTCGCCGGCCACAGCTACGGGGAGTTGGTCGCGCTCGCCGCCGCCGGACGACTCGCCGCCGCCGACCTGTTCGCGCTTTCCCGCCTTCGCGGGGAGCTGATGGCGAAGGGGCGCGACGGCGATGCCGGGGCGATGCTCGCCGTGTTCGCGCCGGCGGACGAGATCGAGGCCGTGGTCCGGCGCGAGAAGCTGAATGTCGTCGTCGCCAACCGCAACGCCCCCGCCCAGACGGTGCTGTCCGGCGCCACCGCCGAGATCGAGCGCGCCGCGGGGGCGCTCGCCGCGGTGCGTCTGAAGACGGCCCGTCTTCCGGTCGCGGCCGCGTTCCACAGCCCGCTCGTCGCCGACGCCGCCGGCCCGCTCCGCGAGGCGCTGAACGTCGTGGCGCTAGCGCCGGGTACGGCCGCGGTGTTCGCCAACACCACCGCCGCGCCGTACCCCGCGGACCCGGCCGCCGCGAAAGACCTGTTGGCGAATCAGCTCGCGAAGCCCGTGGCGTTCGTGGACGAGGTCAAGGCGCTGGCCGCGGCCGGGGTGCGAACGTTCGTCGAGGTCGGGCCCGGGGCGGTCCTGACGCGGCTCGTCGAGGCGACCTTGGCGGACGCCGGCGTGGCCGACGCGGACGTGTTCGCCGTGGACGCCGCTGGGGGGAAGCGCCTGGGCCTGCTAGACTTCGGTAGCGCACTGGCCCGCCTCGCGGCGCGGGGCGTGGCCGTCCGCCTGGCCGCCTGGGAAGACGGCAGCCGGTGTAGGCCGCCCGTCCCGGACACGAAGCCCGGCCTGGTCGTCCCGCTCTCAGGGGCGAACCACGTGAACCCCCGCCCGGCCCTGCCGCCGCGGCCGCCCGCGCCCCACGCCAACGACAGGCCGAGACCGACCACCACCCCCGCCCGGGGCCCCGCGATGACCGACCCCAACGCCCTCGCCCAGGCGCTGTCCGCGACCCAGCAGAGCCTCGTCGCGCTGCAGCGGATGCAGGAACAGGCCGCGTCGCTACACCGTCAGTTCCTCGAATCCCAGGAGGCCGCCCAGCGCACGCTCCAGGCTCTGGTCGAGCAGCAACAGGCCCTGCTGAGTGGGAGCATCGGCGCCGGCGTCACCTTGCCGCCGCTCCCCGCGCCGGCTCCCCTGCCGCCTCCACCGCCGCCGGTCGTGTACTCCCCGCCGCCGCCGGTCGTATACTCCCCGCCGCCGCCGGTCGTGTACTCCCCGCCGCCGCCCGTCGTCGCGCCCGCTCCGGTGCCGACGGGCAACCGCGATCGCGTCGAACGCGCGCTCCTGGAGGTCGTCGCCGAGAAGACCGGCTACCCCGTCAGCAGTCTCGACCTGTCGCAGGGGCTCGACACTGACCTGGGGGTGGACTCGATCAAGCGGGTGGAGATCCTGTCGGCGCTGCAGGAGAAGTTGCCCGACGCCCCGGCGGTGAAGCCCGAACACCTCGGCACCCTCCACACGCTGAAAGACGTGGCCGACTTCCTCGTCGGTAGCCCGGCCCCCGTAGCGGCCGTGGCCGAAGCGGAAGACGTGACCCGCACCATGCCGGTCGGGCGCGAGCAACTCCAACTGCTCCTACAGCCCGACGATCCGAAGGCGGCCGCACCGCGCGCCGACGTGGCACGCGTCCTCCTGGAGGTCGTCGCCGAGAAGACCGGTTACCCGGTCGTGAGCCTCGACCTGTCGCAGGGGCTCGACACCGACCTGGGGGTGGACTCGATCAAGCGGGTGGAGATCCTGTCGGCGCTGCAGGAGAAGCTGCCCGACGCACCGGCGGTGAAGCCCGAGCAACTCGGCACCCTCCACACACTCCAGGACCTGGCCGACTTCCTCAGCGGCCGGGCGGCGGGGGGCCGTCCCGACGCGCCCGTCACGGCCCGGATGCCGATCACGCCGTCATTCGGCGACGGCGTACCCTCCACGTTCCGCACGCCGATCCCGATCCCGTCGCCGTCCGAACTCGCCGCCCCTCAGACCGAGCAGGTGTCGAACATCCGCCCGGCGGTCGTCGCCGCGAACGGCGCGACTCGCCCCGCGACCGACTCCCCGCGTCCGACCGGACCGGGTGTGGCCGGGGACAAGGTTGACCGAAGCATTCTGCAGGTCGTCGATCTCGACACGACATCCCCTCGGACGCGAGTGCCGATCCCGGCCGGTGCCGAAGTCTGGGTCGTCGGCGAGCCGGACGCGCTGACCGACGCTCTGGTCGATCGGTTGGCGGCCGCCGGGTTCGCGTCCCGGGTGATGGGCTGGTCCGGTCCGGGGACGAACAAGCCGACGGGGGCGCTGGCCGGGCTCGTCCTCCTCGCCCCGCCGACGCCGTGGCCGGACGGGGGGCTCAACCGGCGCGCGTTCGACTGGCTTCAGGCCGTCGGCCCGCGGCTCCGCCAGACCGGCCGGCAACTCGGCGGGGCCGTGTTCGCCACCGTCTCCCGACTCGACGGGTCGTTCGGCCTGAACGACCTGTCGCCGGACGCCGACCCCACGGCCGGCGGCCTCGCCGGACTGGCCAAGACGGCCCGGCACGAGTGGCCCGAGGTCAGCTGCAAGGCGATCGACCTCGACCCCGCGTTCGACGGTCCGGCCGCCGCCGCCGCGCTGGCCGACGAGGTTCTGGCGTCCGGCCCGCTGGAGGTCGGCATCACCGCGAAGAACCGCGGCGCCATCGAACTTGCCCGCACCGTTCGCCGCTCCGGCGGACAACCGGTCGGGCTCGGGCCGAAGGACGTCATCCTGGTCACCGGCGGCGCCCGTGGCGTCACCGCCGAGGCCGCCGTTGCGCTCGCCGAGACGTTCGGGGCCACGCTCGTCCTCACCGGCCGTACCCCGCCGCCGGGGGCCGAGCCCGAGTGGCTCGCGGGGCTGGCGGCCGAGGCGGACGTGAAGAAGGCCATCGCCGACCGCCTCGGCGCCGACGCCGGCCCGAAGCAGATCGGCGAGCACTACCAGAAAGTCGCCGCCCAGCGCGAGGTCCGGCGCACCCTCGCCCGCGTCGAAACGGCCGGGGCGAAGGCGGCGTACTTCGCCGTCGACGCCGGGGACGAGCGGGCCGTCGCCAACCTGCTGGAGCAGGTGCGGGCGAAGTTCGGGCCGGTCACCGCCGTGGTCCACGGCGCGGGCGTCCTCGCCGACCGGCGCATCGAAGACCTGACGGGCGATGACTTCGACCGCGTCTACCGCACGAAGGTGGACGGCCTGCGGAACCTGCTCGACCTGCTGGCACACGAGGACCTGAAGGCGCTGGTGCTGTTCGGCTCCATGACCGGGCGGTTCGGCCGCACCGGACAGCTGGCCTACGCCTGCGCCAACGAGGTGCTCAACAAGACGGCGCAGGTGGAGGCCCGCCGCCGGCCGGGGTGCCGCGTGGTGTGCGTGAACTGGGGGCCGTGGGAGGGCGGCATGGTCACGCCCGGCCTGCGGAAACAGTTCGAGGCCGAGGGCGTCGGGCTCATCCCGCTCGCGGACGGCGCGGCGTTCCTGGTGAACGAGTTGTCCGCCGCCGGGCGGACGGTCGAGGTGCTGGCTATGGGGAAGGCCCGCGCCGGCGGCTCGGGGAGCGTCGGGGTTCCGCCCGGGTTCGGCGCCGCCACGCCCGCCCCGGCGCAGCCCGGCTCCGGCACCCACCCCGCGGCCCCGAACCCCGACCTGACGCTGGCGTTCGAGCGCGCCATGGACGTGGACACGCACCCGGTCCTGCGGTCGCACGTCCTCGATGGCCGGGCGGTGCTGCCGATGGCGCTGCACCTGGAGTTCCTGGCCCACGCCGCCCTCCACGGCCACCCGGGGCTCGTCTTCCACGGGTTCAACGACCTCCGCATCACCGCGGGGGTGAAACTCGACCCAGGCGACACGCTCGCCGTCCGCGCCTACGCCGGGAAGGCGGCCAAGCAGGACAAGCTGTTCCTCGTCCCGGTCGAGCTCCGCGGCCGGAAGAAGGACGGCAAGGAACTCATCAAGTCGCGCGCGGAGGTGATCCTGGTCGCGGCGCTACCGAAGGCGCCCGCCGCCGACCGCCCGCCGGCGGTCGCCCCGTACCCGCACGCGGTCGCCGACGCGTACCGCGAACTGCTGTTCCACGGCCCCGACCTGCACGGCCTGGAGCGCGTCGACGGCGTGGCCGAACTGGCGATCACCGGTACGAGCGCGACCGCGCCGCCGCCGGCCGAGTGGCTCACGTACCCGCTGCGGAGCCAGTGGGTCGCAGACCCGCTGGTGCTCGACGCGAGTTTCCAGCTCATGATCCTGTGGAGCCGGCACCAGCACGGCGCGGCGAGCCTGCCGAACTTCGCCGGCCGCTACCGCCAGTTCCGCCGCCACTTCCCGGACGGGCCGGTCACGGTGGTGGCGCGGATCACCCGCGACAACGGCACCTTCGCCCGCGCCGACATCGACTACCTCGACGCCGACGGGCAGGTCGTGGCCCAACTGCAAGACTACGAGTGCATGATGACCGACACCCTGAACGCCGCCTTCACCCGCAACCAACTCGGGGCCGTGAAGGCGTGAGGCGGGGGTCGTTCGGACGGCGACACTTGGTTCTGGGAAAGAGGGGGACCCCGTCCCAGAAGCATTGAGTCAACTGTAGGAATCAGCGTTGGAGCGACTGGCCGTCGGGAGGGTCGCGGTAAACTCTGACGGCTAGACGGGTAGCGGTCGGACTTCCCGAACCGTGCCGACGGTCATTCTTGCATGATGCTCATTTCGTGCGGCCCGCCCCGGCGAGGGGCGGGCCGCGGCGCGTCCGGTAGAAGTGGACACACGGACAGGAACGGCGGATGACAGTTGCGACTGAGCGGGTGGCGATCGTCGGGGCGGGCGTGCGGCTTCCCGGGGCGGGGGCCGACCTCGCCGCGTTCTGGGGCGACGTGGCCGCCGCCCGCGACCTGTCCCGCGACGTGCCCGCCGGCCGCTGGTTCCTCCCACCCGACCGGTGCGTCGACCCGCGCGTCCCGCACCCCGACGCCGCCCCGCACTCCCGCGGCTACTACCTCGACGCCTTCGCCCCGGACCTCACCGGCCTCGGCGTCGATCCCGCCTTCGTCGCCCAGTTCGACACGCTGTTCCACACCGTCCTCGACGCCGGCAACCGGGCGTGGCGCGCCGCAAAGACCGCGGCCGTGGACCGGACGCGCGTCGGCGTCGTGCTCGGGAACATCTGCCTGCCGACGGACAAGGCGAACGCCCTGTGCCGCGAGTACCTCGGCGGCGAACCGCGGCGGACGCACTCACTCAACCGCTACGTCGCCGGACTGCCGGGCGGCGTGCTCGCCAAGGCGCTCGGGCTCGGCGGCGGGAGTTTCACACTCGACGCCGCATGCGCGTCGTCCCTGTACGCCCTCAAGCTCGCCTCCGACGAACTCCTCGCCGGCCGCGCCGACGCCATGCTCGCCGGCGGGGCCAACGGCGCCGACCCGCAGTACACGCAGCTCGGGTTCGCGCAGCTCCGGGCGCTCTCGGCGTCAGGCCGGTGTGCCCCGTTCGACGCCGCCGCCGACGGGCTCATGGTCGGCGAAGGGGCCGCGGTGTACGTGCTCAAGCGGCTGACCGACGCGCTCGCGCACGGCGACACGATCCTCGCCGTGATCGCCGGGTGCGGGCTGTCGAACGACATGCACGGCAACCTCCTCGCGCCGGCGAAGGAGGGGCAACTCCGGGCGATGTGGCGGGCCTACGCCGCGGCCGGGTGGAAGCCGTCCGACGTGGGGCTGATCGAGTGCCACGCCACCGGCACCCCGGTCGGCGACGCGATCGAGTTCGACAGCCTCCGCGAGCTGTGGGGCGACGCCGCCGGCCGGTGCGTCATCGGCAGCGTGAAATCGAGCGTCGGCCACCTCCTCACGGGGGCCGGGGCGGCGGCCGTGGCGAAGGTGCTCGGCGCCTTCGCCGCCGGCGCGATCCCGCCGCAGGCGAACTTCCGCGAGCCGGCCCCGGGCCTGCGCTACGCCGACGGCCCGTTCCGCGTGCTGAGCGCGGCCGAGCCCTGGGAGCGGCGCGGGAACGAACCGCGCCGCGCCGCGGTGAGCGGGTTCGGGTTCGGCGGGGTGAACGCCCACCTGCTGCTCGAAGAGTGGACGGGGCAGGAGGCGCCGAAGCCCGCGAAGCCGGCCGGGCCGCCGCCGAAGCTCGTGACCGCGCGCCAGAAGAAGGCCGAACCGCCACCCGACCCCGTCGCCGCGCCAAAGCCGCCGGCGGTGCCCGTCGCGGTCGTCGGGATGGCGGCGCACTTCGGCCCGTGGTCGGACCTGCGGGCGTTTCAGGAACACGTCCTGGCATCCACGCCCGTCGATCCCGCGCCGAAGGCGAACGGCTGGGGGCTCGCGTCCGAGCCGTGCCCGCCGGGGTTCATGATCGACGAGCTGTCGGTGCCGATCGACCGCTTCCGCGTCCCGCCGAAGGAACTGGAGGACGCGCTGCCGCAGCAGTTGGTGATGCTCCGGGTCGCGGCCGCGGCGCTGGACGACGCCGTGCGGGGGCGGTTCGAGCCGCCGGCCGATGGCGACCCAGGCACGGCCGTGTTCGTCGGCCTGGGACTCGACCCGAACACGACGAACTACCACCTCCGCTGGGCCGAACTTTCCCGCGGCGGCGACGCGGATCGGGCCTCGGCCGCGCTCACGGCGAACCGCGTCATGGGCGCCCTCGGCAGCATCGCCGCCAGCCGCATCGCCCGCACGTTCCACTTCGGCGGGCCGAGTCACACCGTTTGCAGCGAGGAGGCCAGCGCCGCCCGCGCCGTGGAACTCGCCGTGCGGGCCCTCCAGGCCGGCGAGATCGACCGCGCCGTCGCCGGCGGCGTGGAACTGGTCGGCGACCCGCGGACCGTTCTGCCCGGGAACGTGGCGGTGCCCGGCGACGGCGCCGCGGCGTTCGTGCTGAAGCGGTTGGCCGACGCCGAGCGCGACGGCGACCGCGTGTACGCCGTGATCCGCGGCGTCGGCGTCGCGGGCGGCGGCGACCCGGCCGGCGACGGCCCCACCGCCGACGTGCTCACGCTCGCGCTCAACCGGGTCCGCGACGAGGCCGCCACCGACGGGGCCGTGCCGTTCGACGCGACGCCGGACGTGGGTGCCGCGGGGGCGGCGTCGGCCGCGGCGGCGCTGGCGAAGGCGTGTCTGGCGCTGTACCAGGAGGTGCTGCCGGCCGCCGGCTCGCCGCGCTACTGGCTCCACGACCGCGCCGACGGCCCGCGCCGCGCCGTCGTGCCGGCTCGTGGGGCGGACGGGTCGTGCCTCGTGTTCGCCATCGAGGAGTACGCGAAGAACACGGCCGCCGACGCGACCCCCGCCGACCGCCGCCAGCCGCTCGGGGCGCGCGGCGAGGCGGTGTTCGTGGTCGAAGCCGCGTCGCCGGCCGAGTTGGCCGAGGCGGTCGCCGGGCTCACACGCCTCGTCGCAGAGTCGGACCGCGGAATCGAGGCGCTCGCGTGGCGTTGGTTCGCCGCGAACCCGCCCGCCCGCCCGGCCCGGCTCGCCGCCGCCTTCGTCGCCCGGAGTGCGGCCGAGCTCGCCGAGCAGGCCGATTACCTGACCGCACACCTGCGGGCGAACCCGGACCTGCCACTGCCGCCCGACCCGCGGCCGGCGCTGCGCGACCGCGTGTTCTACTCGCCGGCCCCGCTCGGGCCGAAGGCGAAGGTGGCGTTCGTCTTCCCGGGGTCGGGGAATCAGTTCGACGGCATGGGCCGCGACCTGTCGACGCAGTGGCCCGGCGTGCTGCGCCGGCAGCACGCCGAGAACGACCTGCTGCGCAGCCAGTTCGCCCCCGCCCTGTTCTGGGACGCCCCCGCCGACGCCGCCCCGCACCGCGACCTGATGTTCGGCCAGGTGACCGTCGGGTCGCTCGTCTCGGACGTCGTCCGCTCGCTCGGCGTGGCGTGCGACGCGATGATCGGCCTGAGCCTCGGCGAGTCCGCGGGGCTGTTCGGGGTGCGGGCGTGGCCCGGCCGCGACGAGATGTACCGTCGGATGCGGGCGTCGTCGCTGTTCGTGTCGGACCTCGCCCCGCCCTACGCCGCGGCCCGGACCCACTGGGGCGTGCCGAAGGGGAAGGACGTCGATTGGGCGGCCGGTGTCGTCTCGGCGTCGGCGGACGACGTGATCGCCGCACTCCGGCCCGGCCTGCGGGCGTACCTGCTGATCGTGAACACGCCGACGGAGTGCGTCATCGGCGGCGACCGGGCCGACGTGGCGAAGCTGGCCGCGGCGCTCGGCGGGCCGTTCTTCCCGCTGTCGGGCGTGACCCTCGCCCACTGCGACGCCGGCCGGCCGGTCGAGGTGCCGTACCGCGAGCTGCACACGCTGCCCGTCACGCCGCCGCCGGGGGTGACGGTGTACAGCGGGGCGTGGGGCAAGAGCTACCCGGTGTCGGAGCGCGCCGCGGCCGACTCGATCACCGCCGGGCTGGTGGGGCCGATCGACGTGCCGGCGGTGGTGCGGGCGGCGTACCGCGACGGCGTGCGGGTGTTCGTGGAGGTCGGGCCGGGGGCGTCGTGTACGCGGATGATTGGGTCGATCCTCGCCGACAAGCCGCACCTGGCGCGGGCCGCCCACGCCGGGAACGCGGACGCCGTGTCGCAGGTGTTGCGGCTCGTCGCGGCCCTCGCCGCCGAGCGCGTGCCCGTCGATCTGGGGGCGCTGTACGGCGGCGAGACGCACTGCGTCGGCCACCGCGAGCCGGCGACCGATCGCGGCCCGGTCGTGGTGGTGCCGGTGGGGAACCGCCCGCCGCTTCCGCCCGAACCCGAGCCGGAACCGGTCGGCGACGTGTGGCACGTCTCGGAACCGTCGATCCCGGAGCCGGTGACCGTCGCTCCCGGGCCGGCGGCGTGGGATGAGCCCGCGGTCGTCGAACCCGCCGCGGCGCCGGTTCGCGCGGCGGACGCTGGCCCCGCGGTGCCTGTGGGCGGGTTCGCGTTCGACGTGTCGCCCGCCATCGCCGCCACCTGCGACGCCCGCGCCGAGACGATGCGTGCGCAGGAGACGTTCCTGCGGCTGAACCAGAAGCTCCTCGACGCCGCCGCCGCGGTCGTGCGCTTCCAGACGCAGTTGATCCAGATGGCTAGCGGGCCGCCGACCGAGCTGTTCGACCGGGGCGCAAGCCCCGGCGCGGCGTTCCTGCCACCTCAACGCGCGCCGGGGCTTGCGCCCCGGTCGAACGAGCCGATCGTCCCCCGCGCCCTCACGTTCGAGCAGTGTTGCGCCTTCGCCGCGGGCAAGGTCGGCGACGCCCTCGGCCCGCTGTTCGCGGGCGCGGACGCTTTCCCCACCCGGGTCCGGCTCCCCGACCGGGAACTGCAACTCGTCGATGCCATCACCCCCATCGAGGGCGAGCCGCGGTCGATGACCAGTGGCCGCGTCGTCACCACGCACGCCGTCCGCGGCGACCGGTGGTACCTGGAGAACGGCCGCATCCCGACGGCGATTTCCGTCGAGGCCGGGCAGGCCGATCTGTTCCTGTCCGGGTTCCTCGGCATCGACTTCGAGACCCGCGGCCTCGCCGTCTACCGGCTCCTCGACGCCGTCGTCAGCTTCCACCGCGGGCTGCCGGTCGTCGGCGAAACGGTGACCTACGACATCCGCATCGACGGGTTCGAGAAGCAGGGCGACGCCTGGCTGTTCCGCTTCCGGTTCGACGGCACGGTGGGCGGCGAGCCGTTCATCACCATGCGCAACGGCGTGGCCGGGTTCTTCACCGCGGCGGCGCTCGCGGCCGGGAAGGGGATCGTGCAGACGGCCCTCGACCGCCAGCGCCTCCCCGGCGTGAGGCCCGCCGACTGGGCCGAACTGGTCCCACAGGAGGTGTGCGCACTCGACGTCTCGCAGGTGGAGGCGCTGCGCCGCGGCGACCTGGCGGGTGCGTTCGGGCCGGCGTTCGCGGCGGCGAGGCTCGACCACCCGATGCCGCTCCCCGGCGGGCAACTGCGGCTCGTGGACCGCGTGCCGCTCATCGACCCCGCCGGCGGCCGCTTCGGCATCGGCTTCGTCCGCGGCGAGTTCGACATCCACCCGGACGACTGGTTCCTGACCTGCCACTTCGTCGACGACCGCGTGATGCCCGGCACGCTGATGTACGAGTGCTGCCTCCACACGCTCCGCGTGCTGCTGATGCGCCTCGGCTGGGTGTGCGAGGCCGGCGAGGCGGCGACCGAGCCGGTGCCCGGCGTGAACAGCCGGCTCAAGTGCCGCGGGCAGGTGCTGGAGACGACGCAGGTCGTGACGTACGAGGTGACGGTGAAGGAACTCGGCTTCCGCCCCGAGCCGTACTGCCTCGCCGACGCCCTGATGTACGCCGACGGCAAGCCGATCGTCGAGATCACGAACATGTCGCTGCGCCTCACCGGGCTCACCCGCGCGAGGCTGGAAGCGATCTGGGCCGGGCGCCCGCCGGCGGCCGCCGCCGGCCCGCTCTACGACCGCGACCGCATCCTCGCGTTCGCCGAGGGGAACCCGTCGGCGGCGTTCGGCGAGCCGTACCGCGTCTTCGACCACGACCGGAAGATCGCCCGCCTGCCGCGGCCGCCGTTCGCCTTCGTGGACCGCGTCACCGAGGTCGTCGGCGTGCCGTTCGTGCTGAAGGCCGGCGCGGCGTGCGTCGCCGAGTACGACGTGCCGCCGGGCGAGTGGTACTTCGACGCCGAGCGGTCGGGCCGGATGCCGTTCAGCGTGCTGCTCGAAATCGCGTTGCAGCCGTGCGGCTGGCTCGCGGCGTACTGCGGGTCGGCGCTCACCAGCCCCGAAGACCTGAAGTTCCGCAACCTCGGCGGCAAGGCGACGCAGCACCGCCCCGTGACGCCCGACGGCGGCACGCTCACGATGCGCGCCAAGATGACGAACGTGTCGAAGTCGGCGGGGATGATCATCCAGCACTACGACATGGCGGTGAGCGACCGCCACGGCCCGGTGTACGACGGCACGACGTACTTCGGGTTCTTCTCGGCGGGGCAGCTCGCCAACCAGGTCGGCATCCGCGAGGCGGTGGTGCCGTGGCCCGGCGGCGCCGACGCGGCCCGCGCCGAGCGCGGCACGCTGCCGCACGACCCGCCGTTCCCCGCGCCGCAGATGCGGATGATCGACCGCGTCGAGACGTACCTGCCGGACGGCGGGGCGAAGGGGCTCGGCCTCGTCGTCGGGCGCGTGACGGTCGATCCGGGCTTCTGGTTCTTCCAGGCGCATTTCTACCAGGACCCGGTCTGGCCCGGCTCGCTGGGGCTGGAGTCGTTCCTGCAACTGCTGAAGTACGCCGCGTGGCGCCGCTGGGGGAACCCGCCCTCCGGCGGCTGGCAGCTCGCGCTCGGCCGGCCGCACTCGTGGACGTACCGCGGCCAGGTGCTGCCGACCGACCGCGAGGTGACGGTGCTGCTCGAAGTGACCGCCGCGGACGAGGCGAACCGCCGGCTGACCGCGAACGGGTTCCTGACCGTGGACGGCCGCGTCATCTACCAGATGACCGACTTCAGCCTAGAATAACCCGGCCCTCCCCCCTCCGGACCACGGACGCCGGACCTCACATGCAGTACAGCCGCGTCCACATCGAGTCCATCGGCTACGAACTCGCCCCGGTCGTCGTCTCGACGGCCGAGCTCGAGTCGCGGCTGTCGCCGGTCTACGACGCGATGGGGATGAAGCCGGGGCAGCTGGAACTGCTCACCGGGATCAGCGAACGCCGCTGGTGGGAGCCGGAATACCCGCTGTCCGAGGGTGCGGCCGCGGCCGGGAAGAAGGCGCTCGACGCCGCCGAGATCGACCCGTCCGAGATCGACGTGCTGATCTACGCCGGCGTGTGCCGCGAGAACTTCGAGCCGGCGACCGCCTGCGCCGTCGCCCACCGCCTCGGCATCAACTCCGGGGCGGCGGTGTACGACGTGTCGAACGCGTGCCTGGGCGTCCTCAACGGCGTCGTGGACGTGGCCAACCGGATCGAGCTCGGGCAGGCCCGGGCGGGGCTCGTCGTGTCGGCGGAAACGGCCCGCGAGATCAACGAGCACACCATCGACCGCATGCTCCGCACCCGCAGCCGGGAACTGTTCGTCGAGTCGGTGGCGACGCTCACCGGCGGCTCCGGCGCGGTCGGCGTGGTGGTGACCGGCAAGGACCTGTCGCGCACGAAGCGGCGGCGGCTGGTCGGCGGCGTCGTGCAGAACGCGACGCAGCACCACCACCTGTGCAAGTGGGGCTTGCAGTCGGTGCTGCCGGCCGCGGTCGGCGCCGTGGACAAGGTGCTCGGCCACTCCGCGTCGGCGCTCGTCAAGAAGGGGATCGACCTCGGCACGGGTGCTACGGCGCTACTGAAGCAGGGCCTCGACCTCGGCCTGCGGCACGTCCGCATCCCGTTCATGGAGACGCACGCCAGCGAGGTGCTCAAGCACGGCGTGGAACTCGGCCACCGCACCTGGCAGGCGTTCCAGGCGAAGTTCGGCTGGCGGCCGGAGTTCGTGGACAAGGTGATCTGCCACCAGGTCGGGTCGCAACACCGCGACACCGTGCTGCGGTCGCTCGGCATCGCCCCGGAGAAGGACTTCAGCACGTTCCCGTTCCTGGGGAACATCGGCACCGTGTCGCTGCCGTTGACCGCGGCCCTGGCCGAGGAGCGCGACTTCCTCCAGCCCGGCGACCGCGTCGGCTGGCTCGGCATCGGTAGCGGGTTGAACTGCCTCATGCTCGGGATCGAGTGGTGAGACGTGCGGAACGCGGAGCGCGGAATGCGGAATGAAGCAGCGGCGGCACTCCCCCATCCCGGCCTGTACCCGTTCACGCCTCACACCTTCGACCGCCACGGCCTCCGCCTCAGCTACCTCGACGAGGGCCGTGGCGACCCGGTGGTGATGGTCCACGGCAACCCGACGTGGTCGTTCTACTTCCGCAACCTCGTCCTCGCGCTGCGTGAGACGCACCGCTGCGTCGTGCCCGACCACATCGGCTGCGGCTTGTCCGACAAGCCGCCCGCGGACCGCTACGACTACGCGCTGAAGTCCCGCGTGGACGATCTGGAGGCGCTCCTCGATCACCTCGGCGTGCACGAGAACGTCACGCTCGTGGTGCAAGACTGGGGCGGCATGATCGGCATGGCCTACGCCGCCCGTCACCCGGGACGCATCAAGCGGATCGTCGCCACGAACACCGGGGCGTTTCCACTGCCGAAGTCGAAGCCGTTCCCGTTCACCCTCTGGCTCGGCCGCAACACGCGCCTCGGCGCGTGGCTCATCCTCAAGCGGAACGCCTTCTGCCGGGCGGCGGCGCGGTGGTGCGTCACCCGCCGGCCGCTGCCGCCGGACGTGCGGGCGATGTTCCTCGCCCCCTACGACACGCCCGAACACCGCGCCGCCGTGCTCAAGTTCGTGCAGACCATCCCGCTGAAGGAGACCGACCCCGGCTACGACATCGTCCGCGACACTGCGCTGTCACTGGAGCGGTTCCGCGACGTGCCGATGCTGCTGCTGTGGGGGATGACGGACTTCGTGTTCGACAAGCACTTCCTGGCCGAGTGGCAGCGGTACTTCCCGCACGCCGAGACGCACACCTGGCCCGACTGCGGCCACTACCTCCTCGAAGACGCGGGCGACGAGGCCATCGGGAAGGTGAAGGCCGGAGCTGACACGGCCGGCTGGAAGCCGGCCCGACGGCGGCGTCACCCGTGCAGCTCGCGCACCGGCCCGCGGTCGTCGAGCAGGTGCATGGGCCGGCCGGCGTGGTCGGGCAGTGTCGTCGCCGGGTCGATGCCGAGGTGCCGGTACAGACTCGACAGCACGTTCGCCGGCGTGTACGGCACCCCGCGCGACCGGCCGCCGTGGCCGTCGGTGTCGCCGATCACCTGGCCCACGCGGAAGCCGCCGCCGAACACGACCGCCGCGCCGGCGTCCGGCCAGTGGTCGCGGCCGTCGCCGCGGCTCACCCGCGGGGCGCGGCCGAACTCGCCCCACACGACCACCGCCACGTCGTCCTGCAACCCGCGGTCGTACAGGTCCGTCACCAGCGCGTGGACGCCGCGGTCCAGTTGCGGCAGCTGGTCCTTGTGGTCGATGAAGTTCTTCTCGTGCGTGTCCCAGTCGCCCACCTTCAGCGTGATCACCGCGACGCCGGCCTCGGCCAGCCGGCGGGCCTGGAGGAACGTCTCGCAGTACCTGCCGTACCGCTCCCGGGCCGACAGCGGCTCCTTCGACAGGTCGAACGCCTGGCGCACCCGCGGCGACGCCACCATCTCCAGCGCCCGCCGGGCGTGCGCGTCCAGCGCGGCCATGCCGCCGGTGTGGTCGAGCTCGCGGTTGATGGTGTCGAAGCGGCGGAGCAGGGCGGTGCGGTCATTCAACAGGTCGGCCGACACCCCGCGGGCCGGGCTCAGGTTCGCCAGCCCCTCGCGGCGCGGGACGAACGGCCGGTGCGCCGGGCCGAGGTACGTCGGCCCCTCGTTGTCGTACAGCTTCGGCGGGTCGTACATGAGGCTGACGTACGGCGGCATCCCGCCGGCCGGGCCGTGCAAGTGGCTCACCACCGAGCCGATGACCGGCCGCTTCCCGCGGTCGGGGAAGCCGGTGAGGATGTAGTGCGGCGTGTGGTCGCCGATGTCCACGGAGCGGATGCCGCGGATCACCGCCAGCCGGTCGGCGAGCCGGGCCTGCAGCGGCAGGTACTCGGTGAAGCGGACGCCGGGCAGGGCGGTCGGGATGGTGCCGAACTCGCCGCGGATCTCGGCCGGGGCGTTGGGCTTGGGGTCGTAGCTGTCGATGTGGCTGGCCCCGCCGCGGAGCCACACCATGATGACCGACTTCGTCCGCGACGCGCCGGCGTCGCGGGCGCGGAGCACGTCGGCGAGGGTCAGCCCGCCGAGCGCCAGGCCGCCGAGCCGCAAGACCTCGCGGCGGGTGACCCCGTCGCACAGGCGGGTGCCGCGCCCCAGGATGCTCAACATGGGGAAGCCCTCGCCTCGGCCGTGTGCGGGAGGCCCTCGACGCGAGCGGTATCATACCACGACAGCCGCGGCAGGCCCGTTCGATTCCCGCGGCCCATCGCCTCCGACAGACACCCATGTCACGGTTCCGCGAATGGCTGGCCCGCGTCCTCGCCGATGGTGAATCGGTGCAGGCGGGGCCGCCCGAACTGCCCACTGCGGAACGCGCCGCGGTTACTGCCGACCTTCACGCCGCGTTCGACCGACACGCCCTCGACGTCGCCGGGCCGCCGGTCGCGTTCGATCCCGAGGCCGCCGTCGGAGCAGCGGTCGTGCTGGCTCGGTCGTGCTGGCAGCTCGTCGGCGGCGACCCGACGCCCCTCGACGTGGGGCGGCACCAGCCAGCACTTTGCGCCACCTGTCGGCCGACGTGACGCTCCGGTTCCTTCCCGTCGTCTCCCGCCGCGCCCGCACTCGCGCCGCGGAGGGCGAACCGGCGGCGGCCGTCGAGCGGCTGCTGAGGGCGTGGCCGCTGTCCGGCGTCGCCGACGCCTGGACGGCGAACCCGCACCCCGGACCTCGACGACCACCCGGGCCTACAACTGCTGTACGCCGAGCGGCTGGTGGTTACCGCGCGGTCCGGGTGGGTGCCGCGCGGCAACTTGGCTCGCGCCCGGGCCGAGCGCGTGTTCGCCGAGCGCGGTCGGACGCTGCCAGAGGATGTCGCCCGTGACTGACGACCCCGCCGTCCGCCTCCGCACCGCGGCCGCCGACCCACTCAAGGCTCGCTTCGTCGGCCGCGATGAGGTCGTGGACCTGATCGCCCTCGCGGCCGTCGCCGGCGAGCACCTGTTCCTGTTCGGCCCGCCCGGGACCGCGAAGTCGCTGCTGGTGCGCGAGTTCGCGTCGGCCGTGCGCTGCCGCTACTTCGAGTACCTGCTGACGCGCTTTTCCGAGCCGAACGAGCTGTTCGGCCCCGTGGACCTGGCCCGGCTCCGCGAGGGCGTCGTGGCCACGGTCGTCACCGGGATGCTGCCGGAGGCCGAGTTCGCGTTCCTGGACGAGCTGTTCAACGCGAACAGCGCCATCCTCAACAACCTCCTCACGGTGCTGAACGAGCGCGTGTACCGCCGCGGGGCCGAGACGCACCGGCTGCCGCTGGTCAGCGCCTTCGCCGCGTCCAACCACCTGCCGGAGGACGACACGCTGCAGGCGCTGTTCGACCGCTTCCTGCTCCGCTGCAAGGTCGATTCGCTGCCGCGGCCGCAGCTGCCGGCGCTGCTCGCGGCCGGGTGGGCGATCGAGCGCGAGGGCAAGCCCGGCGCGGTCGATGGTCCGAGCGCCGACGACCTGAGGGTCCTCGGCCGGCGCGTGAAGAACGTCGAACTCGGCGGCGTGCTGGAGGCGTACGCCGACGCCGTGGGGAAGGCCCGCGACCTGGGCGTGGCCCTGTCCGACCGGCGGGCGGTGAAGGTGCTGAAGCTGGTGGCCGGGTCGGCGGTGCTGAGCGGCCGCACGGCGGCGAACCCGTCCGACCTGTGGGTGCTGCGCTACGTCTGGGACCGGGTCGAACAGATCGGCCCGCTCGGGGCGCTGGTGACCGGCATCCTGGACGCCGCGGGGCCGGCCGAGTCGCCGCACCCGCGGGCGGCGCGGCCCGAGCAAGTGGACCCGGAGGGGCTCGCACGCGAGCTCGACCAGGCGGAAGCAGACCTGTCCGCGGGTCCGAAGCTGGCGGAGCTGGCGCGGCTGCGGGAGCGCGTGCAGGCGGCGGCGGATCGGGCCGCGTGGGTGGGCGACGCCGCCGGCCGCGACCACCTGCTCGGCCGGGCCGCGGCGCTGCTCGGGAGGATCGGATGACGTCGCCCGCCGACCCGTGGAAGGACGTGACCGCCGCCCGCATCCCCGCGGCCGGCGCGGCCGCGCTCGGGCCGGTGCGGCACTGCGGCGACGTGCGCGTCTCCCGCCACGGCGATCGCCTCTGGGTCCGCTGGCCGGCCGGTCGCGCGGACGTGGTACGGTGCCTCCTGCCGGTGCCGGGCGTGGTGTTCCTCACGCCGCGGGGTGGGGCGTGGTTCCCGTTCGGCAGCCGCCTCCCGACCGCCGACCGGCCGCCCGACGGCGACGGCGAGTCGGTGGCGGTGGTGCTCTCCCCGGCCCGGTTCACGGCGGCAACAGCCGAGGACGAGATGGCACCGCCCGTGACCCTGCGAGCTGTCCGCGGCGGGGTCCCGCGGGCCGCGACCGCACTCCGTTGCCGACTCGCGGACCTGGCCGACTGGGCGGACGCGGCGACCACGGCGGAGTTGTCCGCGGCGACCGCGGCGCGAGCGGACGGCCGTGTCGTGTTGCGCGGCGGGAAGCTGCCCACGATCGCCGGCGCGACGCGGTTCTGGGGCGCCGACGTGCTCGTGCCGGTGGGCTTCCGGGCCGAGCCAGAGTTGCGGGCGGACGTGCTCCGCGCCGCGGCCCGTGCCGCGGGCGACGAGCTGGTACTGCTCGACGAGTCGGGCGCCGAGGTGATCCCGCGGTCGGCGTTTGCCCCGGTGACGCGAGCGGGGTTGCGGCTCGCGCTTCGGGCGTCCGCGGCGGACGTAACCGGGTGAACCCCCACCTCACTCCGCCCCGCGGCGGCGTGGCGGGTCGCGGTAGTCGAGTGGCGGGCGCTGGTCCTTCTCCAGCAGTGGCGTGTAGCGCCGGCCGTCGAGCCGGCGGGTGTGCTCCTCCCTCGCCGCGGCGATCAGCTTCGCGTCCGTCATCAGGTCGTACGCCGTGGCCGCGAGCGTCTTCGACGCCAGCGTCATCCCCTGCTTGCCGATCGTGGTGCCGCCGCACGCCACGGCCTGCCACGAGTGGCCGGGCGTCCCCGGCACCCAGCACGCGGTGCTGAACCCGACCGTCGGCACCACCCACGACACGTCCCCCACGTCGGTCGAGCCGCCCGACGACTTGCCGCTCACGTCCTCGACCCTGCGGACGTCGTCGAGCGGTACCTTCGTCTCGAACGTCTCCTGTAGCCGCATTGCGAACGCCGTCTCGGCCGCGTCGTACTTCAGGTCGTTGAGCCGCGTCAGGTTCGCCTTGGCCACCTGGGCCAGGGTGTTGTTCGGCAGGATCTCCATCGTTCCCCCGAGGTACGCGACCTCCAGCCTGGTCTCGGTGGCGAGCGCCCCGGCTTGGGCGCACTTGAGCAGCCGGGGGTAGAGCTTCTGCACCACCTCGGCCTTCGCGTGGCGGACGTAGAAGAAGCCCTCGGCGAACTCCGGCACCACGTTCGCCGCCCCGCCGCCGCCGGTGACCGTGTGGTGCAGCCGGGTGCCGTCCGGCGTGTGCTCGCGCAGCAACTCGGTGGCGTGCATCGTTAGTAACAGGGCGTCGAGGGCCGAGCGGCCCTTCTCGGGCGAGCCGGCGGCGTGGGCGGCGGTGCCGTGGAAGCGGAACTTCACCGCGATGCGGGCGAGGCACGACGCGTCGCCGGCGGAGTTGCGCGACCCCGGGTGCCAGTGGAGGCAGACGGCGCAGTCGTTGAACAGGCCGGCGCGGGCCATGAACGCCTTCGCCGCCCCGCCCTCCTCGGCCGGGCAGCCGTAGAAGCGGATCGTGCCCACGAGCCGGCCGGCGCGGATCTCCTCGGCGATGGCGATGGCCGCCGACAGCGACGCGACGCCGAACAGGTGGTGCCCGCAGGCGTGGCCGTTGCCGTTGCCGCCGGGGCGGACCGCCCGCACGGGGTCGGCGGTCTGCGCCAGCTCCGGCAGCGCGTCGTACTCGCCGAGGATGCCGACGACGGCACCGCCGGTGCCGAACTCGGCGACGAACGCGGTGGGGATGCCGGCGACGCCGCGGGTCACCTTGAAGCCCGCCTTCTCGGCCAGGTCGGCGAGCGCCTTCGCCGACTTCGTCTCCTGGTAGCCGGGCTCGGCCCACTCCCAGATTTGCAGCGCCGTCGGCCAGTTCGCGGCGGCCTGCGCGGCGGCGGCCTTCACCACGGTGTCCTTCTGGGCCGGGGCCAGGGACGGGGACGCGAGCACGGCGGCGACGGCGAGCGCGGCGGATCGGCGCATGAGAGCCTCCCGGGGTTGGGCTGATTGTATCGGGGGCCGCGTTCCAACCGGTTGGAGTTCGGCCGGTCCGAACCCGGCCTCACGCCCGGTGGGAACTTGCCTCCGTGCCCCGCGTCTGATCCAATAGCAGTCCCGCCGCGTCCGCCGGAGCCACGGTCCATGTCCCGGTCGCCCCTCCTCGCCGCCCTGCTGTTCGTCCTGGCGGCGCTCGCCCCGACCGCCGCTCAGCCGAAAAAAATGCAGGTCACCCTCCAGGCCAGCACGGAGGTGACGGTCGAGAGCGAGCGGCCGCTCCGGTCGCTGGCGTTCAGCCCCGACGGCAAGCTGCTCGCCGTCGGCGCCGAGGACGTCTTCCTGTTCGACGTGACGCCCAAGGCGGTGAACCCCGCGGGCGTGGTGAAGGCCGGCGTGTTCATGGGCAAGACCTCCGTCCGGGCGCTGGCCTTCACGCCGGACAACAAGTTCCTCGTGTTCGGCCACGGCGACAACTCCGTCCGCGTGTGGGACATCGCCGGCAAGACGGAGAGCGGGGTCGCGAAGGTCCACCAGGGGAAGGTGTTCGCCGCGGCCGTGTCGCCCGACGGGAAGTACGCCGCCACCGGGGCCGGGGACAAGACGGCCGTGGTGTGGAACCTCTTCTCCGACGGGCGGCTGACCGAACTGGCCGTCCTCCGCGACGAGTTGAAGGCCGACCAGACGGTCCGCGGCGTGACGTTCGCCCCGTCCGGCAAGCTGACCGTGGCCACCGACGGCGGCGCGTTCCGCACGTTCACCCTCGACAAGACCGGCGCGAAGGCCGTCGGCGGGTTCGTGCCGAAGACGCGGGTCGGCGCCTCCCACATCGTCGGCAACCCCCTCGGCACCGTGTTCGCGGTGCCGAACGGCGGCGACGTCTTCCTGGTGAAAGAGAACGGGTCGTCGGCCGGCACGCTGACCGGCACCCACAAGCGCGGCGTACAGGACGTGTCGTTCTCGCCGGACGGGAAACTGCTGGCGTCGGCCGGGCAGGACGGGGCGGTGGTGGTGTGGGAGGTGTCGTCGAAGTCGGCGAAGTACACCAAGAGCCGCCCGGGCGAGTTCACCGCCGTCGCCTTCTCCCCGAAGGTGGACGAGGCCGGCGACGTGACCCTCGCCGCCGGCCTGGAGGGTGGCATCGTTCACATTCTGAAGCTGAGCTACCGCTAGCGCGGCTGCGGCCGGTACACCTTGATCCACCCTTTCTTGAGGTCGCGGGTGGCGAGCACCGCCTCCGCGACCGTCTTGTTGCCGTTCCAGTTCTGGTGGAGGACCTGGAACGTCTTGCCGTCCGCCGTCACCGCCGCGACCACGGCCGTGTGGTGTTCGGCGGACAGGGTGTAGGTGCCGCCGCCCGGGCTTGGGCCGCTGAACTTGGCGTCCCGGAACTGCACGACGTCGCCGGGGGCGACCGCCTTCTTGGTGGCGGCGGGGTCCGCGGTCAGCTTCCCGCCCCTGGCGGACACGCCGTAAACCAACTCACCCCAGACGTAGTCGCCCGGCGCGGGGGAGTCGGTGTAGCTGGTGTTGTCCTTGCCGCCGGCCGAGCGGACGGCGTCGTTGGCGAGCGTCGAACACTCGCCGTCGCCGACCTGTTCGCCGAGCTTCTTCTTGGCGAAGTCGAGCACTTTCGCGTTGAGCGGCGGCACCTCCGCCTTCTGCTTCTGGCCCGCGGCCGGGCCGGCGCCGCCCGCGAGCACCACGGCCGCCAGCCCGACCGCCCACGACCGCAGCATGGTTCGTTCCTCCCCGGGGGCCGTAGTCGTATTCTGCCCCGGACGCCGACTCGTTGCAACGGGCGGGTTGCGTCACCAGGTGGAACGGAGGCTACCCATGCGCGTACTCATCACCGGCGGGGCCGGGTTCATCGGCTCCCACCTGTGCGAACGGTTCCTGGCCGACGGGCACGCCGTCGTCGCCGTCGACAACCTGCTCACCGGCCGCCTGGAGAACCTCGACCCGTTCCGCGCCGACCCGCGGTTCCGGTTCATCGGGCACGACATCTCCGCGCCGCTGAAGGTGAAGGACCAACTCGACGCGGTGCTGCACTTCGCCAGCCCGGCGAGCCCCGTGGACTACCTGGAGTTGCCGATCCAGACGCTGAAGGTCGGTTCGCTCGGGACGCACAACGCCCTCGGCATCGCCAAGGCGCACGGGGCGCGGTTCCTGCTGGCGAGTACGTCGGAGGTCTACGGCGACCCGCTGGAGCACCCCCAGACGGAGGCGTACTGGGGGAACGTGAACCCGGTCGGCGTCCGCGGCGTGTACGACGAGGCGAAGCGGTTCGCCGAGTCGATGACGATGGCGTACCACCGCGTTCACGGGCTGAACACGCACATCGTTCGCATCTTCAACACCTACGGCCCGCGGATGCGCCTCAAGGACGGCCGGGTGCTGCCGAACTTCATGGACCAGGCGCTGCGCGGCGAGCCGCTGACGGTGTACGGCGACGGCTCCCAGACGCGGAGCTTCTGCTACGTCACCGACCTGGTGGACGGCATCGTGCGGTTGCTGATGACCGACTACCACGACCCGGTGAACGTCGGCAACCCGGCGGAGATCACAATCCGCCAGTTCGCGGAGGAGATTCTGGCGCTGTGCGGCCGGCCGGGTACGATCGAGTACCGGCCGCTGCCGCAGGACGACCCGAAGGTGCGCCAGCCGGACATCAGCCGCGCCCGCCAACTGCTCGGGTGGGAGCCGAAGGTGGACCGCGCCGAGGGGTTGAAGCGCACGATGGCGTACTTCCGTGGGTTAGTGTCGGCGTAGGTCGGGCCGAGTCTTCGAGGCCCGACGCGGGACGTGAAAGTCGTGTGAAGCCCGGTCTCGAAGCCGACCCTCCGACATACACCGACAACACCGTCACCCGGAGGCCCGCCCGTGCTCCCGCTCCGCAAGCGGCTCGCCGCCGAAGCCATCGGCACTTTCGCCCTCGTCTTCGCAGGCACCGCCGCGGTCGTCGTCAACGATACGGGGGCGGTGTCGCACGTCGGCGTGGCGCTGACGTTCGGGCTCGTGGTGTTCGCGGCCATTGCCGCCCTCGGCGACGTGTCCGGGGCACACCTGAACCCGGCCGTCACCGTCGCGTTCCGCATCGCCCGCCGCTTCCCCGGCCGGGAAGTGCTGCCGTACGTCGGGGCCCAGTGCGGCGGGGCACTGGCCGCGAGCCTCGCCGTGCGGCTCCTGTTCCCCGACTCAACCGGCCTCGGCGGCACGTCGCCGGCGGGCTCCGAGGCCCAGTCGTGGGCGCTCGAACTGCTGCTCACCGCCGGGCTCATGTTCGTGATTCTCGGCGTTTCGACCGGGGCGAAGGAGAAGGGCATTACGGCCGGGCTGGCGATCGGCGGCGTGGTGGCGCTCGAAGCCCTGTTCGCCGGGCCGGTCACCGGCGCGTCGATGAACCCGGCCCGGTCGCTCGGCCCGGCCGTCGTCGCCGGGCAACTCGGCGGCCTGTGGCTCTACCTGACGGCCCCCGTCGTCGGGGCGGCGCTCGCGGTCCCCGCGTGCCGCTGCGTCCGCGAGGCCGGGTGCTGTTCCTCTACCCCCCAGCCGGAGTGAGGCGATGCTGCTGAGTGAGTTCACCGCCGTGCTCGACGCCCACCCCGGGGCCGGGCTCCACCTGCTGCTACCGGACGGCGACTTCGTCCCCGCACACTTCCACGTCACCGAGGTGGGCCGGGTGGCGAAGGACTTCATCGACTGCGGCGGGACCGTGCGGTCGTCCCGGAGTTGCGTCCTCCAGGTGTGGGTCGCCGACGACACCGACCACCGACTCCACGCCACGAAGCTGTCGCAGATCGTCCGTCTCGCCGCGCCGATCCTGGGCGGAGACGACCTGCCGGTCGAGGTCGAGTACGACACGGGCTTCGTCACGCAACTCCCGGTGAACGCTGCAGAGGTGACGCCCGGCGGGTTGCTGTTCCACCTCGGCGGGAAGCACACGGCCTGCCTCGCCCCGGACCGCTGTGGCGTCGGCGGGTCGGCGTGCGCGGCCCCCGGATGTCCCTGACCACCCCCGGAGAGCGCCCCCGTGAGCGAGCCGAAGCGACTGCTGTTCGTGTGCGTCGAGAACGCGAACCGGAGCCAGATGGCCGAGGCGTTCGCGCGGATGCTCGGCGGCCCCGCCGTCGAGGCGTACAGCGCCGGCTCGAGGCCGTCCGGCGTCGTTAACCCGAAGGCGATCGCGGCGATGGCCGAGCTCGGCTACGACCTCGCAGCGCACGGCTCGAAGTCGCTCGACGACCTGCCCGACGTGCCCTTCGACTTCGTCGCCACGATGGGGTGCGGCGACGCCTGCCCGCTCGTGCGGGCCGGGCAGCGGGCCGACTGGCAGATTCCCGACCCGAAGCACCTGCCGCCCGAGGAGTTCCGGGCCGTCCGCGACCTGATCCGCGACAAGGTCCGCGGCGCGCTCGCGGGCATCGGCGTGCCCGTCGGTGCGTAAACTGGAGAGGACACACCCTCCCCGCGGGCCGCACATGGCGACGCTCGTCCAGGCCGTTCGGATGGCCCTCCACTACGGCGAGACGCACCTCGGCGTCACCGACGTGTTCGGCGAGGACGTGGGGCCGCCGCTCGGCGGCGTGTTCACCGCCACGCAAGGGTTGAAGACCGCGTGGAACTCGCCCCTCGACGAACGCGGCATCATCGGCACCGCGATGGGCATCGCCTACGCCGGCGGCCGGCCGGTGTGCGAGATCCAGTTCGCCGACTACGCCTTTAACGCCATCGACGTGTTCAAGATCGCCGGCAACCAGCGCTGGGCCGGCGCCGGCGGGTACGACATGCCCATCGTCGTGATGACGCCCAACGGGGCCGGCATCCGCGGCAGCCTGTACCACTCGCACAGCTTCGAGAGCTGGGCCAGCCGGCTCGGCGGGTGGAAGGTCGTGATGCCGTCGAACCCGCTCGACGCCTACGGCCTCATCACCGCCGCGATCATCGACCCGAACCCGGTGCTCGTGCTCCTCCCGAAGGCGCTGCTGCGGGTGAGGGGTGACAGGCTCCTCCCCGGCGAGCCGGCCGACGCCGAGGAACTGGGGCGGATGATCGACGCCCCGCTCGGCGACCGCTCGGCCTGGCAGCCGCAGTGGCCCCCGCTCCAGGAATACGTTGTTCCCATTGGCAAAGCCGATCTCGTCCGCGAGGGGGTGAGCGGCACGGTGGTGAGCTACGGCCGGCCCCTACCGATGTGCGCCCAGGCCGCGGACGAACTCGCCCAGGAGGCCGGCCACACGTTCGACGTGATCGACCTGCGGAGCATCTTCCCGTACGACTGGCCGCTGCTGTCGGCGAGCGTGCTGAAGACCGGCCGGCTGCTGATCGTGAACGAGGACACGGAGGTGACGAACTTCGGCGAGCACCTGCTGCGGCGGGTGATCGACGAACACTTCTACGACCTGCCGGTGCGGCCGCGGTGCCTGATGGGGAAGCACCTACCGGGGATCGGCATGAACCCGGTGTACGAGTCGAACAGCGTCCCGCAGCCGGCCGACATCAAGCAGGCGATGCGGGAGCTGGCGACCGAGCTGGCGTGATCACTTTTTCCCGTTCGGGTAGATGGCCCCGACCACGCCCTTGAACTCCTCCCGCGACAGCATCTTGTCGCCGTCCGCGTCGAGGCTCTTGAACACGAACGGGAGGTCCGGCGCCTCCGCCTCCTTCCCCTTCCGCCCCTTCGGGGCCGGCTCGATCGCCAGGATGCGGCCGAACTCGTCGTTGTCGAGCAGGGAGTCCTTGTTCGTGTCGAGCTTCTTGAACAGCGCGTCCGTGTTCAGCGGCTCGTTCTTGGCCTTGGCCGTCGCCTTCACCGTGGCTTTCGTGGTGCCCTTCACCGCCGCGGTGGCCTTGGCCTTCGCCTTGTCCTGGGCGTCGATCGGCTCGGACCCGAGCACCAGTACCACCGCCAGAGTCGCCCCGGCGACCGCGAACATCCGCGCGAACATGGCTGAAACTCCCGGGCCGTGCGGCCGTGATGGAAAGACGTGTCATCTGTTGGAACCCCGAGCCGGCGAGCGAGTTCCGCACGCGGGACGGATTTCGTGAAACCGGCGGCCGACTGACCGGGGTAACACTCCCCGCGCCACCCCTCCCCGGACCGCCCCATGACCCGCCCGGTCGCACTCCTCGTTCTCCTCGCGGTCGCGCCGGGTGTCCGCGCCGATACCCCGGACCCACTCCGATACGTTCCCGCGAAGACGCAATTCTTCCTGAAGGTCGAGCGCCCGCGGGCGCTGGCCGAGACGGTCACCGGTCTCGACGCCGTAAAGGCCGCCCCGAGCCTCGGCCCGGTTCGCGACGTGCTCGACTCCCCGGCCGTCCGTCGCGGGTTGCAACTCCTCGGTTACGTCGAGCGTGAGCTCGGCGCGAAGTGGCCCGAGCTTCTCGACCAGGTCGCGGGCGGAGGCGCCGTCGTGGCCGGCTCCCTCGGCGAAGGGGAGGGGCCGGCGCTACTCGTCGTGCAGGGGACGAACGAGGCCGCGGTCGGGAAGGCGTTCGACCTGCTGATCCGGGCGCTGGACGACGAGTTGGCCCGGCAGGGGGCGAAGGAAAAGGTCGTCCGCGGCACGCGCGCCGGGGCCGACACCGCCCGCCTGGGTGACGGGTTTCATGCCGCGCGTATCGGTGCCGTGCTGCTCGTGTCCAACCGCGCGGAGAAGCTCGCGGCCGCGCTGGCGCAGCCCGCGGCAGAGTCCCTGTCGACGAAGCCGAGCGTAGCTGCGGCCAGGAAAGCTCTCCCCGCCGACCCGCTGGCGTGGATTTGGCTCGACTTCGCCGCCATCAAGGCCGTGCCGGCCACCCGCGACTTTCTCGACGGCACGCGCACCGACTTCCTCCAGCAGATGGTCCTCGGCGGCACTCTGGGCAGCCTGCGGCAGTCGGACTACGTCGCCGTCGGCCTGCACCGCGAGGGGCGCGGCCTGCGCATGGCGGTGCGCCTGCCGGGGGGGCGGTCCGGCTTCCCGGCCGGGTACGCGCTGCACACGCCGCTCGGCGACGGCCCCGGCTCGTTGCCGCTGCTGGAACCGGCGGGCGTGGTGTACAGCCAGAGCTTCTACCTCGACTTCGGCCACGCCTGGGCCAAGCGCGGGGACCTGTTCACCGCCGAGATGGTCGGCCAGCTCGACAAGGCGAATGCCGACATCTCGAAGGTGCTGCCGGGTTCGGCGAAGTTCGGCGAGTTGCTGGAGTCGTGGGGGCCGCACCACCGACTCGTCGTCGTGAACCGCACGACGCAGCCGTACAAGACGCTCCCCGGGAACTCGCTGCCGGGATTCGGCTACGTGGCCTCGGCCCGCGACCCGAAGTTCCTGACCGGCGTGCCTGCGAGCATCCGCGCCGGCGCACTCATCGCCAGCCTACAACTCGGCCTCAAGATGACCGAGACGACGCACGACGGCGTGAAGATCGTGGCGTGGCGGTTCCCCGAGAACAAGGCGCTGGACGGTGACCCGGACGGGATTCGCTTCAACTTCGAGCCGTGCTACGCGGTCGTCGGCGACAGTCTCGTCGTGGCCAGCACGGTGGACGTGTGCAAGGCGCTGATCCCCGAGGTGAAGCGAACCGCGGGGCTGCCCGGGAGTGCCGCCGTGTGGCGGGGCAAGGGCTACGCCGCGGGTGCCGCGGACGCGCTCGCCGCGGTGCCGGAGCCGTTCATCACGGACGCGGTGTTGCGGAGCGGCGTCGGCCTCGCGGACGCGCGGAAGCAGGTGGAAGCACTGACGGCGTGGGTGCGCGGGCTCGGCACCGCCCGCGCCGAACTCGACATCGGCCGCGACACGTACCGCGCGGATTTCATCTGGGAACCGAAGTAGCGCCGCTCGCGGCGTTGCACCACCACACATGCTCGACCCCTATTCCCCCACCGCCGCCGACCCGTGGGACCGCCGCAAGGCCGGTCACCTCCTCCGCCGCACCGGGTTCGGCCCGACGCACGCCGAACTCGACGCCGCCGTCCGAGACGGCTACGAGGCGACGTTGCAGCGTGTCCTCACCGGCCGCCCGGAGTCGGACGACTTCACGCGCACGTCCGACTTCATGGCGAGCGAGCGGAGCCTTCCCGCCGGCGCCCCGCTGCCCCGCCTGACGGCGTGGTGGCTCGACCGGATGCTGAAGGCCGCGCACCCGCTCCGCGAGAAACTGGCGCTCTTCTGGCACAACCACTTCGCCACCAGCCACGCGAAGGTCGGCAACGCCCGGTTCATGCTCGGGCAGTACCGCCTGATCCACCGCCACGCGCTCGGCAGCTTCCGCGACCTGCTCGTCGAGATGGGCACCGACCCGGCCATGATGGTGTGGCTCGACACCACCGAGAGCGTCCGCGGCCGGCCGAACGAGAACTACGCCCGCGAGCTGATGGAACTGTTCAGCCTCGGCATCGGGAACTACACGGAGACCGACATCCGCGAGGCGGCGCGGGCGTTCACCGGCTACAAGGTGACCGGCGGCGCCGGCGTGTTCACCCCACGCGACCACGACCCGACGCCGAAGACGGTGTTCGGCCGCACCGGCCCGTTCCGCGGCGACGACATCGCCCGCATGTGCCTCGACCACCCCGCCTGCGCCCGCTTCGTGGTGCGGAAGCTGTACCGCGCGTTCGTCAGCGAGGCCGAGCCGCCGGCCGCCGAGGTGCTCGACGCACTCGCGACGCAGTACCGCGACAGCAACTACGACACCGGCCGCGTCGTGGCGACGATCCTGCGGTCGAAGCTATTCTTCAGCGCGGCGGCGTACCGGCAGCGGATCAAGCCGCCGGTCGAGTTCGCCCTCGGCATCGTCCGCGGTCTCGAAGCGACGGTCGGGACGCTGCCGCTTGCCGAGGCACTGCCGGGGCTCGGGCAGGTGCCGTTCGCCCCGCCGTCGGTGAAGGGGTGGGACGGGGGCCCGGCGTGGCTAAACGCCCAGACACTCCTCGCCCGCAACAACCTGGCGTTGGCCCTCACCAGCGCCGACGACCCGCGCTTCGGCCGCCGCAGCGACCCCGCGGCTCTGCTGGCCCGCCACGGCAAATCGACCGACGCTGATGTGGTAGACTTCCTGCTCGGCGTATTTCTTCAGGGGGACGTGCCGGCCGGGTCGCGCGAGCGGTTGCTCGCGTACCTCGATCAGGCGAAGGGCGTTCGGCACCCCGGCTACTGGTCGGCCGCCGACGCCGCCGCACACCGCACCCGTGCCGTCGCGCACCTGGTGCTGACGCTGCCGGAATTTCAACTGGACTGAACGGAGCCCGCCATGACCGACCGCCGCGAGTTCCTCCGCCGCTCGACGCTGCTCGGGTTCGGTGCCTCGGTTCCGGGCTTCATCGGCCGGTCGGCGCTGGCCGCGCAGCCGAACGGCGCCGCCGGCAGCCGCGACACGGTCCTCGTCGTCGTCCAGCTCAGCGGCGGCAACGACGGGCTGAACTGCGTGGTGCCGTACCGCAACGCCGACTACTACCGCCTCCGCCCGACCATCGGCATCCCCCGCGACCAGCTCAAGCCGGTCGGCAACGACCTCGGGCTGCACCCCGGCCTCGACATGCTGGCCCGGCTGTTCAACGACCGCGGCGCCGTTTCGATCGTGCAGGGCGTCGGCTACCCGAACCCGAGCCAGTCGCACTTCCGGTCGATGGACGTGTGGCACGCCGCCAGCACCGCCGAGTCGCTCACCGAAGGCTGGATCGGCAAGGCGCTGAAGGCCAAGCCGCTGCCGGCGTTTCACCTGACGGCGCCGAACGAGGCCGCGCCGCTGGCGCTCGCCGGGGCGCCGGTGCGGGTGCCGTCGGTCGCGTCGCTCGACGACTTCCGCCTCCGGCTGACCGCGTCGGGTGGCGCCGACACGGCCGCCCAGCGCGGGGTGATGGCGGGCGCCGCCCAGCCGGCGCCGGACGCCCGCACGCCGGGCCTCCTCGACTTCGTGGCGCGGACGCAACTGAACACGTACAGCAGCAGCGACCGCCTCGCCGCGGTCGGCCGGGCGTATCAGCCCGCGGTGCCGTACCCCGAGACGACGTTCGCCAACCGCCTCAAGCTGGCCGCCCAGTTGATCGACGCCGGCGTGGGCGCCCGCGTCTTCTACGTGTCCCTGGACGGGTTCGACACGCACGCGGGGCAGGGCGGCGCGGTCGGGGCGCACGCGGGGCTGCTGAAGCAGTTCGCGGACGGCGTGTCGGCGTTCTACCGCGACCTGGCGGAGCGCGGGCAGCGGGAGCGGGTGTGTGTTCTGACGTTCAGCGAGTTCGGCCGCCGGGCGCACGAGAACGGCAGCAAGGGCACCGACCACGGGGCCGGCGCCCCGGTGTTCCTGGTCGGCGGCAAGGTGAGGGGCGGCGTGGTCGGCGAGCACCCGCGGATCGTCAACCTGCAGGACGGGAACCTGCCCCACGCGACCGACTTCCGCCGGGTGTACGCGGCGGTGCTCGACCGCTGGCTCGGCGTGGACAGCAAGGCGGTGCTGGGCGACGGCTTCCCGGCGCTCGACGTGTTCAACTGAGTCCGGGAAGGCGACCGGGGACGAACCGCGTGTCCCCGGTCGTCTACTTCTTGCTGCCGCTGTCGGTCAGCTCCATTCTCATCGTCACCGGCATGTTGTTGACGGTGCTCGTCATCTCCATGCGGCCCAGCGCCAGCGGGATGTCCTTGCCCACCCACGTCTTCATGTCCATGACCACCTCGCCGAGCTGACCCTTGGTCGTCACCTTCATCGTCACCCACTTGGTCTCGTAAGTCTTGCCGGCGAGGGTGAGCTTTTCCGCACCCTCGTTGGTCTTCTCGATTTTCGCGTCGCCCTTCGCCCCCGCGGGGACCGTGGCGGCGGGGTCGAACGCCTTCGTCAGGTCGATCTTCTGCGTGACCGGCACGATGGCCATGCCGTTCATCACGCCCGTCAGTTCCAGCGTGACCTCCTTCTCGGTCACGGCCTTCACGGTGTTCGTCATCGTCCCCTTGATGTCGTTCTGGCCGGCCTTCGTGGCGACGCTGAAGGTGGCGTAGTCGCCGACCTTGGCGGCCTTGAACGGGTGGTCGGCGGGGGGCTGGGCGCGGACCGCGAGCGGGGCGGCGGCCGCGACCACGGCGACGAGCAGGCGGAGCCGCATGACTCATCCTCGGGGTTGGAGTGCGAGTCGAACCGGATCAGCCGATCGCCGCGACCACGGCGTCGCCCATCTGCGTCGTCGTGGACGTGCCGCCGAGGTCGGGCGTCTTCACCGCCCCGGCGGCGAGCACCTTCGACACCGCGGCCCGCACCCCGTCCGCACTCGCGGCCAGGCCGAGGTGGTCGAGCATCAGCGCCGCGCTCAGAACGGCCGCGAGCGGGTTGGCGATCCCCTTGCCGGCGATGTCCGGGGCGCTGCCGTGGACCGGCTCGAACATGCTCGGGAACTTCTTCGTCGGGTTCACGTTCGCCGAACTCGCCAGGCCGATGCTCCCGGTCACGGCCGCGCTCAGGTCGGTGAGGATGTCGCCGAACAGGTTGCTGGCCACCACCACGTCGAACGCTTCCGGGCGGCGCACGAAGTCCATCGCGCACGCGTCAACGAGGAGGCTGTTCGCCGTCACGTCCGGGTAGTCCTTCCGCACGGCCTCGAAGGCGTGGTCCCACAGGCCCATGCCGTAGACGAGGGCGTTCGACTTGGTGATGCTCGTGAGCAGCTTCCGCGGCCGCTTCCGGGCGGCGTCGAACGCGGCGCGGAGGATGCGCTCGCACCCGCGGCGGGTGAACACGCTCGTCTGAATCGCCACCTCGTCGGCGGTCTGCGGGTACAGCTGGCCGCCGACCGGGGCGTACTCGCCCTCGGTGTTCTCGCGGTACACCAGCATGTCGATCGCGCCCGGCTGCTTGCCGACGAGCGGGCACGGCACGCCGGCGAACAGGTACGCCGGCCGCAGGTTCACGTACTGGTCGAACACGCGCCGCATCGGCAGCAGGAGCTCGTGGACGGTAACCTTGTCGGGCACGCTCGGGTCGCCGACGGCGCCGAACAGGATCGCGTCGTGCTTCGCCAGCGTGTCCCAGCCGTCGGCGGGGAGCATCCGGCCGGTCTGCTTGTAGAACGCGGTGGACCAGGGGAGTTTGTTCCAGCCGAGTTCCGCGCGGTCGTGCTTCTTCGCCGCGGCTTCCGCCGCGCGGATGGCCTGGTCGATGACCTCCGGCCCGATGCCGTCCCCGCCGATGACCGCGATCCGGTGCCCCGCCATGGAACCCGCCTTGTGGAAGAGGAACGCCGCCGCTACAACCCGCGCCGCCGGTGCCGCCGGCCGGGCCGCCGCACGCCCGCGGCCGAATCCGCCCGCGCCCCCTGGACCCTGGACGGCCCGCGGGGAACGATACACACGGAGGACTGTCGATCCCCTGTGGTGTAGCCGCCCCCGGAGGCGGGTCAAGATGACCGGACGCGTCCCGATCGCCGTTCGCCGAC
>JBGAQM010000007.1:0-37575 GCA_044220735.1 Urbifossiella sp. | reverse complement strand
CGAACTTAAGAAGCAGTTCCAACGTCTTGATGAGAAGTTGGCGGTTCTGAAAAAAGAGCAGCAAGTGGCCACTGACACAGATTCGACGGGGGTCAAGACATGACGGGTTCTGGCTTCTCGCCCGTCTCCCGTTGCCGTAGGACGCGCCCCGGGGGCGTGGCGAACAGGTACGCCGATGAAGGGCGATGGGCGGTGAGGTGCGAATACGCGAAGCCGCCATGTGACCCGGACGACTTGTTTCCGGAGCGCAAGGGTTACATTCTTGTCGAGTCCGAGGGCACTGTCGTTTACACGTTGCCGCCGGTCGAAGAACAGCCTAAAGAGGACATGGCCCCCGTCGCAGACGATCCTGTTACCGTCAGCTACGAAGGCCGCGAGTTGGCGCGGACCGTGGGTCCGGTGGCGCTGACGAGTGGCGGTGTCGCTGGCGCTGCGGTCATCGCCGCGGGTGGCCCCACCCTGTTGGCCGTGCTAACGGGCGTGGTCGTTTTCGGACTCGTCGTGGCTGTAATCGAGTCGTCACTCCGTCGGATCACGAACGATGGGGCGGTCACCATTCACGATGGACGCATGCAAGAAGATGATTGATTGGCTGGTGTCCCGGCTGCTTTCCTACAGTCGGGACGCCCTGCTTGCGATTCTGGCCGGGTTGGCGCTGCACGTCGCAGCTTCAATGGTTGCCCCATCTCTTGCGAAGTCCGACCCACAGATACCCATTCAGCCGACGCAGTTCTTCTTTATTGGCTTTCTTTCCGTATCTGTTATACAGGCATTCAGACATTCGCGGGTTGCCAACTTGAATTCAACGATTCAAGAATACGAGAAGTTGCTGGGGGCTGGGCGAATCACCCAGGCGCAGTTCGACAGGATTCAGGAGCGGGCTGTTGTGTGGCACGCCACGCGGCGATTTGGCGGGGTGTTGCCGACCAGCGTCCCCAAGGCAACGGGAGGCTCAACAGGAGGCCGGAGACCTCAATCGCCTCCGGCCCCTCCTCCAACATCGGCTTCCCCACCATCTGATTAGCCGTAAGCCAGCCGTCGTCGCGCTGCAAAGCGAACTCGGGGATGGCAAGCAGTCGAACTGGGTCAAGAATACAGGGCGATTCATCCCGACCTACGACATCCCTGAGCCAGGGGCTCGATGCTCGTCGGCCGGCAGCTTCGCCGCCAGCGTCAGCGACGCTCCCGCCAGCAGCACCGTCACCGTGCTCAGCCCCAGGCTGACCAGGTGCCACGGGCCGAACGCGTCCTTCGCCGCCGTCGCCACCGCCGGGTCGGGGTCGTACCGCCGCACCCGCAGGTTCGTCACCGCCTCCGACAGCGGCCACCCGGCGGCGACCGTCAGCACCGCGGCGCCCACCAGCACCACCCGCCACCGGTGGACGCCGCCGAGCCGCCACCACGCCGCCGCCGTCAGCAGCGCCACCGCCCCGCACGCCAGCTGCCACGCGAAGTATTTGGGGAACACCGGACCCACCGCCGACCCCGCCAGGGCACTCGCCAGCGCCTTCCGGTCCTCCTCGCCCGCACCCGCCCGGCCGACCGGCTGGTACGCCGTCCGGTCCGACGGGCCGGCCTCCACGACGTGCTTGAACGTCTCGAAGATCGTCGGGGCCGTCACGAAGTTGAAGAACGCCGCCCCGCCGACCCACAGCCCGAGGGCCAACACATGAGCGGCCTTGAGAACGGTCGGCGACATGGCCCCTCACCCCGGTTCGCACTCGCGTCTACCGCGAGTGTAGGGAGGGTCACGACTTGCGGCGACCGAGGCCCGCGGCGGCAGGGGAGCACAGTCGTCGGTGTGACGGAGACACTTGTTTCCGCGACCCGGTGGGAGGGGCGGCCGAAACAATCATCTCGACGAAAGTGTCGTCACGCGGCGCGTTTGGCACGGCGGACTTCGCCGAACACGTCGAGGAGGGCGCGGTAGTGCTGGTCGAACGTCCAGCGGGTGCCGGCCGCCCGTGCCGCCGCGGACATCGCCGCCCGCCGGCCGTGGTCGAGCAGGCCGGTCATCGCCGCCGCCAGCGCCGGCGCGTCGTGCGGGTCGTCGATCACGACGCCGTCGGCCGGGCTGAGCAGCTCGGAGGCGCCGTTGTACCGCGTGGTGACGACCGGCAGCCCGCACGCCAGCGCCTCCAGGGCGACGAGCGAGCACGGGTCGTAGAAGGTCGGGTGGACGAGGAAATCGGCGGCGAAGTACGCGTCCTTCGGGTCGCCGCGGTGGCCGAGGAAGCGGACGCGGTCGGCGACGCCGAGCCGCTCGGCGAGCCGGCGGTAGCGGTCGAACTTCGGGTGGCCGACGACCGCCAGCGCGAACGGCTTCGTCCGCGGGACGTGCGGCAGCGAGCGGATCAGCGGCGCGAGGCCCTTCAGCCGGTAGTTCATCGCCACGAACAGGCCGACCGTGGTGTCGGGCGTGACGCCCCACGTGTCGCGTTCGTGCTGCCGTCGGACGAGCCGGTCCTCGGCGGCGAAGCGGAGCGGGTCGATGGCGCTGTGGACGACGCGGACCGCTTCCGGCGGCACGCCGTAGAAGCGCTCGAAGTGCCCGCGCACCATCCGGCTGTTGACGACGACCAGCGGCCGGTTCGGGCCGAGGTACTGTTTGCGTTCCAGCCGCGCGAACGACCACGCGGCGGGGTCGAGCCACTTGCCGACGGTTGCCACCGCGCGTTCGAGCCGCGACGCGAACTTGAGCTGGTTGTGCGCCGCGGACGCGGCGTGGAGGCCGCCCTGCGGGTAGAGCACGTCCTGGCCCCACGTCTTGTCGAAGCCGACGGTCACGTCGTGGCGGGCGCCGCGGAGGGCGCGTTCGCACGCCTCGCCGAACCGCCACGGCCGCAGGAAGCGCGGGCCGGTGGGCACGTCGAGCCGATGAAAATGCGTGGACGCCGGGAGCGACGTGGCGTCCCAGCGGCAGGCGTAGAGGTGGACGGCGTGGCCGTCGCGGGCGAGGCGGCGGGCGAGGTCGCCGAGGTACGTCTCGGCGCCGCCGCGGGCCGGCAGCACGCTCTCGTAGCAGAGGGCGATGTCCATTACGCCGCGCTCCGGGGGGCGACCGACTGACGGCGCCGGTGGTTCCGGCGGTACAGCTTCCACTTCCATGTCACGAACCGCCGCAAGAGCCGGCCGCCGCCGTAGAGCTTCCAGAACCGCAGCCGGTCCCGCGCCGTGACGCCGGCCACGTCCGACGAGTAGAGCAGTTGGCCGAGGTCCTTGATCTGGAACCACAGCGCCCGCAGCGGGTGCCGGTCGAGGCGGTGCAAGTCGATCATGAACACGCGGCCGGGCCACTCGTCGGGCACGCGGCGCGTCAGGTCTTCGGGGATATAGAAGTGGCAGAAGTACAGGTCCTTGTGGAACCACTTCCCGTCGTGCAGCCGGCGCGACAAGCGAACCAGTTCCGCGGTGAGGCCGCGCTTCCAGCGGGCAAACGATGCCGCGTTGAGTCGCTGGGCCGCGAGCGGCACGGCCTCGTGGAGCGGGAGCATGCCGTACAGCTCCTCGACCGCGAGGAAGCCTTGCAGCTTGAACCCCGGCCCGACGAACTGTCCCGCGGCGACGGCCCGCGGCACGGGGAAGCCGGCGTCCTTCGCCCACTTCAGACGCTGCCATTCCTCCAGCCCCGGCGACCACGCGCGGTTGGGAAACAGCGTGGCGAGGACGCCGCGCCACCAGCCGAGCGTAAAGTGCCGCTTCAGGTAGACGCCCAGGCGCGACCGACCCTGCGAGAGAATCAGGCGGCCGATCGAGCGGCCCTGCTTCTCGTGAAGCCGGTCGGTGACAGGCAGGTCCATGACGCGGTCGGGCCAGTCGTCGCCGGCGAGGCGGTCCCAGTCGGGCTCGTGGCGCAGCAGGCGCGTGCCCTTGCGGAGCCGGTGCCAGAGCGACGACACGGGGTCGCGGACGGTCGGCAGGAACCGGGCGGGCGTCGGCGTTCGCGGGGTCGGGTCCATCAGCCTCTCACGATCCGAACGTGCCGCACGCCGCCGACGCTGACGCGGTCGTCGGCACCAACCCAGAACACGGGGCCGTCCGGCCGACAACTCGCGTCGCGGAGGTGTGACAGCAGGTTGTCGCACTGCCGCGCGACCGTTTCGCGGCGCCCCACGGGCGGGTTCGCGGCGAGCCAGTCGGCGAGCGGCTGACCCGCGGGCGGCTCGTACAACGCGAACCAGTCGGCGGACGCGCGGCCGGTGAGCCGCTGCCCGAAGGCGAGTAGCCGCGGCGCGGGGAGACCATATCGCTCGAGGTGGAACAGCACGCGGCCGAGCGTCGCGCCGGGCGACCGCCACGGGCGGCCCCGCAGCCACGCCCGCAGCCTGGCGAATGGGGCGGCCGACGTGCCCGTGACAAGTTCCGCGGCGCGGCCGTCGGGGAGCGTGACGCGGCGCGTTCCCGCGGGTTCGCCGTAGAACGGGGCGCACGCGGCGGGCCGGGGCCACGACGCGGCGACCGCGGGGACGGCGCACACGGCTTCTTCGGCGAGCCAGACGAGCCGCTGGTCGGGGACCGGGGGCTGTTGCTGCTCACGCACGGATCGCCGCTTCCGCGCGGCGGCCGCAAGTCGGCTGACGGCCGAGGCGCTGCACGGAATACCGGCAGCCCGGCGGTAGGACCGGAGGAAGCACAGCCGCTCGCGCGGCGTCGCCAGGTGGTCGGCGAGCGAGGCGTGCAGCGCCGCCAGCGCCCGCAGCCGGGCGGCCGCGGGGACACCCCGGATGCGGCGGGCGGATTGCCAGTCGATCAGCGTGACGTCGGCGCCGACGAATACGTGTTTGGCGGTGGTCGGGTGTCGAACCCCGCGTCGTGGAGCGCGGCGACGGCGCTGACCGAGGCGGCTTCGGCTCGGGGCTCCGCCGCTGCGGCGGGCAACCTCCGCCGCAAGCGGCGAAGCCCCGAGCCAACAGGTGTCGGAGTTCGACCGCGTCGCTCAACTCCTCGACCAGCAAGAACGCCCGTCCGCGGCCGTCCGCGCCGTGCGCGACCCACCGCGGCGACGGCAACCCCGCGGCATCGAGTTGCTTCAACAACTCTGCCTCGCGGCCGCAGCGCGACCGCCAGCCGAAGCCGCCCCGCCACTGCCGCAGTCGTTCCTTCCACGTCACGCGGTGCTGTCGCTTCAGGTACAGCGCCCGGTCCCAGCCGGGCAGTTCGACGCGCACGACGTGGCGGTCCGGGTGGCCGCTTACCACTACGCCGGGAAGGTCGAGTAGCCCGGCCGCAGTCGCGCCGGCGAGGCGGCCGGCGAAGTCGGGATGCACCTCGACCCACCCGCGGGCGACGGCCGGCGACTTGTCGAGCAGGTCAGCCGGCACGGCGGACCTCCGCGGCTTGCGGAAGGGGGAGGCGGCCGAGGAGGCCGGCCGCGGCGGCGAACACGGCGTCCGGCGTCAGGCCGGTCATGCAGCGGTGGTCGAGCGGGCAGACTCGGCGCTGGCACGGGCCGCACGGCACCGGCACCCGTAGGTTCGCCGCCTTCGGGAAATGCGTCTCGGTCCACTCCAGGTGCGTCGGGCCGAACAGCGTCACGACCGGCCGGTCGAACGCGGCGGCGAAGTGGCGCGGGCCGCTGTCGGTCGTCACCAGCAGGTCGGCGCGCCGGACCACGGCCTTCGTCAGGCCCAGTGATAACTCGGTGCCCGCGAGCGAGTGGACGTGCGGGCTGCGGCTGGTCTCCGCGATCCGGCGGGCCAGCTCGCGCTCGGCGGGGCCGCACAGGACCAGCACGCCGGCGCCGGCGCGCTGTACCACCATTCGGGCAAGGGCCGCGAACGAGTCGCCCGGCCAGAACTTCGCCGCGCCGAACGCCGCGCCGGGGTTCATCAGCACGACCCGCGAGTACCGCCCGAGACCGGACCGCCGCCACACCGCGTCCGCGGCGGCCTCGTCGGCGCCGGTCGTGAACAGTTCCATCCGGTGACCGGGGTCGTCCGTCCCGAGCGCCACCGCGAGGCGGTTGTAGTCGTCGATCACCGGCGACGGAACGAGCCGGCCGCGCTCGGACTTCGCGTCGAGTTTCGGGGAACTGAGGAGGAGCCCGCGGCCGTAGCGGCGGAAGCCGATCACCCTGCCGCAGCCGCCGAGCCGGGCCAGTAGTGCCGCGCGGAACGAGTTCGGGAACAGCAGGGCGGCGTCGGTACGCTCCGCACGCAGCCGGCGGGCGACCGCCCAGAACCGCTGGCCGCCCGGTCCCGTCTTGTCGAAGCGAATCACGTCGCGGAACCACGGCGCGCCGGCGACCACGTCGGCGACGTACGGTTTGCACACGGCCAGCAGCTCGGCCGCGGGGTACGTCTCGCGCACGGCACGAATCGCCGGCGTGGCCATCACCACGTCGCCGACCCAGTTCGGCAGGAACAGCGCGATCCGGTTCATCCGTGAACCCGTTGGCCCGTTCGTCACGCGGCACGCATCCGGTCGATGAGGGTCGTCGTGGACACGCCCGGCCGCAGCCCCGCGAGGTGGACGCGGCCGCCGTATGCCTCCACGAACTCGGTGCCGACCACCTCGTCTTTGCGGTAGTCGGCCCCCTTCACCAGCACGTCCGGCCGCACGGCGCGGATCAGCGCGAGCGGCGTCGCCTCGGCGAAGACGCAGACGTAGTCCACGTCTTGCAACCCGGCCAGTACGATTGCGCGGGCGTCGGCGGCGTTCACCGGCCGGGTCGGCCCCTTCAGTTGGCGAACGCTCGCGTCGCTGTTCAGCCCGACGACCAGACAGTCGGCCTGCGCCCGGGCCTCGTGCAGGTACTGGACGTGCCCGGCGTGGAGCACGTCGAAGCAGCCGTTCGTGAACGCCACCCGCTGCCCGGCCTCCCGCCGGCGTTCGAGTTCCGCGACCAACTGGGGGAGGGGAAGCGCCTTGCCGGCGCCGGGCGTGCGCTCGGCGGTGCGGAACAGGTCCGCGAGAATCTCCTCGCGGCTGACCGTCGCCACGCCGATCTTCTCGACCTCCAGGCCGCCGGCGACGTTCGCCAGGCGGATGGCCGGGTCGTAGTCGGCGCCCGCGGCCAGCGCCAGGCCGAGTGTCGCCATCACCATGTCGCCGGCGCCGGTGATGTCGTACACCTGCCGCGGCCGCGTCGGGAACACGGCGGACCGCCCGTCGCCGTGCGCGAGCGCCATCCCGTCCTTGTCGAGCGTGACGATCCCGGCTTCGAGGCCGAGCCGGTCCCGCAGGTCGGCGGCGGACTGAAGCGCGTCGTCGTGCGTCGTGATCGTGCGGCCGGTGGCGAGGCCGGCCTCCAGGCGGTTCGGCGTCATCGACGCGCAGCCGCGGTACTTGGCGTAGTCGCCGCCGCGGGTCGGGTCGGCGATCACGCGCACCCCGCGGGCCGTCGCCGCCGCGACCAGTCCCTGGAGCAGGCCGGGGGTGCAAACGCCCTTGTCGTAGTCGCTGACGAGCACGACGTCGGCGGCCCGCAACTTCGCCCCCAGCACCGCCGCGAGGTCGCGCTCGACGGCCGCGTCGAGGGCCGAGCGGTCCTCGTAGTCCACGCGGATCATCTGCTGCGGGTGGCGGGCCTGGGCGCGGCCCATGTACCGCTCCTTCACCGTCGTCGGCCGCGCCGCGTCGGTGCGAACGCCCTCCGCGTCGATGCCGAGGTCGGTGAGCATCTGCCGGGAGCGCAGGCCGTCCGCGTCCGGGCCGACGACGCCGACGAGGCTCGTCTCCGCCCCGAGCGCCGCGAGCATGGTGGCGACGCTGCTGGCCCCGCCGAGGCGCTCCTCGCGGCGGTCGGCGCGCAGGAGCACGACCGGCGCCTCCTGGCTGATGCGCTCGGCGTTCCCCCAGACGTACCGGTCGAGCATCACGTCGCCGACTACCAGCACGCGCGGGCGGCCGAGCCGGTGGACCAGGTCGATGAGATCGGTCATGTCGTCCCCGGTCAGGCGGCCTTCGGGACGGCCGCGGCGGCCAGGCCCGCGGACACGGCCACGTGGAACAGCGGGAGCAGCAACTCGTGGTGCCCGATCACCTCGATCCCCTCCGACCCCGGGCGGCGGAGCACGTTCATCCCCGTCCGGTACTTCGACTCCTTGTCGAAGTTGGCGGTCACCAGCCCGTCGAGGTCGTGGCCGAAGTTGCGGGCCACGCTCACCGCCTTCAAGAACACTTCGGGCATCACGACCGCCGAGCCGATGTTCAACCACACGCCGCCGCCGAGCCCCGACACCACGCTGCACAGCAGGCGGAAGTCGATCATCGACGCCTCGCCGAGCGCCGCCCCCGACACCTGCGGGTGCATGTGGACGATGTCCGTCCCGAGCGCGACGTGCACGGTGCAGGGGATGCCGGCCGCGTGGCAGGCGTGAACGAGGCTGTGCTCCGCGTCGGGGCAGCGCTCGGCGGCGATGTACTCCCCCAGTGCCGCACCGAGGCCGGCCCCCTTCGCCCCGTCGGCCGCGGCGACAGCGAAGGCGTCGGCGGTCTCGCGGGCCATGCCGAAGCGGCCGTCGTTCAGCTGCGCGGCCACGTCCTCGCTCGTCTTTCCGGCCCGCGCGAGCTCGAAGTCGTGGATCGCCGCCGAGCCGTTCATCGAGACCGACGTGACGACGCCGCGGCGGATCAGGTCGATCAGGTACGGGGCGCATCCGGTCTTGATGACGTGCCCGCCGATCGCCACCGCGAACGGCTTCCCGTTGTTGCGGGCGGTCACGACGCGGTCGCGGAGTTTGCGGAGTTCGTTCGCCGCGAGTTGCTTGGGTAGCGTGTCGAGCCAGTCGCCGACCGGCGTGGCCGGGTCGGCGACGCGGCCGAGGTCGGCGGTGCGGACCTTGCTCGGCCGCCCGGCGAGCGGGTAGGTGCGGAGGTCGGTGAGGTCGAACGGTCGCATCCGTGCGGCCCGTGGGTGTCAGTCGTCGGTGTCGGGCGCGGCCCGCGCCAGCGCCGCGTCGAAGCCGTCCTGTCCGTCGCGGAACGCGATGCCGACGCGGACCGCCCGCAGCGGCCGGCCTGCGAGGTCGGGGAGCCGGAGCTTCACCCAGTCCTTCTGCGTCGTCGCCACCACGGCGTCGGCCGGGAGTTTCGTGGCCCACGCTCGCAGGTCGTCCACGTCGGCCCGGGTGTACGGGTGGTGGTCCGGGTACGCCCGGAAGTCGGCCACCGTGGCGCCCAATCCGTCGAGCGTGCGGCGGAAGGCGGGCGGGTTGCCGATCCCGGCGAAGCCGGCCAGCACCTTGCCGCGGAGGTTCTCGACCGGCTCCGCTCCATCGCCCCCGAGCAGTTCGACCGGCCGGTGCTCGCTCGTCGCCACCGTCAGGTGGGGGTAGCGGGTCGTCAGTCGCGTCCGCGTCTCGTCCGCGTCGGGTGCCTGGTCGCAGCGCGTCAACAGTGCCACGGCGGCCCGCTTCAGGCTCCCCTCGGGTTCTCGCAGGGTGCCCCGGGGGAACATCCGGTCGCGGTGCGGCGGCATCGTGGCGTCGATCAGCACCACGTCCACGTCGCGGTGTAGTCGACGGTGCTGGAAACCGTCGTCTAACACCAGCACCTCGCTCTCCAACTCCTCCACCGACCGTTGCGCGGCCGCGGCCCGGTCGGCGTCCTGCAAGTGTGGTACGTCCGGCAGGTTCTCTTCGAGGACCATCGCCTCGTCGTTCGGCCCCGCTGCGGCCCCGTAGCCGCGGCTCAGGACCGCCACCTGTTTCCCGCGGTCGCGGTAGAACCCCGCCACGTACTCGACGCACGGCGTCTTTCCGGTGCCGCCGAGTGTCAGGTTGCCGACGCTCACCACCGGCACGCCGGCGCGGACGACGGGTCGGCGGCCGCGGTCGTACGCACGGTTCCGCCACCACACGCCGAGCCGGTACGGGCCACTCGCCGCCAACAGCCCGAGCCGGGCTGCCGCCGCCAGCGGCCCGCGCCGCTCGCCGCGGACGATGGCGTGGAACAACTCCGGCCGCACGTCGCCCTCCGGGTGGGGCGGGACTCTAGCCGGTCCGCGGGAGGCGTGTCAACGGCGCCCGGGAAAGTGAAAAAGACGTGAGTCTCGTCTCACCGCCTCGGCGTCTGTGAATTACAATGTCGTTCTGTTCGCCTTCGTCGATTCGGTACGATCTCCAACCACGTCGAGGCACTGATTCGATGTCTCTCCCACGCCAACGGTCCGGATTCACGCTGATCGAACTTCTCGTCGTCATCGCCATCATCGCCATTTTGATCGGGCTGCTCCTGCCGGCCGTGCAGAAGGTCCGCGAGGCCGCCGCGCGGGCCAAGTGCAGCAACAACCTGAAGCAACTCGCCCTGGCCTGCCACGGCTACCACGACGCCAACAACGCCCTGCCGCGTGGGGTCGAGGAGGACGTGCTGCCGCAGCCGAACCCGCCCGGGAACACGACCGTGTTCAAGGGGACGAGTTGGCTGGTCTACGTCCTCCCGTACATGGAACAGGGCGCCCTGTTCAAGCAGTACGACCTGACGCAGGGCTACTCCACGGCGGTGAACGCGCTCGTCGGGATGACGCCCCCCAGCACGTACCTCTGCCCGTCCGGCCCGCCGCCCAGCCAGTACACCGACCCGAACGGCACCGTAACCGGCAACCCGACCACCCACTACTACGGCTGCATGGGGCCGGGTGGGGCGGCCAACCCGACGACGATGACGATCGGCAGCACCACCTTCAGCTACACCATCGGCAACGTCGGCACGAACGGCGCGTGGTCGGCCCACGGCATGCTCAGCCAGTTCCGCAACACGGCGGGGAGCGTCAGCACCAACCGCCTCGTCCGCCTCACCGACGTCCTCGACGGCACCTCGAACACGATCATGATCGGCGAGATCTCGGTGTACATGCCGTCCGGCCTGACGTACCACCAGTACCGCACCTGGATCCGCGGGAACAACGGCGGCGCCGGGGCCGCCAAGTGCGTCACCAACCCGATTAACTCGACCGTCTACAACGGCAGCAACAACTTCAACGACATCAGCTTCGGCAGCAACCATACCGGGGGGTGCAACGTCGGCCTGGGCGATGGCACCGTGCGGTTCCTGCGGAGCTCGACCGACATCACGGTCCTGAAGGCGTCGGCCAGCATCGCCTCCCAAGAGGTCGTGTCGCTCAACTGAGTGCGCGCCGCCCCGCCCGGCCGTCCCGGGCGGGGCCGTTTCGTTCCTACCTTCTCCCGAACCCGGCCCCGCCGGGGAGCACTCGAATGACCCGGTTCGTCCGCCTCGTCGCCCTCGTCCCCGCCGTGCTCGCCCTCGGTTGCGGCGACGGGAAGGGCTACCGCTTTCAGGGGAAGGTCACTTTTAAGGGGCAGCCGATCGCCTCGGGGAAGATTTACTTCAGCCCCGACAGCTCGAAGGGGAACAGCGGCCCGAGTGGGTTCGCCGACATCAAGGACGGGGCGTACGACACGGCCGCGACCGGCGGCCGCGGGTACGGCGGCGGCCCCACCATCATCGCCATCGAGGGCTTCGACCCGAACCAGAAGGGGGCCAAGGAGAAGGGCGACACGTCCGGCGAGACGACCATCAAGGCGCTCTTCCCGCGGTACGAGTTCAACATGGACCTGGCGAAGGAGAACCAGACCAAAGACTTCGACGTGCCCGGCGACGCCGCGGCCCGGCCGCTGGAAAAGAAGGGCGGCAACGTCGTCATCCCCTGACGAGCCGTGACGCCTTGACCCGGACCGGAGGCGGGTGTAGAGTATATCGGACAAGGTTGTCCGATTTGCCCCGCCGCCGGACCACACCTCATGACCCCGACACGACTCCTCGTCGCCGCCGCGACCGCCGTCCTGTTCGCCGGGCCGGCTGCCGCCACCGACCTGTACCAGCCGCCGATCAGCTACGAGTCGGCCACCCCGGACAACGCCGTCACGCGCGTGCAGAAGGAGATTGCCGCCGGCCGCGTCGCCCTCAGCCGCGACGACGACCACGGCTACCTCCGCTCGGTGCTGAAGGCGTTCGACATCCCCGTGTCGTCGCAACTGCTGGTGTTCTCGCGGACGAGCCTGCAGCGCTCGCGGATCGGACCGCGGACACCGCGGGCGCTTTACTTCAACGACGACGTGTACGTCGGCTTCTGCCAGCGCGGCGACGTGCTTGAAGTCTCCGTCGCAGACCCGCTGCTGGGCACCAGCTTTTACACGCTCGACCAGGAACCCGCCGAGCGGCCGCGGTTCACGCGGCAGACGGAGCAGTGCCTCATCTGCCACGCCTCGTCGGCCGTCCGCGGCGTTCCCGGCCACCTGCTGCGGTCGGTGTACCCCGACCGCGGCGGCGAGCCGATGCTCGGCTCCGGCAGCTACCGCACCGACGAGACGAGCCCGTTCGAGCAGCGGTGGGGCGGGTGGTACGTCACCGGCCGGCACCCGTTCGAGCACCTCGGGAACCGCACCTTCCGCGGCCGGTACGACGAGGAGCGCGTCGAGCCGGCGAGCCAGAACGTGACCGACCTGCGGCCGTTCTTCACCACCGGCACTTACCCGACCGCGCACAGCGACGTGGTGGCCCTGATGGTTCTCGGCCACCAGGCCGCGGTCCACAACCGCATCGCGCGGGCGACGCTGGAGGCGCGGTCGGCCCTGTACTACCAGACCGAACTGAACCGCGCCCTGAAGGAGCGGCCGGGTACGCAGTACGACTCGGTGAAGGGCCGCATCGCGTCGGCCGGCGACGACCTCGTGAAGGCGCTGCTGTTCAGCGGCGAGGCGAAGCTGACCGGCCCGGTGGAGGGGACAACGACGTTCTCCCGCGACTTCTCCGCCCGCGGCCCGTTCGACGCGGGGAAGCGGACGCTGCGGGAGTTCGACCTGAAGACTCGACTGTTCCGCTACCCGTGCAGCTACCTGGTGTACACCGAGTCGTTCGACCGGATGCCGGACGCGATGCGCGACTACGTGCTGCGGAAGTTGCACGCCGTGCTGACGGGCGCGAACGAGGAGCCGGCGTTCTCGCACCTGTCGGCGGGGGACCGGGCGGCGGTGCTGGCGATCCTGCGGGCGACGAAGCCGAACCTGCCGGCGTACTGGCGGGAGTGATCGGGCTATAACACCCGCACCTCCCCGCCCGGGTGCCCGCCGTGCGTCTCCTCCTCGTCCGCGTCGTCGTCGCCGCCGGAATGGCCGCGGGTCTGCTGCTGTCGCCGAACCTGTGGCAGACGGCCCGCTACTACCCCACCGCTCCCGTCTGGGACGCGCTCCCCGACGTCCCCCCGGACGTCGCCCGCGTCGTCTATTACGCCCTGCTGGCGGTACTCGCACTCGTCGTCGTACTCCCGCGTCGCCGCTGGCCGGTGCTGGCCTTCGTCGCCCTCGCCGTCGTGTGGTGCCTGTGGGACCAGACCCGCTGGCAGCCGTGGGTCTACCAGTACCTCGCGTTCCTTGTTGCCGTCGGCATCGCCCGCCGCGACGACGACGCACTGAACCCGTGCAGACTCGTGTTGGCCGCGACGTACTTCTGGAGCGGCCTCCAGAAGGTGAACGTGTCGTTTGTCACCGACGTGTACCCGTGGCTGATCGGGCCGGTGCAGCGCCTCCTGCCCGAGGGTCTGGCCGCGTGGCTGGACGGACAGGGCTACGTGGTCGCGGCCGGCGAGTGCGGCCTCGGCCTCGCGCTGGTGGTACCGCGCCTGCGGGCCGTGGCCGTGCCGCTGGTGGTGGTGATGCACGCCGGCCTGCTGTACTGCCTCGGCCCGACCGGGCACGACTGGAATACCGTCGTGTGGCCGTGGAACACGGCGCTGCCGGTGCTTGCGGTCGTGCTGTTCGCGCGGACGCGTGACGTGTCGGCCGGCCGCATCCTGTGGGGGTCGCGGGTCGGGCGCGGGGCGCTGCTGCTGTTCGGCGTCCTGCCGGCGCTCAGCTTCGTCGGCTGGTGGGACTGTTACCTGTCGGCGTCGCTGTACTCGGGGAACACGCCGCGGGCGCGCGTCACGCTCGACGAGCCGGCGCGCGAGGCGCTACCGCCCGACCTGCGCGAGCGGTTCGTCTACTGGGACGGCGAATTGGACCTGCAGGGCTGGGCGTTCGAGGAGTTGAACGTGCCGAACTACCCGGCCCGGCGGGTGTTCCGCGTCCTCACCCGGCGCCTCGGCGGGCCGGACCACGCGCGGCTCGTCACGTCGGACCGGCCCGACTGGCGGACCGGCGAACGCGAGGAGATCGAGGAGGAACTGGGCCCGTGACGGCACTCAGGTGAGGAGCCAGTACGCCAGCGCGGCGACGGCGCCGAACTTCACCGCGTAGTACGCCGTCTTGCTCCTGGCCTTCGCCGCCTTGCCGACGAGCCGGACGTGGTACACCAGCCCGAACAGCCGGTTCACCCAGCCGACCTTCTCGCCCGGCACGTTCTCCGTCGCCGCGGCGCGCATCGCGGCCTGACGGAACAGCCAGTCCACCAGCTTCGCCAGCGGGTTGTTCAGCGGCCGCTTCACGTCGCAGAACAGGATCAGCCGCGGCCGATCGGTCTCGTTCCGGGCGTGGTGGATGAACGTCTCGTCGAACATGAGCGGCTCGCCGTCCCGCCACGACCGCCGCTCGCCGTCCACCTCGATGTAGCACCCGTCGGCGTTCGGCGTCGCCAGCCCGAGGTGGTAGCGGAGCGAGCCGGCGTAGGGGTCGCGGTGTCGCACCAGGTGTGCCCCCGGCGGGAGCAGCGCGAACATCGCCGCCTTCACGTCCGGGATGGCGTCCAGCAGGGCCATCGTCTTCGGGCAGCGCTCGCGGGCGGACGCCGGCACCGTGCCGTACCACGACAGGTAGAACCGCTTCCAGCCGGTGCGGAAGAACGAGTTGAACCCGGCGTCGGTGTACCCGTCGGCGGCCTTCACGTTTCCGGTCTCGGCGACCGCCAGGCACTCGTCGCGGATCGTCTCCCACTGCTCGGCGAGCGGGGCGAGGCGCGGGAAGTCGGCGGGGTCGAGGTACGCCCTCGCCGGCACCTTCGAGCTGAGGTACAGCAGGGCGTTGAGCGGCGCGAGCAGCGTGGAGTGGTCGGTGAGTTGGCGGGCGAGGCCGAAGCGGGCCTTGCCGCGGAGGTGCACGTAGGCGGCGGCGAGGCCGTGTACGCCGACGAGCGTCCACAGGAGCGGGTGAGCGGGCATGGGCGGACCTCCGCGCCGCGGCCTCGGGCCGCACGCATCCGTTGGCTCCGATAACATCGACTTCGTGAAGTGGTGTGGTTGAGCCGATTCTGGGGACGAAGCGAATGACACGCCGCATCGACCCCACGTTCGCACCGACCGACGGCGTGCTGTTCCTCGCCCTGTGGTGGGGCGGCGGCCGCGCGTGTGCCCTCGCGGGCGTCGTCGGGCTATTCGACGTCGTGAACCACGACATCCCGACGGCCGCCGAACTCGACGGCGGGTTGAACCGGCTTCTCGCGGCCGGCCTGATCGCCGAGCGTGCCGGACGGTTCCGGGTGCCGGCGAGTGTACTGTGTGCCTACGACGCCTTCCGCCGCCGGCGCCGCCGCGACCGCTTCACGATGGCCCAGGAGTTCGTGCGCGCGGCCGTCACGCGGGACGTGGTGCCGCGGTGTGTCCGCGTTACCCGTGTGGATCAGGCGCGGGCCTACCAGGAGTACTGCGGCGGGTTCGTCGCTGCGGGAATGAAATGAGTTGCCGCGGGCGACGATGAATCCGTGAGGAGGAGGGAATGACCGCCGGCCTCAGCGTTCGGGTTCTCTGTGCCGTCGTGGGTGCGGCCGTGTGCGTCGCCGCGTTCCTGCGGGGCGATCACTTGCTCGGTCCCGTCTTCGTGTGTTTCTACGCCGCGATCGCCGTGCTTCTCCTGAACCTGGTGCGCCGCGCCCGCACGCCGGCCGGGTGTCGCCACTTCAAATCGCGGGTGTCGTGGTGCTGGCCGTGCCGCTCGGATTCGCGCTGGCGGTCCCGGCGGCGCTCAACCCCGACGTGCAGGTGTTCATCGACAAGCACGCCACCGAGCGGGCCGCGCGGCGTGAGCTGGTGGCCCTGTTCGCGTCCGACCCGGCGTTCGCCGGCCTGTCGGTTTCCGCCGTACACCTGAAAGTCTTGAACCTGATTATCAAGGGACGCCTCGCGTCGGAGGAGGCGTCCCACCGCCTGCGCGGCCGGGTGGCCGCCGAATGCCCGACCGCCGTCGGCTGCGTACTCGACTGAGAAGTTACCCTCGGCGACTCCGGCCGCCGGATCGACGGCGCCGACCGCGAGGTGTTCCGCGACTGACGAGATTCGGCGTCACCCGCCCGGCTCCGCCCCGGGCACGCGCCCCGACTCCTTGCCACCGCGGGCGACCGCCTTCGCCTGGTCGTACCGCTCGCCGCGCTCCTGCGCCGGCGTCGTTTCCTGTTCGTGCTCCTCCGGTTGCAACGACACGTCCGGCGCCGGTTCCTTCTGGGCGGGCGGGTTCGGGTCCGCGGCCATAAAGCATCTCCAGGTGAGGGGTGCATCGCCCACCCCAGCAACGCCCGTGCCAGGAGGACGCATGACCGAGCGCGACGCGGTGGTCGTCGGCAGCGGGCCGAACGGGCTGGCCGCGGGCATCGAACTCGCCCGCGCCGGTTTGTCGGTCCTGGTCGTCGAGGGGGCGGAGACGATCGGCGGCGGGGCGCGGTCGGCGGCGCTGACGCTGCCGGGCTTCGTTCACGACGTGTGCTCGGCCGTGTACCCGATGGCGGCCGCGAGCCCGTATCTGCGGACGCTCCCGCTCGACCGGTTCGGACTCGAATGGCTCCACCCGCCGGTCCCATTCGCCCACCCGCTCGACGGCGGAAAGGCAGCGGTATTCCGCCGCTCGGTCGAGGACACCGCCGCCGGCCTCGGCGACGACGCCGACGCCTACCGCCGGCTGGTCGCGCCGCTCGCACGCGCCGCCGACGGGTTGTTCGCCGACCTGTTGGGGCCGCCGTTCACGATTCCCCGACACCCGCTGGCGGCGTTGCGGTTCGGGCTCCCGGGGTTGCGGTCCGGGCGCGGGTTCGCGGAAGCGTACTTCAAGACCCCCGAGGCGCGGGCGATGTGGGCGGGGGTGGCGGCGCACGCGGTCCTACCGCTGGACCGGCGGCCCGGCGGCGCGGTGGCGTTGATGCTCGGACTGGCCGGCCACGCCCACGGCTGGCCGGTCGCTCGCGGCGGCGCGCAGGCCGTGTCCGACGCGCTCGCCGGCTACCTGCGGTCGCTCGGCGGCGTGATCGAAACGGGCCGGTGGGCGAACTCGCTGGCCGACCTGCCGCCGGCAAAGGCGGTCCTGTTCGATACCACGCCACGGCAGTTACTCGCCATCGGCGGCGACCAACTCCCGGCCGGGTACTCTCGGCGGTTGCGGAAGTACCGGCACGGCCCCGGCGTCTTCAAGGTCGATTGGGCGCTGGCCGGCCCGATCCCGTGGGCGGCGACGGAGGTACGCGGGGCAGGCACCGTCCACGTCGGCGGCACGCTGGACGAGATCGCGGACGCGGAGCGCGCCCCGTTCGAGGGGCGACACGCGGAGAAGCCATTCGTGCTGGTCGTGCAGCCGAGCGTGGCAGACCCGTCGCGGGCGCCGGCGGGGCAGCACGTGGGTTGGGGCTACTGCCACGTCCCGCCCGCGGGCGGCGAGGACATGCTGGACCGCATCGAAGCGCAGGTGGAGCGGTTCGCCCCCGGCTTCCGCGACCTCATTCTCGGGCGTCACGTGATGAACGCGGCGGCGATGGAGGCGTACAACCCGAACTACGTCGGCGGTGACATTAGCGGCGGGGTGACGGACCTTTGGCAGCTGTTCACGCGACCGGTAGCGGCGCTCGACCCGTACCGGACGCCGAACCCGCGTTTGTGGCTGTGTTCGTCATCGACGCCGCCGGGTGGGGGCGTCCACGGGATGTGCGGATGGGCGGCGGCGCGGTCAGTTCTCCGGCGCCTGGGGGTGAAGCCCGCGCCGTAGACCTCGGCGAGCATGAATGCGTCGCAAGCTCTTGCGCCGCAACACCCTGGCGGCTACTGGTGTCGTTCCAATCGTGATTCGTCCAGCCGACTCAACGCGTCCACGGACCCCCTCCCCTCTCCCGTGGACACAATGATCTGCGCTCGACTGTTCCCCGTGTAACGGCAGCTGGTCTCGCATCCGGCGGCGGGATAGTCCATAACCGGGGAATGACGCTCGCACCTGCCACCGACCGCCTCCGCACCTGGGAGCGCGTCGGCCTCGCCCTGTTCGCGCTGCTGCTGGTGGCGTTCGGGGTCCTCACCGAGATCCGGTCGGCGTTCCAGACCACGCCCAAGACTGATTTCGGTTGCTTCGCCCGCGCCGGCTGGGCCGTCCGCGCCGGCCACGACATCTACGAAGTGACCGACGACAACGGCTGGCACTACGCCTACCCGCCGCCGTTCGCCGTGGCGATGGTGCCGCTCGCCCACCCGTACAAATTCCTGCCGCAAGACGGGTACGTGCCGTACGCCGTGTCCGTCGGCATCTGGTACGTCCTGAGTTTGGCGGCGATCGGGTACGCCGTCCACGCCTTCGCCGCGGCCGTGCTGCCGGGCCTGGAACGCGGGTCGCGGCGGTGGTGGTACGCCCGGCTGGTACCAGTGTACGTGTGCCTCGGCACGCTCGGTCACACCCTCGGCCGCGGACAGGTGAACACGCTCGTGCTGGCCCTGTGGGCCGCCGGGTTCGCGGCGGGCGTGCGGAACCGCCGTGCCGTCGGCGGGGCGTGGCTGGCGGCGGCCGCGGTGCTGAAGATCATCCCGACTCTGCTGGTGGTGTACCCGCTGGTCCGCCGCGACTGGCGATCGCTGGCCGGTGCGGCGCTGGCGGTGGTGCTGCTGATCGGGGTGGTGCCAGTGGCGGTGTGGGGCGTCGAGGGCGCGGTGGACGTGAACGCCAAGGTGGTGCGCGTGGTGCTCGGCCCGGTCTTCCACGACGACGGGGACGCGACACGGGCGAAAGAAATGCACGACACGACGGCGACGGACAGCCAGTCGGTGCTGGTCGCCGTCCACGCCTGGCTCCATCCCGACCCGACGACGCGGCCCGCACGGCCGGACCGGGCCGCGAAGGTCGCCCACCTCGCCGTGAACGGGGCGCTCCTGATGGGGACCGCGTGGGTCGGCTTCCGCCGTACCGGGCCGGCGCCGGCCGACCAGTTGGTGCTGTTCGGCTGCCTGTGCACGGTGATGATGCTGACGACGCCGGTGTCGCACATGCACTACTATGCCTTTGTACTGCCGCTGGTGTGCGGCCTGTGGCTCCGTGGGCTAGGTGAACGGCCGGGGTCGCTCACGGCGGGCGCCCGCACCACGACGGCCCTCGCGGCGTGGGCGTTGGTGACGGCGGTGCCGCTGTTCCCCGGCCCGGTGTTCGAGCGATTGCGCGAGAGCGGCGTGGGTGCGGCCGCCACGATCGGCCTGTGGGCGCTGGGCGTCGCGACGATCGCCCGGCCGCGGGCGGCAGGCATGGAACCGCAACCCATTCCGATCCGCCGCGCCGCCTGACCCCCGTGTCGTCGTGGAACTCGACCCGCTCCCGTTCGACCGGCCCGACGCCGACGCCAGCCCCCTTCGCAACGCCACCCGCGGCGCCGACTACTTCGCCGACGTCGGGCGCGGGCCGCGCCTCCTCGGCGCGGTCGCGCTGGCGCCGTTCGCGGCTTACTTCTTGCTGGCCGGGCTCCTGACGCCCGTGGCGGCGGCGCACTTCGCGTGGCGGAACGAGTGGCCGATTGCGGGAATGCTGATGGGGATCGGCGCCGGTCACGGCGTGGTCGGGTTCGTACTGGCGTGGCTGGCGCGACGGCTGTGGCGCGGCGTGCCGTCGGCGAACCGACGGACGGTGCTGCCGTCGTGGCTCGTGGGCGCGTTCCTGGTCGGCTTCCTGACACCGATGGGGCTCGGCCTCACCGCCGGGCTCGGGGCGAGGGCGGTACAAGCAGCTGGGGCCGGTGACGCGACCGTGGCACTGTGGTGCGCGGCCGGCGCCGTGGGGTCCGTGGCGGGGTTGTGGCGGGCGTACCGCACGTTCGTGCGGCTGGTCCGCGGCCGACCCGCCGGGTAGGATGCGAGCCGCTCCCGGAGCGTGAACCGCATGCGAATCGTCTGCGTCAGCGACACACACGGCAGGCACCGCGACCTGACGGTGCCCGACGGCGACCTCCTCGTCCACGCCGGCGACGTCACCCGCCGCGGCGAACTCGACACCGTCGCCGACTTCGACCTCTGGCTCGGCGAACTCCCGCACCCGCACAAGGTCGTCATCTGCGGCAACCACGACTTCGCGTTTCAAGAACAACCCGACGCCGCCCGCGGCCTCATCACCAACGCCGTGTACCTCGAAGACAGCGGCGCCACCGTCGGCGGCCTCGCGGTGTACGGCAGCCCGTGGCAGCCGTGGTTCTTCGACTGGGCGTTCAACCTCGAGCGCGGTCCAGCCCTCGCCGCCGTGTGGGCGAAGATCCCGGACCGTACCGACGTCCTCATCACCCACGGCCCGCCGGCCGGCATCCTCGACCGCACCGACCGCGGCGAGCTGGTCGGCTGCCGCGACCTGTTCGACCGGGTGATGGAGGTACGGCCGCGACTGCACGTGTTCGGCCACATCCACGAGGCCGCGGGGCGGCTGGACATCGACGGGACCACGTTCGTGAACGCCAGTTGCTTCGACGGGCACGGCGGCCCGGTCGTCGTAGAATGGGACGCATGATCCGCGCCCGCGTGTCGAACCCGTACGAGTACCCGCTCGACTTCGCCGCCCTCAAGGACGCCGCCCGCGTCGTGCTGGAGGGAGAGGGCGTGCGCGAGGCGGCGGTGACGCTGGCGTTCGTGGACGACGCCCACATCCACCGGCTGAACAAACAGTTCCTCAACCACGACGAGCCGACCGACGTGCTCACCTTCCCGCACTCCGACGCCGGGGCGCGGAAGCTGGAGGGCGACGTGGTGATCGGCTACGGGGTGGCGCAGGAGTACGCCGCCGACCGCGGCCACGCCGTCGGCCCGGAGTTGGTACTGTACGTCGTCCACGGGTGCCTTCACCTGTGCGGGTACACGGACACCGACGACCGCGGCGCGGCCGAGATGCGGGCGAAGGAGCACGAGTACCTGACGAAGCTTGGCCAGCCCGACATCGCCGGGGAGCGCGAATGATCCCGCAGATCACCGTCGCCGAATTGAAGCGGATGCGGGACGCCGGCGAGCCGGTGTACCTCGTGGACGTGCGCAACCCCGACGAGTTCGCTTACTGCCGCCTGCCCGACAGCCTGCTCATCCCCCTGCCCGAGCTTGCCGCCCGCGTCGAGGAGGTGGAGCCACCCGCCGGGGCGTCGGTGGTGGTGATGTGTCACCACGGGGTGCGGAGCCTGCGCGGGGCGGCGATTCTTCGAGGCGCGGGGCACGAGAACGCCGCGTCGCTCGCCGGCGGCATCGACGCCTGGAGCCGGCTCATCGACCCGGCCGTGCCGCGGTACTGACGCTCACTTGAGCCCGAACAGCCGCATCAGCGCCTCGCGCAGCCCGGGGCCGTGGCCCTCCCGGCTCGCCTCCTGCAGCGCCGCGATCGGGCCGTGCAGCAGTCGGTTCTGGAACAGCCGGAACGCCGCCTCGATCTGCGCCTTGTCCGCGTCCGTGAGTTTGCCGTTCAGCTTTCCGAGGAGCGGGCCGAGTACCGCGTCGCGCACCCGGTTCACCTCCTCCGTCAGCGCCCCGATCACCGGGCCGTCCTTGCGGCGGTTCCAGTCGGTGAGGAACGCCGTCACTTCCTCCGCCACGAGCACCTCGGCCGGCCCCAGGTGCCGCCGCCGCTCGGCGAGCTGCTGGTCGCGGACGCGGTTCAGGTCGTCCACGTTGAACACGCTCACCTGGTCGCCGTCGTCGATCCGCGGGTCGAAGTCGCGCGGCACCGCCAGGTCGAACACGACCAGCTTCCGCCGCCCGCGCCGCGGCCGTACCTTCTCGTCGAACCGCCGTCGCGGCACGATGTAGTCGTCGGCCCCCGTCGTACTCACCACGATGTCGGCGCGGGCGAGGCCGTCGTCGAGTTGCTCCCACGGCAGCGCCGCGCCGCCAAATTCGGCCGCCAGCGCCGCCGCTTTCTCCGGGCTGCGGTTCGTCACGAGCACCGCCCCCGGCCGCAGTTCGCGGATGTGCGTCAGCGTCAGCCGGCCCATCTCGCCGGCGCCGATCACGACCACGGTCTTGTCGGTAAAGCGGTCGAAGACTTCCTTCAGGAAGCCGACTGCGGCGCTGGCGACGGACACCTGCCCCTGAGACAGCCCGGTGTCAGTTCGGACGCGCTTCGAGGCGCGGGCGGCGGCGGGGAACAGGGCGTTCAGCAGCGGCCCGGTGGCGCCGGCGCGCTGGGCGGCCTCGAAGGCGTCTTTCACCTGCCCGGCGATCTGGTCCTCGCCGACGACGACGCTGTCGAGCCCGGCGGCGACGCGGAAGGCGTGGCGCACGGCGTCGGCGTCGGCGTGCTCGTAGAGGTGCGGCTGCACGTCCGCGACGGGGACGCCGTGCAGTTCCGAGAGGTACTCGGCGACGAGCGGCGCGTGAACGGGGGCGGCCGTCTCGGGCCGGGCCAGGTACAGTTCGACGCGGTTGCAGGTGCCGAGCACGACGGCCTCGGCGCCGTAGCGGGCGGTGAGTTCGGCGAGGGCGCGGGCGAGTTTGTCGCCGTCGAACGCCAGCTTCTCCCGCAGCTCGACCGGGGCCGAGCCGACGTTGCAGCCGATGGCGCGGAGGTTCATCGGTCGCCCCCCGGCACGAACGGGTGCGACGCTGCCAGCGCCAGCAGTAGCAGCGCGAACGCCGCGACGTGGAGCACCGCCAACCGCCGGGCCGGCACGTTCGTCGCGTAGCGGAGGTACAGCAGCACCGCGAACACGAGCCACAGCGTCGCCGTCGTCAGCACCTTCACCGACAGCCACGACTCCGCGCCGCCGTGCTCGGTCCGCAGCAGCAGGGTGCCGACGAGGAGCCCGGCGGTGAGGAGCGGGAACGCCCAGTTCACGGCGCGGCGGGCCATCGTTTCGAGGCGTTCGAGGTTGAGCAGCGGCACGACCACGGCCGGGTTCACGCGGTTGCGGACGCGGCGCAGCTGTACGATGTACATGACGCTGGCGAGAAACCCGACGCTGATCCCGATGGCGCCGCCGAGCAGCAGGAAGCCGTGGACGGCGCCCCAGAAGCGGTCGCCGTGAAGCCAGTCGGGGAGGCTCACCGGGGCGGCACTGTCCGCGGTCGCGGAGAGTGCGAGGGACAGGCCGACGAGGCCGATGACGACCGGGAGGACGAACACGGCCCACGCCTGTTTGGCGTAGTGGACGGTGCCGTAGAGGTAGAACAGCGCGAGCACCCACGCCAGCAGCAGGAGCGACCCGTAAGGCGCGGCGGGTGTAGGCCGGTTGAGCAGAAGGTACGCGGAGTGGGCGACGACGCCGGCGACGCCGGCGGTGAGGCCGGCGACGCGCCAGCCGCGGCCGGGCCAGAACAGGCGGGCGATCTCCAGCGCGAACGCGAGGAGGTAGCTGAGCCCGAAGCAGGCGTGGGTGATGCCCTGAAGGGGCGGGACCGTCATCGGCGCGGCGGGCTCGTGGGGTGTCGCGGGGCGGGTGAGGGGATTATACTCGCGGCGCCCGCTTCGACCTTCCATCGGGAGACGCCCCGTGCCGACCGTCCTATTCGTGTACGGCACCCTGAAGCGCGGCCACGCCGCGCACGACCTCCTCGCAGGCCAGCGTTTCCTCGGCCCCGCCGTCACCGCCCCGCGCTACCGCCTCGTCGATCTGGGGCCGTATCCCGGGCTCGTACACGACGAAGTGAGCGGCCTGGCCGTGAGCGGCGAGCTGTGGGAGGTGACGGACGAACAGTTGAACGAACTCGACGTCTTCGAGGGGTGCCCGACGCTGTACCGGCGCGAGGCGGTAGAGGTAATGGGCGCCGGCCGACTTGTGGAGGCGTACTTCTACGCCCGGCCGGTGCCGCCGCGGGCGCCGACCGGCGCGGCGTGGCCGATGCCTGTCGGTTAAGTCGGGTTGCTCTCGTTGCCGTTCTCCGGTGGCACCGACCCGTACCCGTCCGGCACCGGCGGGTGTTCGCCCGACCCGCCGAGCACGTCGCCGCACACCTGGTATTTGAAGTTGCCGATAGTCAGCTCGTCGCCGGGGACCAGCTTCCCCTCGGCGACGCGCTGGCCGTTCACCCGTACGCCGTTCGTGCTGCCGAGGTCGCGGACGACGAGGTAGTTGTTCACCCGGGCCACGCAGCAGTGCCGCCGCGACACCTTCTTGGAGTGCAGTTGCACGTCGCACTCCTCGTGGCGGCCGAACAGCAGGATCGGCTTGTCCACCAGGATGCTCGGGCCGTCGCCGAGGGAGAGCAGGTGTACGGGCATGGGGAAATGATACCACACCCGCGCCGGCCGTTCGCCGGATCAACGATACAGTAACCCCGGTCCCCTCCCACAGGCGCAGAGCATGGCCGACCTCGCGTTTCAGCGGTGCATCGACCCCCGGTGCGGGGCCACGGCCGACCTGTCCGACACGTCGTTCCGCTGCCCGAAGTGCGGCGGCCTCCTCGACCTCGCCTACGACTGGGACCGCCTCCCCGTCCCGAAGTCGCTGAAGGAGTTCGAGACCGCGTGGGCCAACCGCGCCGACCCGCTCGACTTCTCCGGCGTGTGGCGGTTCCGCCGGCTGTTCCCGTTCGCCCCCGACGACAAGGTGATGACCGTCGGCGAAGGCCAGACCCTGTGCCAGCGTGCCGACCACGTCGCGGCGTACGCTGGGATGAACCCCGGGTGCCTCTACCTCCAGTACGAGGGGATGAACCCGAGCGGCAGCTTCAAGGACAACGGCATGACCGCGGCGTTCACCCACGCCCGGATGGTGAACGCCCGCCGCGCCGCGTGTGCCAGCACCGGCAACACCAGTGCCAGCCTCGCCGTGTACTGCTCGGTCACGCAGTTGATGCGGGCCGTCATCTTCATCGGCTCCGGGAAGATCAGCTACGGCAAGCTGTCGCAGGCGCTCGACTACGGCGCCCTCACCGTGCAGATCGCCGGCGACTTCGACGACGCCCTGCGCCGCGTGCAGGAGGTGAGCAGCCGGCTCGGCATCTACCTCGTCAACAGCGTGAACCCGTTCCGCCTCGAAGGGCAGAAGACGATCATGCTGCGCATCCTCGAAGCGATGCGCTGGGAGGTGCCGGACTGGATCGTCGTTCCCGGCGGAAATTTGGGCAACGTGTCGGCGTTTGGGAAGGCGTTCGCCGAACTGCGCGACCTGGGTCTGATCGACCGCGCCCCGCGGCTGGCGGTGGTGAACGCCGCGGGGGCGAACACGTTCTACCAGCTCTACGAGAAGCAGGGCGTGCGCTGGAACGGCGGGGCGTTCGACGCCCCGAAGGTGGACCGCTACATGACGGCGATGGACGCGGCGAACCTGCGTGCGGACACGCTGGCGAGCGCGATCGAAATCAACCGCCCGGTAAACCTGCCGAAGGCGCTGCGGGCGCTGGAGCGGTGCGGCGGCGTGGTCCGCGAGGCGACGGACGCCGAGATCCTCGACGCGAAGGCGAAGGTGGGGGCCGGCGGCCTCGGCTGCGAGCCGGCGAGCGGGGCGAGCGTGGCGGGGCTGCTGAAGCTGGTGAAAGAGGGGGTGATCGCCCCGAGCGACCGGGTGGCCTGCGTGCTGACGGGGCACGTGTTGAAGGACCCGGACGCGACGGTGGCGTACCACACGGCCGACCCGGCGCACTTCGAGGCGAAGCTCGGCAAGCGCGGGGTGAAGCGGGTGCAGTTCGCCAACCGCGCCGTGCAGGTGCCGAACGACCTGGCCGAGATCGTCAAGGCGATCGAGCTGTTCGCGTAGCTACTTCGCCGGCCACAGCACCCGGCCCGGCGTCGTCGTGCGGACCGCGTACAGCACCCCGCCGCCGGTCACGTACAGCGTCTTCCGGTCGGCGCCGCCGAAGGCGCAGTTTGTCACCTCGTCGGTCGGCACCGGCAGGAACGCCAGCTTCTTTCCGTCGGCCGGGTCGATGACGTAGATACCGCCCTTCACGTCGGTCGCGGGCTCGGCGGGCGGGTTCGGCTTGTTCAACCCACCGGCGACGAACAGCCGGCCCTTCGCGTCCTGCTTCACCCCGTCCGGGCCGCGGCCGGTGCCCCAGTCGTACAGCAGCTTCTTCTCCCCGACCGTGCCGTCGGCCTTCAGGTCGAACCGCCACAGCTTGCGGGCGCCACCGACGCCGTTGTTGTTGTCGGCCACGAACAAGAACTTGTCGTCGGCCGACACCAGCACGCCGTTGGCCCGCTCGACCTCGCGGCCGACGACGCGTTGAACGCTGCCGTCCGGGTCGATGCGGTAGACGCCCTCAATGGTATTGCCGGCGGCGTCGCGCTGCTGCATGTCGTCGCGCGGGCCATACCGCGGGTCGGAGAAGTAGACGCGCCCCTTCGAGTCGATGGTCAGGTCGTTCGGCTGGTTGTACTTCTTGCCGCCGAACGAGTCCGTCAGCACCGTCACCTTGCCGTCGCGGTCGGTGCGGGTGACGCGGCGCTGCACCGGCTCGCAGGCGACGAGCCGGCCCTGGCGGTCGAACAGGAGGCCGTTGGTGCCGGCCTTCTCGCGCCACACCGACGACGTGCCGTCCGGCGCGAGCCGGTGAATATGTCCGGTGTGACCGCTGGCGAGGACGCCGAGTTCGGGGTCCCACGCGGGGCCTTCGCCGGCCGAGTCCTTCGCCGCGAGAACGGTGAGCTTCGCGCCGGGCTCGAAGATCGGGTCCGGGGCGTCTTGCGCGAACGCGGCAGGGAGCACGAGCAGGGCGGCGGCGACGAGCGGGCGCATGCGGCGGGCCTCCGGGCGGTGAGCGAAGTGTATCCGTTCGGGCGGCGGTGTGGTATCGTGTCCGCTTCTCTCAGGAGTGCGCGATGGGACAGCCGGGGCGGGTGCCGGGCCGGGCGTGGGTGGTCACCGGGGCGGGGGTCGCGGTCAACCTGTGCCTCGGCATCCTCTACGCCTGGAGCGTGTGGAAGGCCGGCCTTCTTGCCCCCGCGGGCGCCGCGCCCGGCGACCCGATGACCGGGGCGAACGCCGGCTGGAGTTACCTGTCCGATTCGCAGGCAAACGTTGCCTTCTCGCTCTGCGGGTTCCTGTTCGCTGTGTTCATGATCCCCGGCGGCAAACTCCAGGACCGCTACGGGCCGCGCGTCGGTGCGACGCTCGCGGGAGTGTGTCTCGGCGGCGGGTGCGTCGTCGCCGGGGTGATGCAGAGCTACCTCGGCCTCATCCTCGGGTTCGGCGTGCTGGGCGGGGTCGGCATGGGGCTCGGGTACGCGGCGGCCACGCCCGCGGCCGTGCGCTGGTTCGGGCCGCACCGCCGTGGGCTCATCGTCGGGCTGGTCGTCGGCGGGTACGGCGGGGCCGCGGCGTACATCTCCCCGGTGGCGACGGAGCTGATCAAGAGCGGCGGCCTCACCACCAGCTTCGTCGTGCTGGGGGGGCTGTTCGGCACCGTCATCGTCGTCGCAGCGCAGTTCCTGACGATGCCGCCGGCCGGGTACGTTCCCCCGGGGCCGCCGGCGACCACGGCGGCGAAACCGGCGACGGCCGACGTACCCGCGGCGGCGGTGCTGAGGACGTGGCAGTACTACGCGCTGGTCGGGTTGTTCGTCGGTTCGGCGCAAGCGGGGCTGCTGGTGATCGGCAACGCGGTGCCGATCATGAACGCCACGGCGAGGGCGTACGCGCTGTTCGCCGCGAACGCCTGGCTGCTGGCGGCCTACGGCGGCGTCGTGAACGCGAGCGGTCGGGTGGGGACGGGGTCGTACTCGGACCGCGTCGGCCGGGTGAACGCGTTCGGCCTGAACGGCCTCGCCGCGGCGCTGTGCCTGTTCGCGCTGCCGGCCGTGATCGCCGACAAGAACGTGTGGCTGCTGTTCGTACTGGTGGGCGTCGTGTACTGGCAGTACGGCGGGACGCTGGCGCTGATGCCGGCGTGGACGGCCGACTTCTACGGGGCGAAGAATTTGGGCCTGAACTACGGGCTGGTATTCCTGGGGTGGGGCATCGCGTTCTTCATCCCGCAGCTCGCCGCCGGCATCAAGGACGCGACGGGGAGTTTGGACGCGGCGTTCTACCTGTCGGGCGGGTTGCTGCTCGCGGCGGTCGTGGGGAGCCGGTTCGTCGTGAAGTAGAATTGCCGCTCGCGGCTTCGCGTTGGGCGACGCGATCAGCCGCGAGCGGCAACTTCGGTCAGCGCGGCTTCTCCGCGAGCAACAGATACCCATAGGGGCCCCGCGCCGGCACGCCGTCCACGCCGACCGGATTCACCTCGATCACGCGGAAGCCCGCGTTCGTCAGCACTCGGACGGCACCGCGGCGGGTGAAGTGGTGGAGCGTCAGAGCGGCGCCGCCGTAGGCTTGCGGCATCGTCACGTCTCCAGCGTCGGCACGGTCCAGCAGCGCGCCAGCCGCTGCCGCCACACGACGATCGACCCAGCCCGCGGAAGAAGCGGTTGTGGACGTGCAGCACGAACCGTCCGCCCGGCTTGAGCCGGCGGAACGCGTTGGCGAGTACCTTCGCGCGGTTCTCGGCGCCGCGGACCATACCCAGGGTGCTGAACAGACACGCCGCGTAGTCGACCGACTGGTCGGCGAAGGCACCCGGCTCGATGAAGTTCGCAGCGACCCAGCCGCACAGCACACCCGCCGCGGCGGCATTGGCGCGGGCCCGCGCCAGCATCGGCTCCGACAAGTCCACGCCGACGCAGTCGTACCCCTTCGCCGCGAAGTGGACGCACAGCCGCCCGGTGCCGCAGCCAAAATCTACGAGTCGGCCGGGCGTCGGGAAGGCGCGCTCGCAGAACGCCACGTCGGCGTGGGCCAGCGGCGACGCGGCTATCTGCGCGTCGTACCCGGCGACCATGTCGTCGGCGCGGATGTAATCCCACAGGCCGCGATCGACGCCGGGCGGGAGTTGCCAGTCGGGTAGCATTTACACTGTTCTACGCCGCGAACGGCGATGACACGTCACTCCACCGTCACGCTCTTGGCCAGGTTCCGCGGCTTGTCCACGTCGCATCCACACAACAGTGCGATCTCGTAGGCCAACAGTTGCAGCGGGATCGCCGTCACGATCGGCTGCAAGTACTCGGGCACGTCCGGGACGGGGATCACGTCGTCGGCCACGGCCGCCACCTCGCGGTCGCCGGGGCTCGCCACCGCGATCACCGGGCCGCCGCGGGCCTTGATCTCCTGCATGTTCGACATCACCTTGTCGAACACCGCCCCGCGCGGCACCAGGAACACGCTCGGCGTCTGCTCGTCCACCAGCGCGATCGGGCCGTGCTTCATCTCCGCCGCCGGGTAGCCCTCGGCGTGGATGTAGCTGATCTCCTTCAACTTCAACGCCCCCTCCAGCGCCCCCGGGTAGAGGTACTGCCGGCCGAGGTACAGTACGTTACGCGCGTCGGCGTACTTCGCGGCGATGTCCTTCACCCGGTCGTGACACCGCAGCGTCTCGCGCAGGACGTCCGGCAGTGCTTGTAGGTCCGCGATGATCTTCTCGCCCTGCGCCGCCGACAGGTGCCGGCCGCGGCCGAGGTAGAGGGCGAGCATCGTCAGCACGGCGCACTGCGTGGTGAACGCCTTCGTGCTCGCCACGCCCACCTCGGGCCCGGCGTGGAGGTACACGCCGCCGTCGGCCTCGCGGGCGATGCTGCTGCCGACGACGTTGCAGATGGCCAGCGTGGTGTGCCCCATCCGCTTGCTCTCGCGGAGCGCCGCCAGCGTGTCGGCCGTCTCGCCGCTCTGGGTGATGGCGAAGATCAGCGTGTTGCGGTCGATCGGCGGGTTGCGGTAGCGGAACTCGCTGGCGTACTCCACCTCCGCCGGCACCTTGCTTCCTCGAACAGGTACTGCCGACCACATCTCGCGCAGCTCTTCGTGCCGCAGGCGGTGAAGATGACGCGGTCGATCTGCCGCAGCTGCTGCGCCGACAGGTTCAGGCCGCCGAAGTGGGCCGTCGCGTCGCCCACGTCGAGCCGGCCGCGCATGGCGTTCTCCAGCGCCTCCGGCTGCTCGTAGATCTCCTTCAGCATGTAGTGCGGGAAGTCGCCCAACTCCGCGTCGCCGTCGCCGGCGTAGTGGCCGATGTCAAAAGGGCATGTCCACGGCGTCGAAGTCGCGGGTGCGGACGACGTACCCCGTCTCGTCGAGCTGCACGACTTGCCGGTCGCCGAGGTGAACCACCTTCTCGGCGAAGCCCGCGAGCGCCGACGCGTCCGACGCGAGGTAGTGACCGTCGGCGCCGATGCCGACGACGAGCGGGCTGCCGAGCCGGGCGCCGACGATCACGCCAGGCTCGGCGCGGCTCATCACCGCAGGCCGTAGGTGCCCTTCACCAGCGCGGTCGCCTGCAACACGGCTTGCAACCGTAGGTCGCCCTGGTAGCAGTGGGCGATGAGGTGGGACAGGACTTCGGTGTCGGTATCGCTGCGGAATTCGACGCCGTCGGCGATGAGCTGCTGCTTGAGGGCGGCGTAGTTCTCGATGACGCCGTTGTGGACGACGGCGATGTCGTTGTCGGAGCTGAGGTGCGGGTGGGCGTTGCGGTCGGTGGCGCCGCCGTGGGTGGCCCAGCGGGTGTGGCTGATGCCGTAGCACCCGGGGGCCGGCCGGGCGCTCACCTCGCGGGCGAGCTCCGCGAGGCGGCCGGCCTTCTTGCGCAGGTGGAACCCGGCGCCGGTGCCGGTGACGAGGCCGGCGCTGTCGTACCCGCGGTATTCGAGGCGGCGCAGCCCTTCCAGCAGCACCGGCGACGCCTCCCGCGTGCCGGTGAACCCGACGATCCCGCACATGACGTGGCTCCCTCCGCGTGTGGGCGGGAGACTCTAACCCGACTGTTGCGCGGGGGGGAAGGCGAACTGGACACGCTGCCGCTTGCGGCTTCGCGCGGGGAAGCGCGAAGCCGCAAGCGGCAACAATACTAACCCACGACGCGCGGCAGAAACGGCTCGAACCCGGCGGCCGGCTCGGGCCGCGTGAACAGCCCGTACTTCTTCATCTTCTTGTACAGCGTCACGCGGCTCACCCCGAGCAGCGCGGCGGCGCGGGTGCGGCTCTGCCCGGCCTTCTCCAGCGCCCGCAGGATGTTCACCCGCTCCGTCGACTCGCGGCTCTGCTTCAACGTGCCGCCGTAGTTGGCCGTCGCGCCCGGCGGCGGCGTGGTCACGTCCGACCGCGAATGCACCAGCGGCGACAGGTGGTGCAGCTTCAGCTCGTTACCGCTGCTCGTCAGCACGGCCTGCTGGATCACGTTCTCGAGCTGCCGGATGTTCCCCGGCCAGGGGTAGCCTTCCAGCGCCCGCATCGCCTCGGGGCACACACCGAACAGCCGCTTGCCGAACTTCGTGCCGTACCGGGCGACCATGCCGCGCACCAGCGGCCCGATGTCCTCCGGCCGGTGTCGCAGCGGCGGCAGGTGAAAGCTCAGCACCTGGAGGCGGTAGTACAGGTCGCGGCGGAAGCTGCCGCGCTCGACCGCGTCGGACAGGTTCCAGTTCGTCGCGGCGATCACGCGCGCCCGGCTGAGCTGCGTCTCGTTGCTTCCGACCGGCTCGAACTCGCCGGTCTCGATCACCCGCAGGAGGTTCGCCTGGTGGTCCAGGCCGAGCGTGTCGATTTCGTCCAGCAGCAGGGTGCCGTCGCCGGCGGCCGCGAACTTGCCGACCTTCGCACCGTCCGCGCCCGTGAACGAGCCCCTGGCGTGGCCGAAGAACTCGCTGGCGATCAGGTTGCCGCTCAGCGTGCCGCACGAGACGACCAGGAACCGGTTGCTCCGCCGCGGCGAGCCGTCGTGGATCAGCCGCGCCAGGAAGGTTTTACCGGAGCCCGTCTCGCCCTCGACCAGCACGGTCACGTCGTGCGCCGCGGCGATGCACAGCTGATCGACGAGGGCGGTCAGGGACGGCGTGTGGTTGACGAGCTTGCGGCGGATCGCTTCTGCGGTGGACTCGGTGGCGGGGTCGGCGAAGGGGACGCCGCCGGGGGCCTGCGCCCGCCGCGCCCAGGTCGTGAGTTCGCGGACGTGGTACGGCCAACCCCACCTGCCGGCGAGGTACGGGGTCAGGTGGTCGAACAGCCGCCGCCCCGCGACCGCCTCGGACTCGAGTACCCCGATCCCCGCGGGGGACTGGTGAACTTTCGCCTCGCGGACGACGGTCTCGATCGCGGCAGCGTCGGTCGCGTCGGAGGCGACGAGGAGGACGTCGCCGTCGGTGTCGGGGGCGAGGAGGTGCGGCACGTCCTCGAAGCGGACGACCGGCACCGACAGGGCGAGGGTGCGGCCGAGGTGGGCCTGCACCGTCTGGGCGAGGCGCGGGTCGCTGGCGGCGAGGACGAGCCGGCGGGTCGGGGTCATGGGGCGTGGTCCGTTTCGCGGCCGGCGTGTTGCCCGACGACGTGCGTCCGGGTCAGCCGGCTGTTAACGAAAGGGAAGTTTACAATCCGCACCGGTGCAAACGGTCGGGCCGAAGATGCCGGGAATTCCGGTCCGGCAAGCCGGCGGTTCGCGCGACGGCGGAACCCGCGGGGCGGATTCGCGCACCGGCCGAATCGCGGCCGCCGGGAGCGGGCGCGGCGTACAATCCGGGAACCGGTCTACCCAGGACTTCCCGCCATGCGCTTCGCCGCCCCCTCGATCGTCGCGCTACTTCTGCTCACGACTGCGACCGCCCAGGACCCCACCGCCGGCGAGAAGGCGGCGCTCAAGTCGGCGACGCTGGCGAAGGGGCTGCCCGGCCTCGACCCCACGCTCGCGCCGGGGGCGCGGGTGTCGGTGAAGTTTCCCGCCGCCGGCGACGTCGCGCTCGTCGCGCTGGCCAAGACCAAGGAGGTCGGCGAGATTCACATCGTCGACGCGACCGCCTGCACCGCGAGGGGCTTTGCGGCGCTCAAGGCGCTGCCGAACCTGCGGCGGCTGAAGCTGAACCGCTCGGGCGTGACGGACAAGGAGTTGGCCGAGATCGCCGCGCTGTCGCAGCTGCGGGTGCTGATCATCCCCGAGGCGCAGATCACGGACAAGGGCGCGGCCGAGCTGGAGAAGCTGCCGCGGCTGGAGACGCTGGACCTGTCGGACAACCCGCGGCTGACGGACAAGGCGATGGCGCACGTGAAGACGCTGCTGCGGCTGGAGAACCTGTTCCTGAACAAGACCGGGCTGACGGACAAGGGGCTGGCGGAACTCAAGCCGCTGGAGGCGCTCCGCGACATGACCGTCGGCGGCACGAAGGTGACGGCGAAGGCCGCCGAGGCGTTCGCCGACGAGATGCCGAACCTGCGCCAGGTGCGGCGCTGACCCAGGAGTTTCCCCCGATGCCCGACGCGCTCCCCGACCGGCTCGACGTGCTGGCCGTGGCCCCGCACCCCGACGACCTCGAAATCCTCTGCGGCGGCACGATCGCCAGGCTGGTGAAGCAGGGGTACAAGGTCGGCATGGCGGACCTGACCAGCGGCGAACCGACGCCGCGTGGCAGCCTCGAAACGCGCAAGAAGGAAGCCGAGACCGCCCGCGTCGCGCTCGGGAGTCCGCTGCGGATCAACGTCGAACTGCCGAACCGCGTACTGATGGACTCCCCCGAGAACCGCTTCAAGCTGGCGACGGTGTTCCGCACGTACCGCCCCGGCATCCTCATCATCGGCGCCGGCCGCACCCCGGCCGCGTCGCCGGACCACCACCAGGGGCACCTGCTCGGCGAGGCGGCGCGGTTCTACTCGCAGCTCACCAAGTGGGACGAGCGGTTCGACGGCACGAAGCCGTACCGGGTGCCGCACCTCGTCTACTGCCCGTTCCCGTTCGACGCCGAGCAGCGTAGCTGGCACAGCACGTTCGTCGTGGACATCTCCGACACGTTCGACGCGAAGCTGGCGTCGATCCGCGCGTACGAGTCGCAGTTCGACGCGGAGCGGTTCGAGCGGGTGAAGCACATGATCGGCTCGGCGAACGGCTACCACGGGGCGCGGTGCGGGTTCCGCTACGGGGAGCTGTTCGCGCTGCCGCACCCCGTCGGCGCCCCGGACCTGGTGACGCTGGTTCATGGGAGTAAGCCCACGGCCCCGCCCGACGTGCCGGTGGGGCAGGGGCACCTGCCGATGGGCTGAGGGATTTGCCGCTTGCGGCTTGGCGTTGCCCAACGCGAAGCCGCAAGCGGCGGACGGGTTCGAACCGCACTTCCCTCTCGCTCCCCGTTGACGTTACACTCCGCGCCCCTGTTCCGCAGGACGCGTCGTCATGCCGTTGTTCGCGCTCCGCCTCCCCGCCGCCCGCGCCGCCCGGCTGCGGCTCGCGTTCGTGCTGGCGCTTGCCGTCCTCGTCGTCGGCATGAGCCTGAAGTACGCCGCGAAGGCGAGCAAGCCGGCCGACAACGGGCAGCAGACGCGCAGCGCGTTCCTCCGCTGGCGGGCGATGATCCAGGAGGTCTTCGCCGGCGGCAACGTGTACGTCGGCGTCCACGAGTATCCCAACCCGCCGGTCATGGCGGTGGTGCTGAAACCGTTCGCCGACCTGCCGCCGCTCGCGGGGGCGCTGGCCTGGTTCTACGCCAAGGTCGGCATGGCCGTCCTCGCCGCGCTCTGGGTGTTCCGACTGGTGCGACCCCCGGGGACGGGCGAAGTCGCGCTCTCGGCCCCCGAAGCCCTCGCGGTCCTCCTGGCGCTGCCGCCGCTGCTCGGCGACCTGTCGCACAACAACGTCAACATCTTCATCCTGTTCCTGGTCGCGGCGACGCTCGAACTCTACCGCCGCGGCCGCGACACGGGTGCGGGGCTCGTCCTCGGCCTCGCCATCGCCTGCAAGGTGACTCCGCTCATCTTCGTCGCCTACTTCGGCTGGAAGCGCCGGTGGGGCGCCCTCGCCGCGACCGCCGCCGGGCTCGTGCTGTGGCTGGCGATCGTGCCCGGGGTCGTGTTCGGCTTCGAGCGGAACGCCGAGTTGCTGACCGACTGGTACAAGCTGATGGTGCGGCCGGCGCTGGTTGAAAACCGGGTGACGAGCGAGCACCCGAACCAGTCGATCCCCGGCGTGGTGTACCGGCTGCTGACGCACAGCCCGTCGTTCGTCGAGTACCCCGACAACATCCCGACGCCGGCCGCGTTCCACAACCTGGCCGACATCGGCACGCCCGCCGCCCGCCGCGTCGTGCAGGGGTGTCTGCTCGCGTTCGGCGTGGCGGTCGTGGTGCTCTGTCGCGCCCCGCGGGCCGACCGCGCCGGGCCGCGGGTCGCGGCCGAGTGCGCGCTGATGGTGCTGGCCATGCTGCTGTTCAGCGAACGCACCTGGAAGCACCACGCGGTCACGCTGCTGCTGCCGTTCGCGGTGCTGACGAAGTGGCTGTTCGCCCCCGACACGCCGCCACGCACCCGCCGCGGGCTGGCCGCCGTGTTGGCGGCGGTCGCGCTGCTGACCACGGTGCCGGGCACGTTGTCCGAGGACGCCGCCGACCTGGCGCTGGTGTACGGCACGCACACGGCTGCGTTCCTCCTCCTGACCGCCGCCGTGTGTGCACGCCTTGTCGCCGTCAGGGGGCGACACGGCCGGTTGGAAACCGGCCCCACGGGTGCGAACCTTTCGCCGACGGCCGCGTCTGGGTAGCACCCCCGAAGGAGGGCGACCCCATGGCCGACACCCTGACGATCACTCTGACGAAGGCGCTGAAGCTGAAGAACCGCCTCGCCGGCCGCGTGACCAAGCTCACCCAGGACGTCCAGAATTACAACTCGGTCCAGGACGGGGCCGAGACGGTGGACGTGCGCGCCCGGTTCGCCGAGCGCGCCGCCGTGGTCGGCCAGCTCACCGACCTGAAGGCCGCCATCTCCCGCGCCAACCTGCCGATCCAGAAGGCCATCTTCGAGCTGGCCGAGCGGAAGGCCGAGGTGGCGCTGCTGGCCAGGCTGAACACCAAGCACGGCGTGTACAAGGAGGGCTACCCGACCGGCGGCGACGTGACTTACGTGGCCCGGCTGCGCAAGGCCGACGTCGACGAGCTGGTGGCGAAGCTGGAGGCGGAGATCGACCGGCTCCAGGACCGGCTGGACGGGTTCAATCACACGACCGTGGTCGAGGTCGATCGGGCGGCCGTCGAGCACGGCACCGAGTAACCCGGGAACGGGCACGGCGGGGGGAAGGTCACGCCGGGGCGCGTGGAGTCCTTTACGTTACGAACGTAAAACCCACCCGCGACGGGGACGCCGACGAGTCACGACGGGGATGCCGAGTGTCAAGCAGCAAGGCTCCTCCACCGTCACAGTTCAGGGCTCAACGGTTAACCCTCGTTTTCGCTCGCGTCCGTCGCTGACCGCCCCCCGTCCGTGCCCACCGGAGTGCCGTCCACCGCGACGCAGCGACACTCGATCCGCGAAGCGCCACGACCGAACCGGAGCGGCCGCCGAACCGGAGTTCCCCCTGAGCGGGTGTCTCTGGCTCGGTGGCCGCTCCCGTTCGGTCGCGTCGTTGGCGGTCCGTTCGACTTACACCAGTTTGAAGCCCGAGGCACCGGCGGCGGCGAGGTCGTACACCTCGCGGGCCGTCGACTTCATCGGCCCCTTCTCGCCGGCCCAGCAGAGGAGGTTCTTCATCACGTCGAGCTTCGCGTCGTCGGGGACGACCACTTGCAGCTCCTTGTGGACCGCCTCGTAAATCTTGCCGTTGGCCGTGAACGTGTGCCGCTGCGACGCCGCGTACGGAACCAGTGACACCGCCACCGGGGCGTCCTTCACCGGGTACGTGCGGTGGTACATCGTGATCTTCATGCCACTCCCGCCCTCGGGCCGGCGACGGGATGTCGCCCGACGGCCGCTCCCGCCATTGTACGCATGTCGGGGTCGATCTCCCACCGTGGCGCCCCGTTCGACACGACCCACACGCCTTCGCGGTGCGGGTGGGACTGTCACCGGATTGTCACAATTGCATTCAGCTTCTGTTAACGACCCCGACGGTACAGTGTCTTCCATGTAGCCGCCGCGTGCGGCCCGGAGGACATCATCGTGCGTTCCGTACTTGCCCTAATCTGCCCCCCCGCCGCAGTTCTCGCCAGCGGCGCCCGAACCGACCTCGCCGCCAACGTCGCCCTGACCTGCCTGTTTTACCTCCCCGGCGTCGTCCACGCCCTCGCCGTCGTGGACCGTACCACCACCGCCCGACAGTACGACTCGATCATGCGGGCGATGGAGCGATCCGCCGCCTGATCCGTGCCGTAACCGCCTGCCCCACCGTACCTTTCGCCCAATCGCCAGCCGTGGATCGATCCAACATAGATTCCTGCGGCTGACTCAATGCTTTCGGGACGGGGTCCCCCCTTTCCGTGCAACCAAGTGTCGTCGTGCGACTGTCGGCCCGGATTCCCCCTCCCGCGGCTGACTGCGGCGTGCGACAATCCCGGCTCCCTCACCACGGAGCCGTTCCATGATCCGTCCCATCGTCGCGTCGATCGTCACAGCACTGGCGGTCGCCACCCTCCCGCAACTCCCCGCCCAGCCGAACGACGGCTGGGTGTCACTTTTCAACGGCAAGGACCTGACCGGTTGGGGCTATAAGGCCGGCGACAAGTTCGAGTCGTTCGACGGCAAGACCGTGGCTTCCGACGGCCGCTACTCGGCGAAGGACGGCGTGCTGAC
>JBGAQM010000450.1:0-4524 GCA_044220735.1 Urbifossiella sp. | reverse complement strand
AGCCGACCACCGTCAGGCCTCGGACGCCTGGCGGTGGTCGGCTCGCCGCCCGTCGGTCGGGTCAGTTCTTGTTCAGCGTGTAGGTCGTCGGCCGGTTCCCGACGTTCTGCAGGGTGACGGTGAAGCTGCGGACGTTGTCCTTCGCCCGCTGCGGCGTCCAGTTGTAGTTCGCGTTGTGCCCCTTGATCGACAGCAGGCTCCCGCCGTTCCCCGCGTGGTTCAGGTCGAACTGGATCTTCGCCGGGCCGGTGCTCGTCATCGACACGGCCGCCGGCTCGCCGACGCGGAAGTTGAAGTTGAAGGTGTGCGTCTCGCCCGCGTTGAGCGTTCGGGTGGTGCTGCTCGGCCCCTGGACCGAGCCGCGGTCGTAGTCGCGCTTCGACACCGCCTCGATCAGCGCGTCGATCGCCTTGCTGTTCGTCCCGGCGGCGGCGCGGGCCTCGTCGAACAGCGCCTCGGCCTGCTTGTCCAGCGCGACCGCGGCGGCCGCCTTGCCGCCCTCCTTCGGGGCGTCCTCGATGGCGCCCATCTTCCCGCCGGTGAGCTTGTGCGTGCGGAGCAGCAGGCCGCCGGCCGTCACCAGCGCCTCGGGCGACGGGGTCTTGGTGCTCAGCCCGTCGCGCTCGTTGAACCCGCCGCGGCCGAGCTCGGCGAGCTGGGCGGCCAGCGCCAGGTCGGCGACGAGGTTGGCGGTCGTGGCCGCCTTGTCCTGCCCCGCGACGGGGGTGAACCCGGACACCGCGGCCGCGACGACGGCGGCGACGAGCATGTGACGCGAACGGATCATCGGACTCTCCTCGGGAAAGGGTACGTTCCTTCCACGGTCGCGCGCCGGACCTCCCGGCCGCGGGTCGTGGGGAACGAACTCGGACGGAACCAGCCGACCTACTCGAACGGCAGCCGCCACAGGCGGACGGTGCGGTCCTCGCCGCCGGACGCGGCGCCGCGGCCGTCGGGGGTGAAGGCCACCCCGCGGACGCGCGGGCCGTGCCCGTCGAGCGTGTGCACCACCTCCCCACGCGGGGCGGACACGAGCCTCACGGCCCCGTCCGCCCCCGCGGCCAACAGGCGCCGGCCGTCGAGCGATACGGCCAGCGCCAGCACCTCACTCGGCGTCGCGACCCGCTTCGGGGTGAACGCCTTGTCCCACAGCCACACCGAGCCGTCGGCGCACCCGGTCGCGTACCCGTCGGGCCCCACCGCGACCGCCTTGACCGCGGCCGGCTTCTCTCCCGGCGGCGTGAACACCCGCAGCGGCGGGTCGGGCCTGGCCGCGTCGCGGAGGGTCGCGGCGCCGGACTCGTCGCCGATCAGAACGCGGTGCCCATTCGGCTCGAACGCCGCCGCCTGCACCCGAGCCCGGCCCGGCGTCGGTAGCCGCACCGGCTCGCCGCCGCGGAGGTTCCACACGAGCAACTCGTCGCCGTCGGCCGACACCGCGTAGCGCCCGTCGGTCGACACCGCCAGCACCTTCACGATCCGGCCGTGCCCGTCGAGCGGGTCGCCGGCCGGCGCCAGGGTGCGGCCGTCCCACCGTTCGATGCGAAGGCCGAATGGGTCGATCGCGTCCGGGCCGCGCTGCTTCGTGCCGCCGCCGGTCAGCACCACGGCCCCGTCGGCCGTCGCCGCCAGGCACTCGGCCGGGGCCGCAAGCCGGGCGTGGCGCGGGTCGCCCTTCCCGGGCTCCCACCGCTGCACCGTCCGGTCGAGCGACGCGGACAACACCGCGAACCCGCCCCCGTCACGCACCACGGTCACGCCGGTCACTGTGCCGCTGTGCGCCTTTGTGATCGCGACCTCGCCGACGAGCGCCACCTTCACCCGCGCCGGTTCGCCCGGCTGAACCACGACCGCCGCCGGCACCGGCACCCGCGTCGTCGCCGCGGCCGGGCGGACCGTGTAGCTCCCCGGCAGGAGTGACACCCGCGTGTCACCTCCGCCCGTGACCCGCACGTCGCCGTCGGCGCCGGTCAGGATCAGCGGCCCGTCGTCGGGGTCGGTCGTCACCGTCAGCTCGACCGCGGTTGGGGGCGCGGTCGGCGGGTCCTGAAGGAACCACGCCGCCAGCCCGCCGACGCCCGCCGCGGCGACCAGACCCGCCAGCCACCGCCGCCGCACCACCCGCCGCCGCCGCGCCGCGGTCGCGCCTTCCAGCACGGCCAGTTCGTCGGCCACTGCCGCCGCCGACTCGGGTCGGTCGGCGGGGGGCGACCGGGCCAGCAGCCGGTCGATCAGCCCGGCCAGCGCCGGGTCGGCCGGGGGCGCGGCCGGGGGGCGCGTCAGCGTGCGGATCAGGGTTCCGCTCGCCGTCTCGGCGTCGAACGGGCCGACGCCGGCGACCATCCGGTAGAGCACGCAGCCGAGGCTGAACAGGTCGGCCCGGTGATCGACGCTCCGCCCGCGGACCTGCTCCGGGGCCATGTAGCCCGGCGTGCCCGCGAACCCGGGCCCGCCGCCGCCGCCCGCCGCCACGGCCAGGCCGAAGTCGAGGACGCGCACCCGGCCGGTCGGCGCTTCGAGCCACAAGTTCCCGGGCTTGATGTCGCGGTGAACCAACCCCGCCGCGTGGGCCGCGGCCAGCGCCGCCGCCGTCTCGCGGCCGACCCGCAGCACCTCGGCCGGCGCCAGCGGGCCGGCCTTCAGCCGCGTCTCCAGCGTCTGCCCCTTCAGCAGCGGCATCACCAGGCACGGCTGGTCGGCGTGAACCTCGACCGCGTGGACGACGACGATTCCGTCGTGCTCCACCTTCGCCGCCGCCCGCGCCTCCGCGAGGAACCGCTCGACCACGCCCGGCGCCGCCAGCAGCGCGGGGCGGATCACCTTGATGGCGACCGGGCGCTCGAGCACCGGGTCGAACCCGCGGTAGACGACGCCCATGCCGCCGGCGCCGAGCACCTCGAACACCGGGTACGGCCCGACGCGCCCGAGTTCGCCCGCGGCCCCCGCGTCCAGCTTTGGCGGGCGGCCGTCCCAGGTGACGGTCAGGCCCACGGTCGCGGGCAGCAGCCGGCGGAAGACCGTCGCCAGTTCCTCGGTCAGTTCGGGCACCGGCGTGTCGCCCGCGGCGCTGCGGCGGACGGCGATCACGAGGGCGTCGTCGGCGCGGAGGCCGGCGGCGCGGGCGGCGCACGACTCGCACCCGGCGACGTGCCGGTCCAGGTCCGGCGCCGCCCGGCCCTGGAGGAAGTCGTCCAGGTCGGCGGGGCTCGGGCACTGGTCGGCGGCGGTCATGCCGTCCCCCCGGGTTGACGCACGGAGTATCCCGGGCGGCGCGGAACCTGTCAGAAAAAATTCAGGTAGGAGGATTCGGCCCGTGGCGGCCCGCGGCGTCTTACTCGTCCACGAGGCCGGCGAGTTCGGCCCGGAGGTGGCGCAGCACGCGCGACTTGGCGAGGTAGACGGCGTTCACGGTGGTGCCGAACTGCGCCGCCACGTCCGCGGCCGGGCGGTCGTTCACCAGGAACTCCCAGCACACTTGCCAGGTTTCGGGCTCGAAGTCGGTCTTCGCCAGGGCCAGCGCCCGGCGGATCAGGAAGTCCTGGTGCTCGGCCTCGTCCACGTACACGCCGGGGTCGGTGTCGGGGATGAGCGCCGGGTCGCCGCCGCCGGCGGGGGCGCGGGCCGCCTTCCGCTGGTGCTTCCGCCACACGTTCATGAGTACCGTCTTGAGCCAGGCGCGGAAGCTCTTGGCGGCGTCGTAGCGGAACTCGGGGAGGTGCTGAACGAGGATGACGAACACGTCCTGGGTGAAGTCGGCGGCGTCGGCGTCGGAAAGGCCGAGGCGCTGGCACCAGCGCAGCAGCAGCGGCGTGTACAGGTCCACGAACCGGCCCCACGCCGTGGGGTCGGCGCCGCCGGCGACGCGCTCCAACAAGCTGACGGGAGTGGTGTTCATGGGCGGCGGGCGTGCGGTTCGAGGAATCTTACCATTTCGCCCGGTCGCGGCACATTTCTGACAGGTTCCGCCTCGTTCGGGTTACTCGGTGGTGTTCCACCCACCCCCAGAGACTCCGCCCATGCCCGTCCGCCCCCGCCGCCTGGCCGTCGAAGCCCTCGAAGACCGCTCCGTCCCCGCGGTGTCCGCCTCCGTCAACGGGGCCGGGCTCCTGACGGTGAACCTCTCGGCCGCTGCCGACCAGGTCGCCGTCGGCGGGCAGTTCGCCGCCGGGACGACCGTCTCCGTCGCCGGGCCGGGGTTCGCCCAGCAGAACTTCCCGAACGTGACGGCCGTCACCGTGACCAACACGTCCGGGGTGACGGGGTCGCAGGCGCTGAGCATCCAGGACGCGGGCGGGACGGCGCGCGTCACCCTCACCGGCGCGTTCACCGCGACGGGGATCAACACCGTCGTCCTGAACAACCCGGTCAACCCGCTGACGGCGGCGAGCATCACCATCACCGGCGGCCGGTTCATCACCTCGACGAACAGCGTCCCGCAACTCGCCTCGAATACGATCACCCTCGCGGCGGCCGGCGCCGGCCCCGGCGGCACCTCGATCGACGTGATCGGCACGGCCGCGAACC
>JBGAQM010000449.1:0-4548 GCA_044220735.1 Urbifossiella sp. | reverse complement strand
GACTGCTCGACCGTTGAGCTTCCGGCCCCGGGTGAGGATTAGTTTAGCAGACACGATGTAGCCCGGGGACGGCCGTCCCCGGGCTTTCTGGACGGACGTGTGGATCAGCGCGGCTTCAGCACGAGGTCGAAGCTCGGGCGGGTGCGGCCGTCGCGGAAGGTGACGCCGGCCCGGCTGTACGCGATCCGGTCGGGGTGCGACTCGTCGCGCTCGTGACGGCACGACACGGCCACGATTCCCGCTTCTGTGATCGGCTGCACCTCGCCGGGGTCGGCCACGCCGTTGCCGTTCGCGTCGCGCCAGAGCGCCAGCCCGCGCAACTCGACGCCGGTGAGGCGCCCGTCGCGGTCGTCGTCCAGGGCCGACAGCGCGGCGTACCCGTGCTCCCAGAACATCCAGAACGTGACACTGCCGAAGAACTGCAGGGCCGAATCGACCTCGCCGCGGCCGGACGGGTCGTAGACGAGCCACGCGGCGTCCCTCGTGATCCACGACCACCGCTTCTTGATCCCCGAGCCGTCGGCGTCGAAGCGGACCGCGGCCTGCGAGTCCTCCAGGTCGGCGGCGCTCATCCCGTCGCGGAGCGGGACCGCGATGGGGGTGATGGGCCGCGGCAGCTTCTTCAGCGTCTCGGCCTTCGCCTTCAAGTCGGAGATCTCGTCGGCGTCCTTCTGTGCGTCGAGCAGGGGCACGAGGTAGCCGGCCGCCTCCACCGTGACGGTGTGGCCGCCGAGGCCGAGAGACTTCAAGTCCTTGTCCTTCGCCCACCCGTCGCGGATCAGCCCCCGATACGCCTCGATCGCCTTCGCCTTGTCGCCGGACTGATCGATGACCCAGGCCCGCCCGAGCTTCGCCGCCGGGTCGTTCGGGGCGAGGGCCACCGCCTTCTCGTACCACGCCAGCGACTTCGTCAGGTGGTCCTTCGCGGCGACTTCATCGGCCGCGCCCTTGCTCTTCTCGACCTTGCCGAACGGCACGAACGGCGGCTCGTACCCGAACCAGAGGCCGCCGTTCTTCCCGTCCTTGCGGACCTCGATCGCGTCGGCCCGCTTGGTGAAGGCCATGGCGTGCGCCCGGGCCAGGTTCAGGACGGCCTTCGCGTCCTTCGGGTTCTCCTTCACCTGGGCTTCGAGGTTGGAGACGATCCGATCGACTGGCACCTTCTCCGTCTCGACGCGCATGTAGCGCGCCGGCGCGGCGCCGGCAAGGACCACGGCCGCGGCCGCGACGAGGCCGATCGCCGCGGGGCGGAACTGGCGGGGCGTGAGCATAGGAACTCCGGGTGGGGGGGAGCGGGCGGGGGAATCATACCGGCGGGCGGGTCGGACCGCACCCCGCGGGCGGGTGGTCGTTGCGCCGCGTTACGGTAGCATTCCCCCCACCGAACCGCCCACCGCGTGCCCGGGTGCCCCGTGACGGACGCCGCCCGCGACCGCCTCATCAACCCGCTCGGCGCGTTCAGCCACCCCGCCACGCTGATCCTCCTCGGCCTCGCGCTCGTGCCGCTGGTCCTGGGACCCGTGTTCTTGCGCGTCGCCCGGAAGCGGATCAACACCGAGACGCGGCACGACGCCCGCCGCCGCGCCCGCGGGTGGCTGATGGTGGTGCCGGCGATGGCCCTGCCCGTGCTCCTCGGGGCGGCTTGGGTCATCGTGGGCGTGGCCGCGTTGAGCGCGCTGTGCTTCCGCGACTTCGCGCGGGCGACCGGGTTATTCCGCGAGCAGTTGATCTGCTACGTCGTGCTACTCGGCATGGCGGTGATTCAGTTCGCGGCGCTGGACAACTTCCAGGGCCTCTTCTCCGCGGCATTCCCGCTCACGATCGCGTGCGTGGCGGGGTTCGCCGCCGCCCAGGACCGGCCGAAGGGCTACCTCCAGCGGGTCGCACTCGGGGCGGTCGCGTTCGCCCTGTTCGGCAGCTGCCTCGGCCACCTCAGCTATCTGGCGAACGACCCCGACTACCGGCCGAAACTAGCTCTGGTTCTCGTGGCGGTCGGCTTTTGGGACGTGGCCCGCTACGTCGTCGGGAAGACAGTCCGCGGCCGGCAACTCGCCCCGCACACGACGCCGGACCGCACCGTCGCCGGCTCGGTGGCGGGGGCGGTAGTTGTGCTGCTGCTCGTCTACGCAGTCGGGCCGCTCGTGTTCGCCGGAACTCCGCTCGACGACCCGCTTCGGCTGCTCTCCCTCGGCTTCCTCCTCGCCGTTGCGGCCCAACTCGGCGACCTGATGCTCGCGTCGATCAAGCGCGACACCGGTGTGGAGACTCTCGACAACGTCATCCCGGGGCACGGGGGTGTCCTCGACCGGTTCGACAGTCTCATCCTCGTCGCCCCGGTGGCTTACCACGGGATGAGCGTCCTGGGCGGGCTCAACCTGGACACCGCGGGTCGCATCCTCACCGGCACGGGCTGACGAGAAATGCAGGGCGTCGCGTCCGTGGGGAATAGAACACGTCCAACGCGGGCTCGCGGCTGAATTATGACTCCATACTCCGCACTCCGCACCCTGCACCCCGCACTCCGCCAGATGGACGACTTCCACCTCCGCCCCGCCGAGGACCTCGGCCTCAAGATCTGGGAACGCCTGTCGAGCGTCCGCCGCGAGAGCGGGCCGTTCCTGACCGCCGTCCACACCGGCTGGGCGTTGCTGGCGCGCACCTACTTTTCCCTCTGGCACCGGCTGCGGATCGTCGGCAAGGAACACCTGCCGACGCAGTTCCCGTTCGTACTCTGCTCGAACCATTCAAGCCACCTCGACGCGCTGGCGCTGGTCGCCCCACTGCGGATGGGTCTGCGGGCCAAGACGTTCGCGCTCGCGGCCGGCGACACGTTTTTCGAGAGCGCCCTGACCACGGCGTTCGCCGCCGGGTTCATCAACGCGCTGCCGATCTGGCGGAAAAAGCGGACGCCACAGGCGCTGAAGGAGCTGCGCGAGAAGCTGGTGAACACGCCGTGCGGGTACGTCGTGTTCCCCGAAGGCGGGCGCACCCGCGACGGTAACCTGACGCCGTTCAAGGGCGGCGTCGGCATGGTGGTGGCAGGCACGTCGGTGCCGGTGATCCCGTGCCACATCGCGGGCACCTTCGACGCCATGCCGGCCGGCGTCAGGTTCCCACGCCCGCGCCGCATCACCATCCGCGTCGGCCCGGCGGTGACGTTCGACGACGTCAAGAGCGATAAGCACGGCTGGAACCGCGTGATGACGGTCGTCGAGGAGCGCGTGAAGGCACTCGCGGCCGCCGCCGCCGGGCGGTAGACTGCGGGAACCCCGAACGGAGCCCCTCCCATGTCCCTCAGCCGACGTGACTTCCTCCGTACCGCCGCCGTCTGCGCCACGACTCCCGGACTCGCCGCCGCCATTGACCCTATTCGCCGACCCGGCCCGACCGCGGACCTGAAACTCAGCCTCGCCGCGTACAGCTTCCGACAATTCCTCGACGTGCAGAAGGGGTCGATGACCCTGTTCGATTTCATCGACCTCGCCGCCGACCTCCCGCTCGACGCCGTCGAACTCACGTCGTACTTCTTCGCCGAAACGTCCGACGCCTACCTCGACAAGCTCCGCGACCACGCGACGCGCATGCGGCGCGCGATCTCCGGCGTGCCGGTCCGCAGCGAGTTTACGCTGAAGGACGACACCCGCCGCGCCCGCGAGGTGCAGCACGTCAAGGACTGGACCGCCCGCGCCGCCCGGCTCGGGGCGCGGACCGTCCGCATCTTCGCCGGCAACGTGGAGAAGGGCGAGACGTTCGCCGACGCCCAGCGCCGCGTGGTGGCCTGTCTGAACGAGTGCTGCCCTGTCGCGGAACGGCTCGGGGTTCAACTCGCGCTCGAGAACCACGGCGGCATCACCGACACGGCCGAGCACCTGCTCGACCTGGTACGGCCGGTGCGGAGCTCGGCGCTGGGGGTCAACATCGACACCGGCAACTTCCGCACGGCGGACCCCTACCGCGAGATCGCCGCGATCGTGCCGTACGGCGTGGTGGCGCAGGTGAAGACGGAAGTGTACCCCGGCGGCAAGCGCGAGGAAGCGGACCTCGCGCGGGTGGTCCGCATCCTGAAGGACGGCAACTTCCACGGCTACGTCGCGCTCGAGTACGAGGCCGCCGAAGACCCGAAGGTCGCGGTGCCGCGCCACGTTCGCGAACTGCGGCGCCTCATTGGCTGAGGTCGAGGGCGCCGAGGATCAGATCGCGCACCGCGGTCATCGGCACCGTCGGCCCCGGGTTCGGCCCGTGGCCGACCAGAACGGGCCGGTCGAGCGGATCGGCCGCCGCGAGGCCGTGGCTGCCGCGGACGATCGATGCGTCGAGCGGTACCACGTCGAACACGGTGCGGAAGCCGAGCTTCTTCTGCGCCAGCCGCCGGGCCGCGTGCAGCTTCGGGAACCGCAGCGCGGGGTCGAAGAACAGCTCGCACGGGTCGAAGCCGGGCTTGTGGTGGATCGCCACGGCGCGGGCGTAGTCCGGGGCGACGCGGTCGTCGCTCCAGAAGGGGTAGGCGAACCAACTGTCGCGCTCCGCGAGCAGGATCACTTCACCGGA
>JBGAQM010000448.1:0-4556 GCA_044220735.1 Urbifossiella sp. | reverse complement strand
CGGAAATTACCGACGCCGGGCTGAAGGAGCTGGCGACTCTCAAGACCCTCGCCACGCTCACCCTGTGCGAGACCAAGGTGACGGACGCGGCCGTGGAGACGCTGCAGAAGGCGCTGCCGAAGTGCTTCATCTTCAACTGCTGACGGCCCGGTCGTGCCGGGGGGTTGGGTGGCTCGGGGCTTCGTTCCGGCTGCCGAAATCTCGTGGACATCACACCTCCGGCGCGGTCTGATGGCCGCACTCCCCGGAGGGCTCCCATGTCCCGCCTCGCCGCGCTCCTCGTCCTCGGCGCACTCGCGCCGGCCGCCCGCGCCGCCGACCCGCCCCCGCCCATCGCCGACGTCGAAGGCCAGCCGCTCGCCGCCAACGCCGAACGACTCGGCAAGGCGCTGCAGTTCCTCGGCGCCCCGCTCGCGCCGGCCGTCGCCAAGCAGCTCGACGCCGCCGTCATGATGCGCGACGCCGTGGCCGTGCAGAAGGCGCTCGACCCGCACGTCCTGTTCGTGGTGAACCTCAACCCCGAGGCGCGGGTGAAGGTCGCCCGCGGGCCCGCCGAGCCGACGATTCAGCAGGCCGGGTGGACGCCGGTGCTCGTCAAGGTGGTGAACGACAGCACGGTAACGAAGAAGCTGGCGCCGACGAGCCCGCAGTCGGGGCCGGTGTACAGCGGCCAGGGGAAGCAGGGCCGCGAGCCCGGCGCCGACCCGAACATCGTGAAGCGCTTCCTCGAACTGGAGCTGTTCACCGCGCCGCCGATGACGACGAACCTCAGCGGCCTGCGCGTCGAGTACGCCATCCTGCTCGTCTACAGCACCGAGGCCGGCAAGCGCGAGGCGACCGTCGGCTTCGACATCGGCCAGGGGAATCAAGACCTGGGCTTCCGCGGCGAGACTCCAATCCTGTTCGACGTGAAGCCGGCGGTGCGCGTCCGGCTCGGCGTCAAGGACTTCGACGGCACGCCGACGGTCGGCCGGTTCACGTTCACCGACGGCCGCGGGGGCGTGTACCCGCCGAAGTCGAAGCGGCTCGCGCCGGACCTGTTCTTCCAGGACCAGGTGTACCGCGGCGACGGCGGGTTCGTGCTGCTGCCGCCGGGCGAGTTCACCGTCGTGTACGGCCGCGGCCCCGAGTACGCCCTGAAGACGGCGCGCATCAAGGTCGAGGCCGGCAAGGAGAACGCGCTCGACGTGAAGCTGGAGCGATGGATCAACCCGGCGACGGCGGGGTGGTACAGCGGCGACCACCACATCCACGCCGCCGGCTGCGCCCACTACACGAACCCGGCCGAGGGCGTGCTCCCGGAGGACATGTTCGTTCACGTCAAGGGCGAGGGGCTGAACGTCGGCTGCTGCCTGACGTGGGGGCCGTGCTACGACTACCAGCGGCAGTTCTTCGAGGTCGGCCCGCACCGCCTCAGCGAGCCGTTCACCGTCATCAAGTACGACGTGGAGGTGAGCGGCTTCGGGTCGCAGGCGCTCGGCCACGTCAACCTGCTGAACCTGAAGGACCAGACGTTCCCGGGCTCGGGCGGGAGCAAGCTGCGCGGCTGGCCGACGTGGACGACGCCGCTGATGCGCTGGGCGAAGGAGCAGGGCGCCGTCACCGGGTATGCGCATTCCGCGAACGGGTTGAACATCGACGCCCCGGCCGCGACGCGCCGCCTGTTCGTGGAGCTCGACAAGGGCACGCGCGGGTTCATCACGAAGGAGCAGGCCGCGGCCGGCCGGTGGCCGCTGCCGGAGCCGTTCGCCAAGGTCGATGCCGACGGCGACGGCAAGGTGACGGAGGTGGAGCTGGCGCAGAGCACGCAGCGGACGAAGGGGAACCTGCCGAACCTGGTCATCCCCGAGATGAACGGCATCGGCGCGCAGGAGATTTGCGTGACGAGCGCGCTGGGGCTGTGCGACTTCATCAGCGCGATGGACACGGCCCGGGTGCCGGAGTGGAACTGCTGGTACCACGTGATGAACTGCGGCTTCCCGCTGAAGGTGAGCGGCGAGACGGACTTCCCGTGCATCACCGGCAGCCGCGTCGGCCAGGGCCGCGTGTACGTGCAGCTCGGCAAGGTCGACCACGTGGACTACGGCCAGTGGTGCCGCGGCATCCGCGACGGCAAGAGCTACGTCTCGGACGGCTACGCCCACGCGCTGGCGTTCAGCGTCAACGGGGTGTCACCCGGCCCGGACGCGGTGAAGCTGGCGGCGCCGGGCAAGACGGCGGTGAAGGCGACGGTGGCGTTCGCGGCCGACACCCCGCTCGGCACGGCGGTCGGCGGCGCGGCCCCGGTCGGGCCGACGCGCACCGTCGAACTGGTGGTGAACGGCAAGGTGGTGGCGACGAAGGTGGTGCCGGCCGACGGCCAGCCGCACGACCTGACGTTCGACGTGGACGTGGCGGCGAGCAGCTGGGTGGCGCTGCGGCAGTTCCCGCAGCTGCACACGAACCCGGTGACGGTGCTGGTGGGCGACAGGCCGATCCGCGCCAGCCGGGCGAGCGCGAAGTGGTGCGCCGGGACGATCGAGCGGCTGTGGGCGGAGCGCGGTCGGGGGATCGCGGCCGCGGAGCGCGAGGAGGCCGAGCGCACCTTCCGGCAGGCGGTCGAGACGTACCTGCGGATCGCGGAGGAAGCGCCGGAGGGGAGTTGAGAATCGGGACCAAGACAATTTCGACAGGATAACAGGATGAACAGGATGACCGAACCAAGCCCCGAGCCGAGGTCTCGGTTCGGTCATCCTGTTCATCCTGATATCCTGTCCATTCGTCCTCGTCACTCGACCTCGAACACCACCCGCCCGCCGTAGTGCTTCGCCAGCGTCGCCCGCGCCGGGCCGCGCAGGTAGCGGCCGCTCACCAGCAGCGCCGTCAGGTCCGGCGCCGGCGGCGCCGCCATCAGGTAGCCGGCCCCGCGGTCGGTGATCGGGTTGCCGCGCAGGTCGAGCTCCGTCAGGTTCGGCCAGAAGGTGCCGCGGACCAGCCGGCGCACGGCCTGGTCGCCGAACCCGCAGTCGCGCAGGTCGAGCGCCCGCAGCCCCGCCAGGTGCGGCGACGCCGCGAGCGCGTTGACCCCCGTCGGGCCGAACACGTTCCGGCTCAGGTCCAGCCGCCGCACCGACGCCATCCCCGGCGCCGCCGCCAGCGCCCGCACCCCAGGCACGGCGATACCGCAGCGCGACAGGCGCAGCGTGTGCCCGGTCCACCCGCGGGCCAGCGCGTCGGCCAGCGCGACGGCGCCGTCCTGGCTGAAGACGTAATTGTCGCTCAGGTCCAGGCCGCGGAGGCCGTGCAACCCGGGGGCGGCCCAGCGGCGGAACTGCTCGCCGGTCAGGTTCATGGAGCGCAGCGCCAGCTTCTCGAACCGCCCGGCGTGCGCCGCGAGCACGTCGAGGAGGTCGTCGAACGACGCCGGGGTGCTGAGGCGGAACGAGATGCCGCGGAGGTTCGCCGCGAGCGGCCCGGCGAGCACGTCGGCGACGAGAAGGTCGATGCCGGGGCTGGTGGCGCTGCCGAAGTGGAGGGAGTCGAGGCCGGCGAGTACGCCCGCGGCGGCGAACGCCCGCACGGGTTCGACCGGGCTTCCCGCTTCCAGGTGAAGCTCGCGGATTCGCCCCATCCCCGGCCCGGCGGCGAGCCGGCGCCAGTCGTCGAGGGTGGCCGCGGCGCGGAGGTGGAGGGCCCCGACCGGCGCGGCGCGGAACAGGTCCGGGGCGACGCCCTCCCAGCCGCGGGGTTCGGCGACGCGGACGCGCCACCCGAACCCGCGGCGGAACGGCGGCTCGGCCCACTCGACGCCGCACCCCTCGGGGAACGCCGGCAGCGCGGCGCGGAACGGCGTCCCGGCGTCGGACCACTCCGGGGTGCGGTGCCGGCACGCGACGGCGAACGGCTCCCACTCGGGCGAGCGGGCGAGCTCGACCTGCGCGCGGACGAACGCGGCGCGGTCGGGGTCGCCGTGGTCGTCGAGGAAGTCGGCGAGGACGAGCCGCGGGGTGTCGTCGTCGGGCCGGTCGCACACGGCGGCGAGCAGCGCGGCGTGGTCGTCCATGAAGGAAGGATACGTCCGTCGTGGGGCCGGTTTCCAACCGGCCTGGCCTGAACCCGTCGTTCCACTCGCGAAGGGCTCAGGCCAGGCCGGTTGGAAACCGGCCCCACACCAGACGGCCGGTTGGAAACCGGCCCCACGTCGCGCAGAACCCGCCGCGCCGCGGCAACTACACTGCGAACGGAGGCCGCGATGACCCGCCGATTCGCCGCGTTCGCCCGCCGCGTCGCGCCCGACCCGCGCGGCGACGCCGCGCTCCTCGCCGCCCGCGACGACCCCGACGCCTTCGCCGAACTCGTCGCGCGCCACGGGCCGCTCGTGTGGGCGGTGTGCCGGCAACTCCTCGCCGAGGCCGACGCCGAGGACGCCTTCCAGGCCACGTTCCTGGCGCTGCACCGCGGCACCGTCCGCGACCCGGCGGCGCTGCCGGCGTGGCTGCACGGCGCGGCGCTACGAGTCGGCCTCCTGGCGCGCCGACAGGCGGCGCGGCGGCGCAACCGGGTGCGCGCCGCCGCGG
>JBGAQM010000447.1:0-4857 GCA_044220735.1 Urbifossiella sp. | reverse complement strand
CGGGTTCGTGACGGTGACGACGAACTTCGTGTGGGACATGCACGCGGACGTGAACAACGCGACGATGAAGGAGGGGATGAGCTACATGGCCCCGCCGCTGGACCACGCGGTGAGCACGTTCCTGGACGACGTGCGGGCGCGCGGCCTGGACGACAAGATTCTGCTGGTAGCGTGCGGCGAGATGGGGCGGACGCCGAAGATCAACCGCAACGGCGGCCGCGACCACTGGGGCGGGCTGGCCCCGCTGCTGCTGGCGGGCGGCGGCTTGCGGATGGGTCAGGTGATCGGCCAGTCGGCCCGCGACGCCGGCACCCCGGCGACAAACCCGGTCGGCATCCCGCACCTGCTGGGCACGGTGATGCACACGCTGTTCGACGTCGGCCGGCTCCGCGTGGCCCGCGGCGTCGGCCGCGAGGTGATGCAACTCGCCGACAACCCGACGATCCCGGGCCTTCACGGGTAGGCTAATTCTCGACGCGGAAGTTCGTGAACCGGACCCAGTGGTCGGCCTTTTCCGGGGCGCCAGCCGCGGCCAGCCCGAAGCCCCGCTCGTCGGCCTTGGCCCGCAGGGCGGACTCGAAGAACGTCTTGTACTCGCCCGTCGTGGACGGGCCGACCTGGAAGTACGCGTACCGCTGGCGGAAGATGACACGCAGCGGCCCGGCGTCCTTCGTCGCGTCGGTGTGCTTGACCTCGTACTTCGACACGTCGCCCTCTTCGCCCCGCTGTCCCTTGAACTGATAGTTCCCTGGTGCGAACACGAGCCGCTCGCCGATCTTCTGCTTCCGGGCGGAGAACTCCGGGCTGCCGTCGGTCAGCAGGCACAGGGCGGCGCACTCCTTCTCGGCGGTGAAGGCGTCGAGGGGTGTCACCGTTACGGACGCGACGACGGTGTCCTTCGTGTCGAAGGGCAGCACCACCTTCAGCAGCGGCGTGTCCTTGCTGAGCGGGCCGGTCTGCACCCGCATCTCCAGCCCGCCGTCGTTGATCCGGTAGTCCTTCTTGTCGAGGCCCACGGGCTGCCACTGCATCGAAAGGCCGCCCTTGAACGAGTCCTCGAATAGCACCTTTGCCGCGGCCTGCGGCAGCGAGACGGCCAGCGCCGCCAGGACGGCCGTACCGAAGATCGTGGTCGCGCGCATGTGGGACTCCGCCGGGATGTCGCCCAGGCTACCCGAGGCAAGGGCGCCGGGCAACCTTCGCCCGCCGGAACCCCGCGTCCTACTCTGCCCTCTAACGGGGGCGCCCCCACGCGGGCGCGGGAGGAACGGGATGGCGACCACGACCGCGCCGGTTGAGCCGCGGATGACCGCCGGCTGGCAGTTCGACAACACGTACACGCGGCTGCCGACCGCACTGTTCACCCCGGCCCGGCCGGCAACGTTTCCCGCCCCGCGGGTGGCCGTCCTGAACCACCGGTTCGCGGCCGACCTCGGCCTGGACCTCGGGGAGCCGGACGCGGCGGCGGCCGTCTTCGCCGGGCAGGCGCCGCCGGACGGGGCGCAGCCCATCGCCCAGGCCTACGCCGGGCACCAGTTCGGCCACTTCACCATGCTCGGCGACGGCCGGGCCATCCTGCTCGGCGAGCACCGCACGCCCGACAGCCGGCTCGTAGACATCCAACTCAAGGGCGGCGGGCGGACGCGGCTTCTCCCGCGGCGGCGACGGCAAGGCCGCGCTCGGGCCGATGCTCCGCGAGTACGTCGTCAGCGAGGCGATGGCGGCCCTCGGCGTCCCCACGACCCGGAGCCTGGCAGTCGTCACCACCGGCGAGCCCGTCTACCGCACGACGCCGCTGCCGGGGGCGGTCCTCACCCGCGTCGCCGCGAGCCACCTGCGCGTCGGCACGTTCGAGTACGCCGCCGGGATTCAGGACGAAGCCGTCCTGCGGGCGCTGGCCGACTACGCCATCGCCCGGCATTACCCGGAACTGGCCGACGCCCCGCACAAGTACCGCGACTTCTTCCGCGCCGTGCTCGACCGGCAGGCGGCGCTGATCGCCCGGTGGCAACTGGTCGGGTTCATCCACGGCGTGATGAACACCGACAACATGGCGATCTCCGGCGAGACGATCGACTACGGGCCGTGCGCGTTCATGAACGCCTACCGGCCGGGGACGGTGTTCAGTTCGATCGACCACGCCGGCCGCTACCGGTACGAGAACCAGCCCGGCATCGCCCAGTGGAACCTCGCCCGGCTCGCCGAATCGCTGCTGCCGCTGCTCGCCGCCGACGAGCCGGCGGCGGTCGCGGTCGCCACCGAGGTGCTACACGAGTTCCCCGCCCGCTTCCGCGCCTACTGGCTCGCCGGGATGCGGCAGAAGCTGGGGCTTCAGACGGCCGAGGACGGCGACGGCGAGTTGGCCGAGGCGTTGCTCGCGTGGATGGAGAAGGCCGGGGCCGACCTCACGACCACGTTCCGCGACCTGTCGGCGAACCGGATGCCGGCCGGCGAGCGGTATCAGGACGCGGAGTTTCAGACGTGGCACGACCGCTGGCAGGATCGCCTCGGCCGCGACGGCCGTCCGGCGCCGGAGGCTGCTGCTGCGATGCGCGCGGTCAACCCGGTCGTCATCCCGCGGAACCACCGCGTCGAGGAGGCGCTGACCGCCGCGGAGGCGGGCGACCTGGCGCCGTTCCACCGGCTGCTCGCGGCAGTGACGACCCCGTTCGAGGACGGACCGGCCGCGGCCGACTACCGCGACCCGCCCGCCGACGAGGGCGGCTACCGCACCTTCTGCGGGACATGACGGCGGCGCCCGGTCGGGGTATCCTAGCAGTGTGGCCCGCGGACCCCGCGGGCTCTCGGGGAGCCGCCGTGAACTACATCGACCCGCACATCCACATGGTGTCCCGCACCACGGACGACTACCAGCGGATGGCCTACGCCGGGTGCGCCGCCGTCTCCGAGCCGGCGTTCTGGGCCGGGTTCGACCGCGGCACCGCCGCCGGGTTCCACGACTACTTCCGCCAGCTGACGCAGTACGAGCCCAAGCGCGCCGCCCAGTTCGGCATCCGCCACTACTCCTGGCTGTGCATCAACGCCAAGGAGGCCGAGAACGTGTCGCTGTCGCGCGAGGTGATCGCCCTCATCCCCGAGTTCCTGAAGGAGCCGACCGTGCTGGGGATTGGCGAGATCGGCCTGAACAAGAACACCCGCAACGAGGCGACCGTCTTTCAGGAGCACCTCGACCTCGCCGCCAAGACCGACGAACTCATCCTCATCCACACGCCGCACCTGGAGGACAAGTTCAAGGGAACGCGGATGATCGTGGACATGCTCAAGGGCGACTCGCGGGTGAAGCCGCACCGGGTCTGCGTGGACCACGTCGAGGAGCACACGGTCCGGCTGGCGCTCGACAACGGCTTCTGGTGCGGAATGACGCTCTACCCGACGACGAAGTGCACCCCCGCCCGCGCCAGCGACATCATCGAGTTGGTCGGTACCGACCGCATCATGGCGAATTCGGCCGGCGACTGGGGGAAGTCCGACCCGTTGGCGGTGCCGGAACTGATCCAGGAGATGCGCCGCCGCGGCCACCCTGATGCGGCGATTCGCAAAGTCGTGTACGAGAATCCGCTCAACTTCTGGCGGCAGGCCAACAACTGGGTCGAACCCCGATGCGGGTGACGGCGGGTCGGCGCAAGTCCCGCCTGGGCATGGACTCGCGCCGCGATCCCTGCCGCGTGTCGCTCTCACATAGATTCCTACGGGCGACTCAATGCGTTTCTGACGGGGTCCCCCACTTTCGCGGAACCAAGTGTCGCGACCAGAATGACAGTCAACGACGGCCGAGTCCCCCTGTCCGCACGTTCGGTTTATCCGGTAAAGTAACCGCGGTTAGCACGGCAACAGCCCGCGGAGGCCGCGATGTCCCGGTTCGAACTGTCCCGCCTCGAAACCGCCCCGAAGGTGCCGGGCAAACCCCGACACAAGACCCGCGAGGTGAAGGTCGGCGGCCGCGTGTTCGGCGGCTCGAACCCGATCTGGGTTCAGTCGATGACCACCACCGACACGTTCGACGTGGACGGCACGGTGAAGCAGATTCTCGCCCTTGAGGAGGCCGGCTGCGAGCTGGTCCGCGTCACGGTGCCGAAGCCGGAGGACGCCGGGGCGCTGTCGCGCATCCGCGACCGGATCGGCATCCCGCTCATCTGCGACATCCACTTCGACTACAAGATGGCCCTCGCGGCGCTCGACCACCCGGTGGACAAGATTCGCATTAACCCGGGGAACATCGGCAGCCACGAGCGGTTCCGGCAGGTGATCCGCAAGGCTAAAGACCGCGGCATCCCGATGCGCATCGGCGTCAACGCCGGGAGCCTGGAGAAGGAGCTGATCGACAAGTACGGCTTCCCGTGCCCGCCGGCGATCGTTGAGAGCGCACTGCGGTACATCGAGATGGCCGAGAGCGAAGGCTACCACGACATCGTGGTGTCGCTGAAGTCGTCGGACGTGCTGGTGGCGGTGGAGGCGTATCGGCTCTACGCGGGGCTCGCCGACTACCCGACGCACATCGGCATCACCGAGGCCGGGAAGCCGCCCTACGCCGTGACCAAGAGCGCCGCCGGGCTCGCGCCGATCCTGCTGGACGGCATCGGCGACACGATCCGCATCTCGCTGCTGGGCGACCCCGTGCCCGAAATTGCGGCCGCGTTCGACATCCTCCAGGCGACGCAGCGCCGCGTGCGTCGGCCGGAGTTGATCGCCTGCCCGACGTGCGGCCGGCTCGCGATCGACCTGGAGAAGATCATCGCCGAGCTGGAGCAGAAGCTGAACGGGAAGCGCCTCCCGGTGAAGATCAGCGTGCTGGGGTGCGTGGTGAACGGCCCCGGCGAGGCGAAGGAGGCCGACATC
>JBGAQM010000446.1:0-4600 GCA_044220735.1 Urbifossiella sp. | reverse complement strand
CCCCCCCCCCCCCCCCCCCCACACCCCCGACCCAACCCCCGCTCACGCGGGCCGCCCGCCGACCGCGCGCACGTGCTCCACCGCCTCCGGCGGGATGCGCTCCACGCGCCCGTCCGCGCGCTCGAGTTCCAGCCCGTCGAACCCCAGGGCGCGGAGCCGCCCGGTCGGGCGCGAGCCGTCCGAGCGTTCCACCTCCACGTCGCCGCCGGCGAACCCGATCCCCCGCGCCCACTCCCCCTCGACGGCGGCCCGGTCCCCCGCGAGCAACCGGCCCCACGCCGCGTCCAGGTTCCGCACCACCGCCTCGACCGCGTCCCGGAGCCCGACCGCGGCGCCGAACGTCGCGAGCGACGCCGCGTCGGGCAGGCCGAGGGCGGCGAACTCGTCGGCCGACTGCGCCAGGTTGAGGCCGACCCCGGCGACGACCCGCGCCCCCTGCTCGATCAGGATGCCGCACACCTTTTTGCCCCGGACCAACAGGTCGTTCGGCCACTTGATGCGGGCCTCCACGCCGGCCAGTTCGCGGACCGCCCCGCCGACCGCGACCGCCGCCCACGCCGTGAGAACGACGGGGCGGCGCAGGTCGGGCGGCGGCGTCAGCACCACCGACATCAGCAGCGCCGCTCCGGGCCGGCTGCGCCACGGCCGGCCGAACCGGCCGCGGCCGGCGGTCTGGTCGCGGGCCACCACCACGAGCCCCTCCTCCGCGTCCGGCGGGAGCGCGGCGGCGAACGTGTTGGTGCTGTCGAGTTCGTCGAAGACGAGGTATGCGGCGGCCGACGTGCTCGGTCGGGAAGGTCCAGGTGTCGGTGGGGTTCACGGCTGGTAGTCGAGGGCGATGTCGAGGGCGGGGGCGGAATGGGTGAGGGCGCCGACGCTGATGCGGTCCACGCCCGTCGCGGCGGCCGCGGCGATGGTGCCGAGGTTGATGCCGCCGGACGCTTCGAGCTTCGTCCCGGGGGAAACCGCGTCGCGGCGGGCGACGGCGGCGCGCATCCGGTCGGGCGGCATGTTGTCGAGCAGCACGATGTCGGCCTGCGCGGCGAGGGCGTGTTCGAGTTGGTCTAGCGTGTCTACCTCCACCTCGACCGGCAGGCCGGGGTTGGCGGCGCGGGCCAACTCGACGGCGCGGCGCACGTCGCCGCCGAGGCCGGCGAGGTGGTTGTCCTTGATGAGGACGCCGTCGTACAGGCCGACGCGGTGGTTCCTGCCGCCGCCCATCCGCACGGCGTACTTCTCCAGCAGCCGCCAGCCGGGCGTCGTCTTGCGGGTGTCGAGCACCGCCGCCCGCGTACCAGCGGCGGCATCGACGTAGCGGCGCGTCAGGGTGGCGACGCCGGAGAGCCGTTGTAGGAAGTTCAGCGCCGTGCGCTCGGCCGCGAGGATCGACCGCAGCGGCCCGGCGACGGTGGCGAGAATCGTCCCGCGTGCGAGGTGGCTGCCGTCGGCGACGGCGGGGGCGAACGCGAGGGCGGGATCGACGGCGGCGCACACGAGCGCCGCGGCGGGGAGGCCGGCAACGACTCCGTCGGTGCGGGCGACGAAGGCAGCGCGGCCGGGCTGGTCGGCGGGGATGAGGGCGGCGCTGGTGCGGTCGCCGGCGGCGCCGAGGTCTTCGGCGAGGGCGAGTGACACGAGCGCGCGGCAGGCGGCGGCTTCGGCCGGGGTGAACGCGGGCATGCGGGTAGAATACGGGGTCGCGGTCGCACCGCCGCAAGCGGCGGGACCCCGAGCCGGTCACTTCTTCCGGCACAGCTCGGTGAGGAGGGTGTCGAGCGTGCTCGGGTCCACGGGTTTGGTGAGATGAACGTCGAACCCGGCCTCGGCGGTCTTGCGGCGGTCGTCGGGTTGGCCCCAGCCGGTCAGCGCGATCAGCACCGTGCGCCGGCCCCACTCGGCGTCGCGGATGCGGCGGGCGGCGCCGTTGCCGTCGAGCCGCGGCATGCCGATGTCGAGCACCACCACGTCCGGCCGGAACGCCTCCGCCGCTTCGACCGCCGCCACGCCGTCGGCCGCGGTGCGGACCTCGTTCCCCATCAACTCCAGCAGCATCGCCAGACTCTCGGCCGCGTCGGTGTTGTCGTCCGCGATCAGCACCTTCCGGCGACCCCATCCCTGCACGTCGGCCACGTCGCACACTCCCACGGTCGAACCGCCCTGCTCGGCCCGACGCTTCAGCGATCGCGATGCTTCTGGCACGGCTCCCACAATTGGCAATTCCCGTGCCCTGTCCCGAAACCGGGACGCGGCCGCCCGCCGTCTCTCCGCCGCTGGTAATGGCGGTGGGAAGCCGGCTTCTCAATTTCGACACGACCGCGAACCGGCGTGCTCAACGGGGGCGCGGTACGAGTTCGGCCACGACCATGGCATGAACGTCGAGCCGCGGCACCGTTACCCACAGCGCGCCGGCCTCCCGATTGACGCCAAGACCCATTCCCTCCGGCTCCAGCGACACGGCGCCGACCTCGTCCTTCATGCGAAAACCCACGCGAACTCTGGCGATCGGCACGACCTCCTCGCGCAGCGGTACGTCGTCGGTCGGGTGAGCGTGGCCGCCTGTACTATTCAGGTCGTTGAACAGGTGGACCACCAGCCGTTCGCCGCGATCGGTGCGCTGGCGCACAGTCGTGGCGTGGACACACATCGGTGCGTCAACCGTCACCGGCTGCGGCACGTCGCCGGCCGCCCAGCGTATCGCGTCGGCGACGACGAGGCGCTGGTAGGGGTACGAGTAAAGGTAATACGCGGCGTCGAACCCGGCCGCGAGGTACACGACGCGACCGCGGCCGAAGCGGTTCGCCAGCACGGCGGGCGACGCCGCCCCCGGCCCCTTCGGGCCGAAGGAGGCAACCACTTCCGCCCCGGGCCGCGGCCGCACCCGTACCGCCGGCCCCTTGAACGTCACCGGGTCGGTGCCGACGTACTCCGCGAGCCGGCCGCGGTCGAGGAACGAGCCGGCGACCACCGTCGCGTCGAACACGCCGCGGCGCTTCTCCCAGTAGTCCGGCGGCAGGGCGCGGGCGAAGTTCTCGTCCAACTCCTCCTTCGCGCCGGCCGGATCGGGCATCCCGCGGTAGTCGGCGCCGAACACGTCCGCCAGCGCGAAGTTCGGCCGCGGGCCGCCGTGGCCGTCGAACAGCGACGCGTCCAGACTCGCCACCAACCCGCCGCCGGCGGCGACGAACTGGCGGATCGCTTCGGCCTGTCGGTCGTCCAGGCACGCGGCGTTCGGCAAGATCAGCACCGCGTACCCGGCCCGTCCCGCGGCCGACAGGTCCCAGTCGTTCACGACCGCCGTCGGCAGGTGCTCCTCGACGCACGCCCGGAAGGTGCCGAACACGTGCGCCAGGTAGCGCTCCTCGACGCGGCCGGCGCTGCGGCCGTAGAAGGTTTTCGTGTCGTCGCTCATCAGCAGCGCGGCCCACTTCTCGGGCCGCGTCCGGGTCAGCCACGGCTTGCGCTTCTGCACTGCGTCCATCGCCCGAAACAGGCCCGCTTGCAGCCGCTTTGGCTGTGCGACCGCGATGCTCGGGCGGCAACCGTGGGCGACGCACAACAGCATCCGGCGCTCGATCTCATGGGCCGGGAACGAGTCCTTCCCATAGGGGTTGCCGTGGCTCATCAGGTACGGCTCGCTGAACGCCACGCGGTGATTCGTGACGGCCCAGGCGTAGGCGACGCCGAACGCCGGCACGATGCTGTTGCCGCGGTTCGTCTCGTCGAGCCATAGCTCCTGGTCCGGGGCGTCGAACAGCAGGTTCAGCCGGGCCGGCATGTTCCGCGGCACGCTCAGGAAGTGGCCGAACCGCCCGGCGTTCGTCGTCCAGGTGACGAGGGCGATGTCGGGGTTGATGCCCTTCAGGCGGCGCTGCATCCGCTCGACGAGCGATTCGAGGCGGGCGTCGGCCCACTTCGCGTAGCGGCGGAACGCGGCGTCGTTCAAGTCAGCATTCGGGATCGCGGCGCCGCTGTCGCGGCCATAATTGTCGCGGCAGTGGCGGCAGTAGCAGTAGCCGCCGTGGTGGAGGCCGTCGAAGCTGAACGCGGCCACGTCGGGGAACTTGGTCACGATCTCGGCAAGCACCTCGACGAAGAAGTCGCCGTAGGGACCGAGCGGGCAGAGCATCCCGCCGTGCGGGTACTTCTTCAGGTCGATCGACGGGATGTCGGTGGTGTCGGTGGCGACGCGGCGCCAGTCGGGGTGGAGTTCGTAGACCTCGCCCTGGAGCGTCGGCGGGTACACGCCCAGCACGCGGACGCCGAGCCGCTTGTACTCGGCGAGGTCGGCTTCGAGCTTGCCCGGGGGGACGTGTGGGCTGCGGCGGCGCAGGAGCCGGCTGTCGTAGTACGCGAAGAACGGATCGACGAAGTTCACCTCGCTGAGCGTGACGCCGTGGCGGGCGGCTTCGGTGCGCGCGGCGGTGTCCATGCCGGAGAGGGTGTAGCCGGCGCCGATGGTGTCTTCGACCCACGCCGGGATGCGGACGGGCTCGAACGGGAGGGGAGCGACGGGCCGCGGCGGTGGGGCGAGCGGCAGCGCGGCGGACGCGGCGAGGAAGTCGCGGCGCGTGGGCATGGGTGGGCTCCCTGATTTGCCGCT
>JBGAQM010000006.1:0-38746 GCA_044220735.1 Urbifossiella sp. | reverse complement strand
CGAGGCCCGCTGCTGCACGTTGCGTCGCTTCACGCGCAGCACGTCGGCCCACTTGTTGGCGAAGAAGTATGCGTACTCCGGCGTTTCGAGCAGTCGGTCGATCAGCTTGTCGCGCTTCTGCGGGTCGCGGTCGGCGGCGAAGGCCGTCACCGCGGCGGCGTCTGGGATCGAACCCGTCAGGTCGAGTGTGACGCGGCGGATGAACTGTTCGTCGGTGCAGACCTCCGACGGCGCGATGCCCAGGTCGCGCCACTTCTTCGCGGTGTGGGTATCGACCACGGTACGGCTTGCGAACTCGAACGCCGGCGCGGCGCCGGGCCGCGGCACGACCGCGCGGAACACCGTCACGTTCCCCTGGTATCGGACCATCACCGCGGCCTGCCCCGTCACGTTCAGGCTGTTCACCAGCCCGGTCTCGGTGACGGTGGCGACCTCGGTGTCGTTGCTCTCGAACTGCGCCCGCCGGGTAACGTCCTCGGTGGTGCCGTCAGAGTAGTGGGCGTACACGGCCAGCTGTTGCCGGCCCTTACGGTCGATGACGCGGGTTTCCGGGTAGACGCTGACGCTCTTGACGACGGGGTCGGTCGGGCTGCCGTAGGGCATGCCGGAGGCGATCCACCGGCGGACGATCTTGTACTCCTCCCCGTTCGGCTCCATCTTCTTGCCGCCGCCGTGCGGTGCCTTGCCGGTCGCCTTCGTCAACAGGAGGCTCTCCTCCGGGTTCGCGGGGAAGACCCGGCGGCCGCGGCCTTCCTTCAGCAGGTTGTCGTAGTCGAACTGCGGCTCGAACCCGAGCAGCGACAGGCGGAAGCCGTTCTGGCCGGCGATCTTCCCGTGGCACCCGCCGCTGCTGCACGACAGCCGCGTGAGAATCGGTACCACGGCGTTGGCGAAGTTGATCGGGAGCGGCCGGTCCATGTCCGTGCAGGTGACCGGCACGCGGAGGGTGTGCGTGCCGACGGTCGCAACGACCTCGGCGGTGCCGTTCCCCGTCGGGAAGACGCGGCCGGCGGCGTCCACCCGCGCGACGTTCGGGTTCGACACGGTGTAGGTCGCGGTCGCGGTCAGGTCCACGTCGCGGCCGTCGGCCTGGCGGCCGGTGACGAGAAGTTGTGGGGCGTCGTCGGTCCCGCGCATCCGCAGCTGCGCGGGGTGCGCCGTGACCGTGGCGTATGCCGGCTGAGCTACGGCGGGTGCGGCTGACGCCGCGACGGCGACGAGCGCGAGGAGCGTGCGGGACATGGCGCACCTACGGACTTGTGAGCGGGGCGGGGGCTGGCGAGGGCAGATCGGGGACGACAGTCCACGAGCTTCGATTACGGTTGGGTGAGCCGGGTGAACCGATAGGTCCGGTCCTTGCCGCGGCCGCCGACGGTCATTGTATCGCCGTCGATCACGATCCGCTCGGAGGAGCGCGTCTTGCCGTCGAGCGGTGGGTCAAGGTTCGTGAACGCCACGTTGTCGCTCATGCCGAGCATGTACCGGCCGGACGCGACCTTCCGAGCGTGCGGCCCAGCCGGGCCGAGGACGACGCTCGACACCGAGAAGTTGCCGTCCTCGGTAAACTCCCAGACGACGTCGGCAGGGCCGATCGGGGCGTCGGTGATGTCGGCCCGCCAGCGGCCGACGATCTTGCCCGTGTTGTTCGAGCTACACCCGGCCGCGGCGAGCGCGAGGGTCACGGCGGCGAGGCGGAGCGTGGCTGTCATTCCGTCATGGTAGCACTCGCAACGCCAACCCGTCGTGGCGGGTTGACGTGGGGGAGCATTAGCCGAGCAACTCGCGGACCGGCTCGCGCTCGTCGAGGACGTACATCGGCCGGCCGGAGCCGTTCGGGAACGTCATGCTCGGGTCGATGCCGAGCGCGCGGTAGACGGTGCTGAGCACCGCCGGGACGCTGTACGGCCGGTCCTTCGGCCGCTCGCCCTTCGCGGTGGTCACGCCAATCGCCTGGCCCATCCGCAGCCCGCCGCCGGCCACCAGGGCACCCATCACCGGGCTCCAGTGGTCGCGGCCGGCATTCATGTTCACCTTCGGCGTCCGCCCGAACTCGCCCCACATCACCGTGACCACGTCATTCTGCATCCCGCGGGCGTGCAGGTCCTGGATCAGCGTCGCCACGCCCTTGTCCACCAGCGGCAGCTGGCGCTTCAGCGTCTGGAAGTTCTGCCCGTGCGTGTCCCACCCGCCGATCGCGAGCGTGACGCACCCCACACCCGCCTCCACCAGCCGGCGGGCCGTCAGGAACTGCTCTACGCCCTTGTAGCGGTCGCGGCTCTCGGTCGGCTCCTTCGACAGGTCGAGGGCGTTGCGGACGACGCCGGCCGTCACCATCTCCATCGCCCGCTCGGTATACGCGTCCATTCCGCGCATCGTGCCGGTGGCGTCGATCTCGCGGCGGGTGTCGTCGAAGCTGGTGAGCAGGTCGCGGCGGGCGTCGAGCCGTTGCTCGGTGACGTTGTTGGCGAGCCGGAGGTTCGCGTTCCCCTGGCCGCCCGGGGTAAACGGCCGGTGGGCGATGCCGAGATAGCCGGGTTCGGTGCCGCGGCTCATCCCGCGGAGGCTCACGAACGGCGGGACCGCCGACGCTTCCTGGCTGCGGAGCTTGCTGATGACCGAGCCGATCGAGGGGTGGTCGGCGGTGCGGTTCACGCGGTCCGGGTAGCCGGTGAGCACGAGCGAGTCGCTGTGCTCGTCGACCGACACGACCGAGCGCACGACGCTGAGCTTGTCCCACATCATCGCCTGCATCGGCATGTGCTCGCAGATGCGGACGCCGGCGACGTTCGTGTCGATGGGGTTGAACTCGCCGCGGAACTCGGCGGGGGCGTCCGGCTTGAGGTCGTACATGTCCATGTGGCTGGGGCCGCCCGGCAGGTAAATCATGATCGCCGACTTCTGCGACCGGGTGGACTGGCGGAGAGTGGCGGCCGCGGCGGCCTGGGCGTCGCGGGCGCGGAGCATGTCCGCGAGCGTCAGCCCGGCCCCGAAGGCGCCGATCTGCATGAAGTTTCGCCGCGAGACGCCGTCGCAGAACGCGCGGGCCGAGCCGTTGAACCGCAGCATGACAGCCCCTGGGAAAGTGTGGACGAACGGGGTCGGTGGGGAACCGGGCAGGTGGTGCGCCGCGGAGCGCGGATCGCAACCATTAACACACCATCTCCTCAGGTTCGCACCGTGTCAATCGGGAAAATGAAAAATCGATGTGTGTCCGCCTCGTTGACGCCGCCGGCCGCGGGTGCGACACTGCTCCCCACCGGCACTGCCGGCCCGCCCCCGTCCCCATCCCCGGACGTTCCATGCCCCTCCGACGCCGACTCGCCGTGCCCCTCGCGTTCGCGTTCGGGTTTCTGACCGTCAGCTCGTCGGGTCAGCCGCCGGCGCCGGACGTCGTCGGCGTTCTGAAGGGGCACACGGACACCGTCGCCGCCGTGGCCGTGAGCCCGGACGGGACGCTGATCGCCACCGGCAGCTTCGACAAGTCCGTGCGGCTGTGGGACGCAGCGACAGGGAAGGAACTCCGCGTGTACGGCGGCGACAAGGGGCACACCGCGCAGGTGCTGTCGGTGGCGTTCTCGCTCCAGGGTGACCAGCTCGTCAGCGGCGGGGCCGACAACAAGGCACTCGTGTGGGACGTGCCGACTCCGAACCCGCTGAAGACGTACGCCGCGGCGGCACCGCTCAAGGTTGTTGCCGTCTCGCCGGACGGCACCACGTTCGCCGTGGCGGCGACGGACGGCGTCATCAAGGTTTACCCGAAGGGCGAGGAGAAGGGGGCGGTCGAGCTCAAGGGGCATACCGGACCCGTGGTCGGGCTCGGTTTCAGCGCGAACAACCAGTTCCTCGTCTCCGCCGGCGCCGACAAGTCGATCCGATTCTGGACGCCCGCCGACGGGAAGGCCGTCGCCAGCTACCACACCGGCACAGCCGATCTGACCGGGTTCGCTGTGAACACCGCTAACGCAGTCCCCTACACGGCCGACGCCGCCGGGCTGGTGCGGGCGTGGCAGGCACCTCCGCCGCCGGCTCCGAAGGCTCCTCCCGCGGCGAAAGACGCGCTGACACACCTCGTCACGTCGGCGGACGGCGCGACGGCCGTGATCACCTCTGCGGACAAGACCGCCACGCTGTTCGCCGTCGCCAACAGCACGCCTGCCGGCACCTTCGGCCCGTCGAAGGCGGCGATCGAGGCGATGGCGTTGTCGCCGGATCAGCAAACGCTCGCGGCCGGGCTCGCCGACGGCTCGGTCGTGATGTGGGACCGCCAGGGGAAGGTAAAGGCGGAGGTGCCCGTCGCAGCCCCGGGTGGCGTCTCTGCCGTGGGGTTCCACCCGTCGCAGCCGGTGTTCTTGACAGGGGGTGCTGACGGCGTGGCGAAGGGGTGGGCGCTGCCGATCGACCCGAAGCAGCCGGCCGACAAGGCGACTAAATTCGCGATCAAGGCCCACACCGGCATGGTGACGGCGGCGTTCTTCCACCCGACGAACGGCCAGCTGGTGACGGCCGGCGCCGATAAGCTGATCCGCGTCTGGGACACGGCGAAGGCCGACAAGGCGGCGCGTGAGTTCGGCCCCCTGGCGGCCGCGCCCACGGCACTTGCGATGAGCAAAGACGGTCAGGCTCTCGCGGCCGCGGCCGGGAAGGACGTGCTGGCGTGGAACCTCGCCGACGGCAAGGAACTCGGCAAGTTCGTGCAGCCTGCGGACGTACTGTCGCTGTCGTACAGCGCCGATAAATCTCGCCTGTTACTCGGCCGTGCCGATAACCTCGCGGTGCTGGTGGATAGTGCGACGGGGGCCGTACATCAGGCGTTCCCCCACGCCGGGCCGGTTCGCGGGGCGTTCCTGTCGCCGACCGCACCCCTCGCCGTAACCGCCAGTGCGGACAAGACCGTCGGTATCAACCCGATCACCGTTCAGCGCGTCATCGTCGTCGGTGCCGGGAAGGTGGCGGGGCTCGCCCTCGCGCCGCAGGGCGAACGCGTCATCGCCGCCGGTCCCGGCAAGGAGGCGACGAGCTGGAACACCAGCAACGGCACGAAGGAGAAGGCCTTCGACGTTGGAGCGGATGCCCTTGCCGCGGCGTTCAGCAAGGACGGTCAGCGGCTCGTGGTGTCGGCCGCGGACGGTTCGGTCAAGGTGTTCACGATTGCGGACGCCAAACTGGTCGGCAGCATCGCCGCGGGTGCGCCGGCGACCGGTCTCGCGTTCCACCCGACCGCCCCCGCGCTGGTCGGCGTGCTCAACACGAAAGCCGCCGCGGCGTGGAACATCGCCTTCACGCCCGGCCAGCCGACGCCGCCGGAGTTCGGGCGGGCGCTTCAGAGTTTCCCACACCCCGCGCCGGCGGCCGGCCCAGCGTTTCTCGCCGACGGCCAGTTTCTCACCGCCGGCGACGACAAACTCGCCCGCCGATTCAAGATCGCCGGCGACGCCCCGACGAAGTCCCTGCCGCACCCGAATCTCGTGGACGCGGTCGCGTTCGACGACACCGGCAAGGTGCTCGCCACCGGGTGCCACGACGGCAACCTCCGCGTCTTCGACGTCGAGAAGGCGGCGTTGTCGAAGCAGGTGGCGGCGCACATCAAGCCGGCGCCGGGGAACGAGCCGCAGCCGATCTACGCGGTGACGTGGGCGCCCGGCGGGAAGCAGGTGTTGACGGCCAGCTTCGACCGCTCGATGAAGCTGTGGGACGCGGCCGGCGGCAACCTGATCCGCGAATTCAAGGGCGCACCGGAGCCGAAGCCGGGCGACAAACTGGAGCCGCCGAAGGGGCCCGTCGGCCACCGCGACCAGGTGTTCGGCGCGGTGTTCACGAAGGACGGCAAGCTCCTCGCCAGCGCGTCCAGCGACCGCACCGTGAAGCTGTGGGACGTGGCTAGCGGCAACCCGGTCCGCGAGTTCCCGAACCCGGAACTCAAGAGTCCCTTCCCCGGCGAGCCGCCGGCCAGCCACCCGGGATGGGTCCACGCCGTACGCTTCTCTCCGGACGAGAAGTTGCTCATCAGCGCCGGCCCAGCCCCGCGCTACAAGGGCTACCTCGCGGCCTGGAACGTCGCCGACGGCACGCGCGTCGCCGGCGCGGAGCGCGAGGTGGGGCCGATCCACGCCCTGGCGATCACGCCCGACGGCAGCCGCATTATCCTGGGGTGCGGCGCGAAGACCAGGGCCGAGTCGGCGGTCGAGGCGCTCATCCTAAAGGCGCCGGGAAAGTGACGGCTCGGCTCGGGGCTTGGCCGCCGCGAGCGGCCAAGCCCCGAGCCCTGTCGAGGGGGTCCGATGATCCACACCATCGTCTTCGACTTCGGCAACGTGGTGGCCTTCTTCGACCACGGCCGCTCCGTCGCGAAACTGGCCGCATACACGCCGCTGCCGCCGGTCGAACTCGCGCTGCGCGTCTACGGCGACCCCATCGCCGACGACTACGAGCGCGGCCTCCTCAGCACGTCCGAGTTCGTCCGCGAGGCGATCCTGAACGCCAAGCTCACCTGCACCCCCGTCGAGTTCCTGGCCGCGTACACCGACATCTTCTGGCCCAACCCCGAGGTCATCGACCTGGTTCCGCGGCTGAAGCCCGCGTACCGCGTCGTGCTTGCGTCGAACACGAACGACGCCCACTACCTCCGCTACACCGCCGACTACGCCGCGGAACTCGCACCGTTCGATCACCTCGTCGCGTCGCACCACGCCGCCGCGCGCAAGCCGGACCCATCGTTCTTCGCCTACGCACAGCAGTTCACGCACGCCCAGCCGGGGGAGTGCCTGTTCGTTGACGACTTACCCGTCAACGTCGAGGCAGCGCGACGGTTCGGGTGGGAGGGGCTGGTCTACCAGGCGGACTGCACGTTGCCCGAAAAGTTGCGGGCGGCGGGGGTTCAGTTCACCTGACCGGGGCGATACAACAACACAACGCCGCTTGCGGCTTTGCGCGTGGTGCCCCGGAGCCCCTGATGGACATTCTGGAACAGGCCGACCCCGAGGTGTTCGCCGCCGTCCGCGGCGAGCGTCGCCGGCAGCAAGACGGTCTGGAGATGATCGCCAGCGAGAACTACACCAGCCCGGCCGTGATGGCCGCGCAGGGGTCGTGCCTCACGAACAAGTACGCCGAGGGCTACCCCGGCCGGCGCTACTACGGCGGCTGTGAGTTCGTCGACGACGCCGAACGGCTGGCCATCGACCGCGCCAAGCAGTTGTTCGGGGCCGCGCACGTGAACGTGCAACCGCACTCGGGCGCGCAGGCCAACATGGCGGTGTTCCTCGCCATGCTTCAGCCGGGCGACACGATCCTCGGGCTAGACCTGGCCCACGGCGGGCACCTCACCCATGGCATGCGGCTGAACTTCTCGGGGAAGTACTTCAAGGTCGCGTCCTACGGCGTCCGTGCGTCCGACCACCGCATCGACTTCGACCAGGTCGCCGCCCAGGCCCGCGAGCACAAGCCGAAGCTCGTCATCGCCGGCGCGAGCGCCTACCCTCGCGTGTTCGACTTCCCGAAGTTCGCCGAGATTGCCGCGGAAGTCGGCGCGCTACTGATGGTGGACATGGCGCACGTCGCCGGGCTGGTCGCCGCGAAGGTCCACCCGGACCCGGTGCCGCACGCCGCGTTCGTGACGAGTACGGCGCACAAGACCCTCCGCGGCCCCCGCAGTGGCTTCATCCTCTGCCGCGACGAGTACGCGAAGGCGATCGACTCGGCCGTGTTCCCCGGGGTCCAGGGCGGGCCGCTCATGCACGTCGTCGCAGCGAAGGCGGTGGCCTTCCGCGAGGCGCTCCAGCCGGAATTCGTGCGGTACCAGCAGCAGGTGGTGACGAACGCGAAAGTCCTGGCCGAGGAGTTGACGCGCGCGGGCTACAAGCTGGTGAGCGGCGGCACCGACAACCACCTGATCCTGGTGGACGTGTTTGGCAAGGCCGGCGTCAGTGGTAAGCAGGCCGAACACGCCCTGGACCGGGCCGGGATCACGGTGAACAAAAACATGATCCCGTTCGACCCACGTAAGCCGATGGACCCGTCCGGCGTCCGCATCGGCACCCCGGCCCTGACCACCCGCGGCATGAAGGACGCCGAGATGAGGCGAGTCGCCGGGTGGGTCGTCGAGGTGCTGGCGGCGCCCGAGGACGCGGCGGTGCTGGAGCGGGTCCGCGGCGCGGTCCGCGAGTTGTGCCGTCAGTTCCCCGCGCCGGCCGAGGCGTGATTCCGTTCCCCCTGGCCTGAGGCCGAGCGGTGCAAAACAACGGCGGCGCAGCCGTGCTGTTCGTCTGCTGCGTCTTCACGTTGATGCTGCTGCCGGTGGTGCTGTTCCTCCTCACGTACATCTTCCGGCTGGCGTGCGTGCTGTGCGGCCTGCCGAAGCCGTCGGTGCTGGCGGCGTCGGGCATCATGCTCATCAACTTCGTCGCCGACGCCGTCGCCTTTGCCGTCCTCGAAACCGTGGTCCACGAGTTGACCACACTGGCCGGCGTCGCGCGCTGGGAGGCGTGGTTCATCGCCCGCTTCCTTGACCTGCCGGTGGACCTGGCGATCTCGGCGGGGTTGCACGCGGCGGTGATGGGGATCAAGTTCGGCAAGGGGATCGAGGTGTGGTTCGTGCAGCGCCTCATCCAGCTCGGCATCGTCGCGGCGTGCGCCCTCGTCTGGGTCATCTTCCTCCTGGCCCGGGGCTAGTGTGACCGCGTACTTTGTGACCTGCGCCCGTGGGCTGGAGCCGATCCTGGCCGGCGAGGTGGCCGCCCTCGGCGGCGCCGACGTGCGGCTCGGCCGCGGCGGGGTTTGGGCCCGCGGCGACACCGCCCTCCTCTACCGCGCCAGCCTGTGGCTGCGGACCGCCGTGCGAATCCTGCGTCCCGTGTTCGAGGGGCCGGTTCGCTCCACGGACGAGTTGTACGACGCCGTCCGCACCATCGACTGGTTCGACTACCTGACGCCGGACCACACGCTCGCCGTGGACTGCAACGTCCGCGACTCGGCGATCACGCACTCGCAGTACGCGAGCCGGCGGGTGAAGGACGCCATCTGCGACCAGTTCCGCGACCGCGTCGGCCGGCGGCCGAGCGTGGACCCGGAGCGGCCGATGGTCGGCTTCAACCTCCACGTCTTCCGCAACCACGCGACCCTCAGTCTCGACGCGAGTTGGGACTCGCTCCACAAGCGCGGCTACCGCCCGGTCCAGTCGCGTGCCCCGCTGAACGAGGCGCTCGCGGCCGGGCTACTCCTCGACGCCGGGTGGGACCCGGCCACGCCGCTCGTGGACCCGTTGTGCGGGTCGGGAACGTTCTGCATCGAAGGGAGTTGGCTGGCGCTCGACCGCCCGCCGGGGCTGATGCGGAAGTGGTTCGGCTTCCAGGGCTGGCCCGACTTCGACCGCGGCCTGTGGGCCGCCGTCCGCGAGGACGCGCGCCTCGGGGTACGGACCACCCTGCCGGCCCCGATCCTCGGCTCGGACGAGCGGACGGACGCGGTCGAGTTCGCGCGTGGGAACGCTCGGGCGGCGGGTGTGGGAAACCTGTTGCGGTTCGAGCGGCAGGACGTGCGCGACGCCCGACCGCCGGACGGCCCGCCGGGGACGATCGTGTGCAACCCGCCCTACGGCGAGCGGATCGGCGACGAGCGAGAGTTGGTCGGCCTGTACCGCACGCTCGGCGACGTGTTCGGCACGCACTGGCGCGGCTGGCGCGTGCTGGTATTTACCGGCAACGAAGGGTTGGCCCGCGAGGTGGGACTGCCGGTGCGGCGGAGCACGCCATTCTTCAACGGGAAGATTCCCTGCCGGCTGTGGGATTTCGAGCCAGGGTAGGTCCGGGCACGGGGTACCACCGCTCGCCGCGACATCATCATTCCACGAACTCCCGCACGCCGTCCACGGTCAGCTCGAATAGCGCGAAGCTGATCGGCCCCGCGGCATCCGCTTCCTGTTCGCGCAGCATCCCGACCACCCGTTCGCGGTATGCGCGGTCTCGCTTCGGCAACACGACGAGCGACTCCCGCTGCGGAACCACGGCGCACACATCGGTCGTCTTTAGCAAGTCACACGCCTGCTCGTACAAATCCGGCAACAGCAGGCACGCGGCCGCCCGCGGGTGGTCGCAGTACACGAGCAGGTGGACCGCCTCGCCGACCCCACCCAGCACTTCGATCGACAAGTCCGGCGAGTCGTCGGCGAAACCGGCAAGGTTCTCGATCGCCCGCGCGTGGGCCGCCTCGGCCGTCAGGCCTACGCCCCGCAGGTGGTCTGGCGTCACCGCCGCGTGAACGATACCGCCCACCGTATCGCGGTCCTCACACAACTCCGCCCAGACGCCGTGGCCGACCGGAACACACAGCGGGTTCGTCGGCCCGACCACGAGGTACGGGTACAGGGCGTCGATCTTCATGGTCACTCGCCCCCCGGACGCGGCACCGGACGTGCCGGCAGGCTGTACGTCTTTTCCCACTGACTCGGCGGCCCCGGCGGCATCGCCCCCGGCACGCTCAGGTCGTGCGCCCGCGCCAGCCGCAGCACCTCGACCGGGTACTCGGGCCACTTCCCTTCCTTCTCGACGAGCCCCGCCCACTCCGTCGGCCCGGCCTTCTTCTGCAGCAGTGGCAGGAACTGCTCCACCTCCGGCTTGAACTCGCCGGGCTTCGCAGGCCCGAGGTGAACGTCGCCGAGCTTGGCGCCGAACTTTGCCTTCGCCATCGCCCGATTCACCTCCAGGGCGAAATCCGGCCAGCGGCCGACGACCTCGGTGCGGGGCACGATCCGTTTGCCCAGCAGTTCGCGGGGGCCGAGCGGGAGGTCGGCGAAGTCGGTCACCATCTTCCCGCTCGGGCCGGCCTCGGGGAACGTCTCGTACCGCGGGTTGCGGGAGATGTCGAACACCGTCTTGCCGAGCCACGCCCACTCGCCGCCTTTCTCCGCCCGCTCGACGGCCTCGTTGAATCGCGTCACGTCCACCGGCAGCAGGCGGTTCCGCTTCGGGTCGCCGGGGTGGTAGGCGGCGCGGGCGAAGTCGAGCACCAGTTTCTTCATCGCGTCGTCGGTGAACGGCCACGGCGGCTTCCCGGAGCGGACGAACTCGTGGTGGAGCCGCGCCGTGTTCCAGTACGTGCGGCTGGCGTCCTCCTCCCCCTTCCACTTCAAGATCAGCGCCCCGCGTTCCGTCGGCGGCAGCGCCTTCAGCGTCTGCCGCTGCGCCGTGGGCAAGCCGGCCACCCACAGCGTCCGGCGGGCGTCGTCGATCGCGTCCAGCCGGTCGTCGGCGGTCGATGCCGAGAGAACCTTCTTGCGGTCGGCGTCGGACAGCCGTTGCAGCCACGCCGCGTACACCTCCAGTACGCGGAGGAGTTTGTCACGGCGGGCGTCGGGCAGGGCGTGCAACTGGTGGTCGAGTTGCCGGAGTTTGTCCTGCCGCTCGGCGGGGAGGTCGCGGAACGCCTTCACGAACGCGTCCAACTCCTTCCCGTCGGGCTTGTCGGGCTCGACCGGCGTGCCCGAGGGCGAACCCACGTCGTCGCCGAAGCGGTCCGGCTCGGCCAGCTTCTCGACGAAGTCCAGGTCGTCGGCCGGGGCGTAGAGCGGTAACCGCTCCACGACCCGGTAGTCGGCCAGGGGTAGCGTGTCGGCCGTCAGGTCGGGCGGCGGCACGGGCGGGGGAAACAGGTACGTTCGCGCCGCGGCGGTGCCGAAGTAGCCGACGCCGAGCGACACGCCGACGAGCACCACCACCGCGACCGCCCACGACCCGGATCGCGGCGGCGGGACCGGCGTGAGCACCAGCGTCCCAGTCCCCGACGGGGGAGCGGCCGGCACCGCGACCGGCGGCGCGGCGGGTGACGACTTGACCGCTGGGAGTTTGTCGAGGGTGCGGCTGGCGAACGCCGGCGACGGCTCCGGCTTCGGCAGGAAGTCGAGCAGGTCGTAGGACCGCTTCAGCGCCTCGGCGCGCGCCCGGAGTTTCGGGTCGGACGCGATGCGGGCTTCCACCCGCCGCGCCGCGGCGGCGTCGAGTTCGCCGTCCAGGTAGGCGACGATCTCGGCCTCGGCGGGGTCGGGGGCGTCGTCCGGGGCGTCGCTCGGTTCGTCGGCCATCGGCGTCAGTCCTCCGGCGCGTCGTCCGGCGGCGGGGCGTCGCCGTCCATGTAGATGTACCCCTGGAGCGCCTCGCGGAGCTTCACGCGGGCGCGGCTCAGGAGCGACTTCACGGCCTTCGTGCTCAGCCCCATCACCTCGGCGATGTCGGCGTAGCCCATGTCCTCGAACTTGTTCAGCACGATCGCCACCCGCTGCCGCTCGTTCAGGCCGTCGAGCGCGCCGCGGATCACGTCCGCGAGTTCCTGCTGCTGAAGGTTGTGGGCCGGCGGGGCGTCGCGGGTCTGGGCGGGGCTGTTGCTCGGGACCGCGGCGTCGCCGGTACTCTGCTGCAACTCGAGCGGCACGGCCGGGCGGCGGCGCCGGTCGCGGAGGGCGTTCAGCGCCAGGTTGTTGGCGATGGTGAACAGCCAGGTGCTGAACTTCGCCCGCGGGCGGTACTTCTTGCGGGTGCGGTACACGCGCAGGAACACCTCCTGCGCCAGGTCCTCCGCCTCGTCCGCGCTGCCGACCAGGTGGTGCATGACGCCGACGAGGCGGTGCTGGAAGCGTTCCACCAGCTCGGCGAACGCGGCCGCGTCGTCGTCCCGGACCCGGAGCATCAGCCGGATGTCCGGGTCGCGAAGGGCCATCAGCGTGCTGGTGTGGCCGATGGACATGGGGCCGCGGGTGGGAGCGAGTGAGCCGGTACGGCCCTACCGCGAGTGTAGCAACAGAACCACAAACGCGACAGCCGCACCCGCGAAACCTCATCCAGGACGAAAATGATTCTCCCACCGCACCCCACACCGGGTCGCAGGAACAAGTGCATCAAACAGATTGACGCCTGACACAACACGTTCACGCACCGGAACTCGACACCGCGGTTGGGGGTGCGGCCGCCTCCGCCTCGGCCTGTCGGCGCAACTGCCCGCACGCGGCGTCGATCTCGGACCCCTTCCGCTTGCGAACCCTCACGCTCACGCCCGAGCGTCGGAGGGTGTCGATGAAGTTCGTGAGATCGCCGTCCTTCGGCCGCTGGTACGGCAGGCCGTCCACGTCGTTCCACGGGATGAGGTTGACGTGCGCCTTGCGGCCGGTCAGCAACCGGGCGAGCTCGCGGGCGTGGTCGGCCCGGTCGTTCAGACCGCCCAGCACGACGTACTCGTACGTCACCTGCCGGCCGGTCTTCTCGAAGAAGTCGTCCGCCGCTTCCAGGATCGCGCGGATCCCGGTCTTATCGTTCGTCGGCACGATACGGGTGCGGAGCGTGTCGTTCGGGGCGTGCAGCGACACTGCGAGGCTGTACTGCTTCCCGACCTCGGCCAGCCGCTTGATCTTGGCCGGCAGCCCGACCGTCGAGATGGTGACGTGCCGCGCCCCGATGCCGAGCCCCTTCGAGTCGCCGGCGACTTCCAGGGCTTCGAGCAGGTTGTCGAGGTTCGCCAGCGGCTCGCCCATGCCCATCACCACGATGTGCGTCAGCCGCGTCGGCAGGTCGGCCCGGCCGGCGTCGCCCTCGCGGCGGGTGAGGTTTCGGAGGCGGAGTAACTGTTCGAGAATCTCGCCCACGGTGAGGTTGCGGACGACGCCGTTCAGCCCGCTGGCGCAAAACACACACCCCATGCCGCAGCCGACCTGGGTGCTGACGCACGCCGTCGCCCGGCCCTCGTCCTGGATCAGCACACACTCGATCATTCGGTCGTCGGCCAGCCGCAGGACGAGCTTGTGCGTGTCGTCGCCGGCGGTGAGGTGCTTCTCGACGCGGGTGCCGAACAGCGCGAACGACCCAGCCAGGTCGGCGCGGAGGCCGAGCGGCAGGTCTGTCATCGTGTCGAACGACTCGGCGCGGTTGGCGAACACCTGGCGGCGAATCTGGCCGGCACGCATCGGCGGCTGGTCGCGCCCTGCGACCCAGGCGCGGAAGTCGTCGGCCGGCGTGTCGAGGAGGCCGGGCAAGCGGGCGGGGGCGGCGAGCGGCAGCGGTGCAGACATGGGGTGATTGTACAGGATACTCGGGCGTGGGGGTGTTGTCGCTTGCGGCTGAGCGTTGGGCAGCGCCAAGCCGCAAACGGCAACACCCCGAGCCACACCACTTTCGTTTTCTTCATCTTGACTTTCGATTTAATCACCTCAATAATCCGCACTTCGAGTTGCGCTTTTCATAACCGCGGGGTCCGCCGAATGGTGCCCGTGTGGTTCACCGAACTGGACGACGAAGACCGCGAGTTCCTCCGGCGGTTCGTGCTCGCGTCCGGATCGTTGAAGGAACTGGCGGAAGGCTACGGCGTGTCGTACCCAACCATCCGGGTGCGGCTCGACCGGCTCATCGCCAAGGTGCGGGCCGCCGAGGACGCCCGCACCGCGGACCCGCTCGAGCGGAAGGTAAAGGTCCTGGTGGCGGAAGGAGTCATCGACGCCGGCGTCGGCCGGCAACTGCTCGCCGCCCACAAGGCGAGCCAAACCAGGGGGGCCGGGTGATGGCCGCGGAACCGTGGATCGATCCGGTGGTGATGACGTGGGTCGGCAGCGCCGGCGGCACTGTCGTCGGGGTGTGGGGTGCGGCCCTCGGCGTCGCCGGTGGTGTGCTCGCCCCGAAGGGGAAGGGACGGCCGCTCGTGTTCGGGCTGCTCGGCGTCGGGCTCGTGGTCGGGCTCCTGGCCGTGGGGTTCGGGCTCGTCGCCCTCGCGGCCGATCAACCCTACCCCGTGTGGTACGGGCCGACGCTCTGCGGCGCCATGCTGGTCGGGCTGTCGGTGCCGTTCATTTTCGTGATGCGGCACCAGTACCGCGAAGTGGAACTGCGGAAGATGCGCGCGGACGAGTTGAAATAATGCCGCCAGCGACGGGTGTGCGTGCCTGCACCGCCGCAAGCGGCCACTATTGCTTCCGCGCCGCGGCGTCGAACGCGTCCGCCTCGCGGACCGAAATCAGCCCGTCGCGGTCGGTATCCATCGCGTCGAACTCGGCCCGCGTGCCGACGAACTCGGCCCGCGACACGTCACCGTCGGCGTTGCGATCCATCTTGCGGAACCACACCGGCCCGGCCTGCGGCCCCCGCGCGCCCGGCGGTTGCTGCTCCGGCGACAGGAACACCGCGAACCGCTCCGACGGCCGCCCGAGCCGCAGCACCGCCGTCGGCAGGATCGCCGCCTTCGTGATCGCGTCCACCTTTCCGTCGGCCCCCGGCGGCTCCAGCACCGCCAGCCGGTCCCACGCCGTCCGCAGCTCGCGCACCGACAGCCGGCCGTCGCGGTTGTCGTCGAGCAGCTGGAACAGCGTCGGCGTCGTCACCGCCGGGGTGAGCGCCACGGCGGGCGCCGCGAACGCCTCGAACACTTCCAGGTGTGCCGCCAGTTCGGCCCGCGTCAGCTTGCCGTCGGCGTCGGCGTCGGCCGGGTCGAACAGGACGCGGAGGAGCTGGTACTGCGGGGCGTTCGTGCCGCCGAGGTCGGCGTCGGTGATGAACGCCCGCCCCTTCGCCGCCGCGTCGTACATCGACAGGAATTGCAGCCGCAGGCCGGCCCCGCGGCTGGTGAAGTTCGTCGCCACGAACGCCGACAGCTCGATGGGTTGGCGGCCGTGGCGCAGCACCAGCCGCCGCGGCTCCACCTGCGCCACGGTAAAGCCGCGCGCCGCCAGTGTCGCCGGGTCGGTGGTCACCGCGACGCGGCACTCCTCGGCCTTCGGGGCGAACGACAGCGTCACGTCGGCGTCGGCCGGGTCGGTCCACCAGCGGGCGACCTCGCCGCCAGTCGGGCGGCCGAGTTTCGACCAGTCGTAGGCCGTGCGCACGTGGTCGCGGACGGCGGAGAGCGGTTCGCCGCGGCGTGCCACCGTCACCGGCGGCACCACCACACGCGGCGGTAGGATCGCGGGCCGGGGCGCGCCGCCTCCGACCCCCTGGCCGAGCACCTCCGTCAGGCTCAGACACTCGTCCTCGTCGGTGTCGCGGGTGACTACCAGCCGCTCGGCCGCGGCGACCTCGGCGCGGGTGAGGCGGCCGTCGCTGTCAGCGTCCAGGAGGGCAAACAGCCCTTCGGTCGCCGCGGCGTTCTGCGGATTCTCAGGCTGAGGCGGGAACGCCTGCGCCGCCGCCGCCGCGGCCTGCCGGTAATACCCCGCGAACTCGGCGAACGACACGCGGCCGTCACCGTCGGCGTCGAGCCAGGCGAGGGTCGGCAGGTCGTTCGGGAACGGCTGGTAGAGGCCGTTCTGGACCAGCCCCGCGGCCGACGTGTCGGAGAACACCCGCTTCACCTCGATGCCGTTGAGGAAGCCGTCGCCGTCGCGGTCGAATGCGACGAACACGACCTTGAGGCTCGCGGCCCAGCGGTCGGCCAGCGACTTCCCCTCGTACTGGACGTGGACGGCGACGCGAATCGGCCGCTGCGGCCCGAGCACGATCAGGTCGAAGCGGTCGGCCGGGGTCGGCATCGGCGGCGGCGCGGGCGCGGCGCTCGGCGCCGGCCGCGGCGGGAACGCGAGCGCGACACTGCCGACGGCAAGGAGGGCGGCTGCGAACAACGAGCGTGTCATGTGCGCTCCATGAATCGGGTTGGCGCGCGGAGTGGGGCCGGTTTCCAACCGGCCGTGCCCTCCCGCCGGCTGGAAACCGGCCCCACGACGGGATCACGCGACCACTTCCGCGACCGGTTAGCGCCGCGGTCGGCGATCGGGATCGGCCGACCGACGTTCGACATGTTTTGCTTCGGGGTCGATGCCGGCGACGCGGCACACGGTCGCCAGGAAGTCCGCGGCCGACACCGGGCGGTCCTCCACGGTCGTGCGTCGGCGCTGGTGCGGCCGACCGCCTGGCTGCCCTTCACGCCGCCGCCGGCGACCACGGTGCTCCACGGGTCGAGAAGTGGTCGCGGCCGCGCTGCGGGTTGATCCGCGGCGTCCGCCCGAACTCGCCGGCCCACACGACCGTGGTGCGGTCGAGTAGCCCGCGGTCCTTCAGTTCGCTCATCAACTGCGCCCACGCCCGGTCGAGTGTCCCGCACAGGTTGCGGACCTGGTCGTGGTTGTTGGCGTGTGTGTCCCAGCCGCCGAGCGTCACTTCCACGAACGACACACCCCGCTCGACCAGCCGGCGGGCGAGGAGACAGCCCTGGCCGAACAGGTTGCGGCCGTAGGCGTCGCGGACATTCGCCTTCTCCTCGGTCAGGTCGAACACCTTGCCGCCGGCGGAACTCATCAGCCGGACGGCGCGGTCGTACGCGGCGGCGTGGGCCCGCGTCACGCCGCCAGGGTGCGTGGCGGCGAAGTCGTCGTGGACCGTGCGGAGCAGGTCGAGCCGGCCCCCGGCCGCGCTCAGTCGCCGCGGACACGGCCGGGCCAGGTCGGACACGCGGAGGACGTTATCGACGTCGGGCACGTTCGCGTTGAACTGCCCGTCGCCGACGATGAGCGGGGCGTGCTGCGGACCGAGGAACCCGGGGCCGTACGCCTCCTGGCTGAAGAACCTCTGCGGGGCGATGCTGACGAAGTTCGGCAGTTCGCTCGTCGGGTCGCCGAGTTCCTTGGACACCAGCGACCCGACACTCGGGTAGTGGATGCCCGCGGCGCTCGGGACGACGCCAGTACGCATGAGGTACGTGCCGCGGCCGTGGTCGCCCTCCCGGGTGGTCATGCCGCGGAGGACGGCGAGCTGCTTGCCGTGCATCGCCAGTTGTGGCAGGTGCTCGCCGATGCGGAGGCCGGGGGCGGTGGTGTCCACCTGGCGGAACGGGCCGCCGTTGTCGTGGCCGGTCTTGAGGTCGAACAGGTCGATGGTCGCGGGGCCGCCGGCCATCCACAGGAGGATGACGGAGCGCCGCGGCTTCGGCTCCGCGGCGGCGACGCGGCCGAGCCAGCCCGACACCGAGACGCCGGCGCTGACGGCGCCGACGCGCAGGAGTTGCCGACGCGACAGGGTCATGACGGACCTCAGTGGTTGAACAGGAACTCGGGGCTGTTCAGCAGCACCCAGAACACGTCGCCCAGCCCCTTCCGCTTGTCGCCGCGGTCCACGTGGCTGCTGAACCGCTCCAACTCGTCGGCCGTCGGCCGCCGCGCGCCGTCTGGGCGTCAACGAACGAGCCGTTCATCAGCATCAGGGCTTGCAGGATGGTGGTGCTCGTCTCGGTCGGCCGGTCGGTGCTGGTGAAGCGGTTCAGGAACACGCTGCGCGGGTTGTTCGGCTGCACGAACCCGTTGAACGTGTTGGTGCGGAACTGGCTCGGCTCGCGGTAGCCGGTGGCGCTCACGAGGCTGTCGAACAGCTGGGCCGGCGTCAGCCCGCGGACGTTCATGCGGGCAAACCGGCGGGTGTCGGCCTGCGTCGGGTGGCTCATCCGGCTGCTCAGCTGGTACGCCTTCGTGCGCGTGATCGCCCGGATGAGGAGGCGGTTGTCGAAGCCGCCGGCGGCGAACGCCTTGCCGAGTTCGTCGAGCAGTTCGGGGTGGCTCGGGGCGTTGTTGTCGCCGGGCTCGTCCACGGGGTCGGTGATGCCGACGCCGAAGAAGTGCGCCCACATGCGGTTGGCGAGGTTCCGGGCGAAGTACGGGTTCTGCCGGCTCGTCAGCCAGCCGGCCAGCTCCTGCCGCGGCGTCATCACCTCGTTCCACTCGGGCGACGTGCCGTCGAAGAACTTCGCGACGACGACGTTCGTCGAGTTGGGGATGGTGATGCGGTTCTTGCCCGCCTGCGGGCCGCCGGGGGCCACCATGCTGGGGGCGCGGCCGAGGTCGGCGAAGAAGGCCGCGAACTCCCAGAACTGCTCCTTCGTGTACGGGGCGAACGGGTGGTCGTGGCACTGGGCGCACTCGAGCTTCACGCCGACGAACAGCCGGCTGACGGCCGCGGCCACGTTCTCGGCCTTCGCCTCGTTCGCCTGGTAGAAGCCGACGACCGCCACGTTCTCGGGGTCGTTCCCCGGCGACTGCACGAACCGGAACGAGTTGCCGACGGGGCCGTTGACCTGCACCGTGTACGGCACCTCCAGCAACTTCCGCACGGTGCGGTCGGCGGGGACGTTGTCGCGGTACTGCTTGCGGAGCCACCCTTCGAGCTGGAAGCCGAACCCGGCGAAGTTGTTGCCGGCGACCGTCTGCGGCAGCCACGTCGCCCGGGTGACGGCCGCGAAGTGCGCCGCGTGCGGGGCCGTACCGAGGAGCCGATCGACGAGCTTCGCCCGCTTGTCCGCCGCCTTGGCCTCCAGGAAGTCGAGCGTCTCGCTGACGCGCGGGGCGCGGCCGATGAGGTCGAGGTGGACGCGGCGGCAGAACTCGGCGTCGTCGGCCGGCGCGGCGGGGACGACCCCGCGGACGGCCCAGTCGGCGGCGAGGTGTTTGTCGATGGCGGCGGCGAGGTCGGCGGCCGGGTCGGCGGCGCGGGCGGGGGCGGCGAGCACGAACGCGGCGAGCGCCCAGGCGCGGACGGACATGCTTCGGCCCTCGCGGCGGTGTCGGTCACGCGGTCAGAGGGAAGGACGGAACGCCACCCCGAATCTAACCGGTCCGCACGTCGTCCGCCAGCGCCCGGCGTTCGAGGAGGTCGGCGATCACGACCAACTGCCCGAGCGCGGCCGACGCCACGGCGAACGTGGCGAGCAGGAGCAGGGCGAGGCCCATCTCGACCCGCGTGGGGGCGACGTACGGTAGCCCGAACACGCCGAACAGGAAGGTGAACACACCGACACCGGTGAGCATGCCGCGGATCAGTTGCGGCACGGAGCGGTCGGGGATCACAGCGGTCGTGAGCAGGGAGCGGAGGCGGGACATGCGGCACCTTGAACTCGAACCGGCACGGGGGGCCGTCGCCAGCATGACGCCACCCGCTTGCTCGCATTTCACCCGCCCGATAGGGTGGTGGTCTCCGCCCGTCGGGGGTCCGCCATGCGCCGCGTATTCGCTGCCGTCACCGCAGTCGTGGTCGTCGCCCTCGGCACGTCCGCGCGCCAGCCGGAGAAGAAAGGCGACCCCCTGGCCGAGCCGCGGCAGCGCCTCCGCCGCGGCAACTACGAGGAGGCCCGCGCCGGCTTCGCGGCCGCCGCGAAGGACGCGGCGCTCGCCCCCGCCGCGGCCGTCGGCACGGCCCGCGCCTGGCGCGCCGAGGGAGACGCCGCGAATGCCCGCGACGCCCTCGACGCCGCCCTGAAGGGCGCGGCCGGCCACGCCGACCTGCTCGCCGCCCGCGCCGACCTGCTCTACACGCTCGGCAAATGGGACGACGCCCTCGCCGACGCCGCGGCCGTGCTGGCGAAGCAGCCGGATCACTTTCTCGCCCGCTGGGTGAAGGCCCGCCTGCTCCGCGACAAGGGCGACCTGGCGGCGGCCGACGCCGAGGTCAAGTGGTTCGTCCGCGCCTACTCCGACGCCGAGAACGCCGACAAGCCCATCACCGACGCCGACACGCTGCTCATCGTCGGGCAGGCGGGCGTCGAGAACGCGACGTGGAACAACCGGCCGCAGCAGTTCCAGTTCGTGCTCAACGAGGTCTACAAGGACGCGAAGAAGCACGACCCCGACTGCTGGGAGGCGGAGTACCTCGCGGGCGTGCTGCTGCTGGAGAAGCACAACCGGGCGCAGGCGCTGGAGGCGTTCGACGCCGCGCTGAAGATCAACCCGCGGGCCGCCGACGCCCTTGCGGCGAAGGGGGCGAGCGCCCTCGAAGCGCTCGACCTGACCGTCGCCGAGGGGCTGGCCGACGCGGCGCTCAAGGTGAACCCGCGGCACCCCGCGGCCCTGCGCCTGAAGGCCGACGTGTTCCTCGCCGGCGGCGACACCCTCACCGCCCGCCGGCACCTTCTCGCCGCGAAAATCGTGAACCCGCGCGACGAGGCCACCCTCGCCCGCCTCGCGGCGCTCGCCCGGCTGGCGAACGACGCCCCCGCCTTCGACGCGGTCGTGAAGGAAGTCGAAGCCTTCGACGCGAAGCCCGCCGCGTTCTACCTCGACCTCGCCGACGTACTGGACGGGCGGAAGCAGTACGGCCAGTCGGAGGCGTTCTTCCGTAAGGCCGCGGAACTGCGCCCGCAGACGCCCGCGGCGAAGGCCGGGCTCGGGATGCTCCTCCTCCGCACCGGGCGCGAGCCCGAGGCGAGGGTCGTCCTCGACGCCGCGTTCAAGGCCGACCCGTTCAACGTCCGCGTCTCCAACTCGCGCCTCGTCCTGAAGCACCTGGAGGGCTACCAGTCGGTCGAGACGCCGCACTACGTCGTGCGCTTCGACCCGAAGGCCGACAAGGTGTTGGCGCCGTTCCTGGCCGAGTACCTGGAGGACGTCCACGCCGGGTTCGCGAAGGAGTACGGGTTCGCGCCCGACGGCAAGGTGCTGGTCGAAGTGTTCAGCAGCCGCGAAATGTTCAGCGGCCGCACGATCGCGCTCCCGGGCCTGCCGGACGTGGCCGCGGGCGCGTGTACCGGGCGCGTAGTCGCGTTCCCGTCGCCCGCCTCCGACAAGCTGAACTGGTCCCGCGTGGTGCGGCACGAACTCACGCACGCTTTCAACCTGATCCAGACCGACTACCGGGTGCCGCACTGGCTCACGGAAGGGCTCGCCGTCCGCAGCGAGGGCGGCGACCGGCCCGCGACGTGGATGGCCGTCCTCCGCGAGCGGCACGCCGCCGGCCGTCTGTTCGACCTGGACACCATCACGCTCGGGTTCGTGCGGCCGCGCTCCCCGGACGACTGGCCGCTGGCGTACCTGCAAAGCCTGCTGTACGTCGAATACCTGACGAATACGCACGGCCAGCCCGTCGTCGGAAAGGTGCTCGACGCCTACCGCGGCGGCGCGAGTACGACGGCCGCTCTCAATGCCGCCGTGGGCGTCGAGCAGGGCGCGTTCGAGGCGGGCTACCGTGCCTACGTCACCGACGTGGTTCGCGGCAAGGGAATGCGGCGCGAGAAGGCGCTGACGTTCCCCGAACTCGAAGCCGCGCACAAGGCCCGGCCCGACGACCCCGACCTGGCGGCGCGGCTGGCCGGCGAGTACCTCCGCCGCAACAAGGCGTCCGAGGCGAAACAGCTGGTCGAGGCCGCGCTGAAGGCCGAACCGGGGCACCCGCTGGCGTCCGTCGTAAAGGCGCGGATGCTGGACGCGGCCGCTGGCCGAGCGGTCCTGGAGGGCGCGGCGAAGGAAAACCCGGACGACTCACGAGTACTGCTGGCACTCGGCCGGGCGCTGACGGCGGCGAAGGAGTACGACGCGGCCGCGGCCGCGTTCGAGCGCGGCCGCAAGGCCGCCCCCGAGGGCGCCGACTGGCTCCCCGAGTTGGCCCGACTGTACACCGTGCTGAAGAAGGCCGACCCGCTGGCAGGCGTGCTCGCGGAAATCTGCGCACGCGACCCGGACGAGTTGACCGCCCGGCTACGGCTCGCCCTGGCCGTGGCGGCTCGACGGCGAAGCGACGCGGCCGCGGCCGCGCGCGGCCTACGAGAGCAGCTCGACCTGATGCTGACCTGGCCCACGAGGAGGCAATGAGCGTTGGACGCCGAGGCGGAGCCGGCCCGGCAGAAGAAGGACGCCGAGGTGGGGCGGGTTCGGCGGTACGTTGTCAGATTCGACACGCGAGGACCCTGCATGAACCCGATCGTTACCGTGGTGCTGCTCCTGATCGGCTCGAACGCCTTTATGACGGTCGCGCGGGTACGGCCACCTAAAGCACCGCGACGCGGCGTGGTACTCGGTCATCCTCGTCAGCTGGATCATCGCCCTGCCGGAATACGCCCTCCAGGTGCCGGCCAACCGCCTCGGCTACGGCCACCTCACGGCCACGCAGTTGAAGGTCATTCAGGAGGCGATCTCGGTCAGCGTGTTCGTCGTGTTCGCGTACTGGTGGCTCGGCGAGGTGCCGACGTGGCGGACGGCGGCGGCGTTCGGCCTGATCGTGGCGGCGGTGGCGCTGGTGCGGTCGTAAGATGCCGCCGGAGGGCGCGATGCGGCGGCACTACAGCCTGGTGATGATGGCCCTGTGGCTCGGCATCGCGGCGGCGGCGCTGGGGCCCGACGGGGCGATCCCCGAGAAGGTGCGGGCCCAACTCCGCGGCCCGGGTACGTCGATGGTCGGGATGCTGGCGCTGGCGTTCGCGGCGTGGAACCTGGTCCGCTGGTGGGCCGCCGGGAAGGCGGCGCCGGGCCGGCCCCGGCCGCACCCGCTCGCCCGCCGCGGCGAGGACGAGCCCTACGTGCCAAACCCGGAGCTGAACTTCCTTCGTCCGCCGGAAACCGACCAGGACGGGAACCCGATCGACGAGCGAACCCCGCCCGCCTGACCCGCGTCCGTCCCGCATGACACCCCCACCCCGCCACACGGTCGAACCCGGTCTGGCCACCGACGCCGACGTCGCCGCCCTGGTCGCCGGGTTCGAGGACTGCACCCTCCCGTACCTGAACTGGACTCACCGGGCGCACCTGGCCGTCGCCGTCAGCTACCTGAAGCACCTTCCCTTCCCCGCCGCTCTCGACCGCGTCCGCACGCGGATCCAGGTATACAGCCGCACCCGCGGCAGCGGCATGGGCTATCACGAGACGATCACGACTGTGTTCATGCGGGCGGCGGCCGACTTCGTGGCGCGGCACCCGGACGTGGGACCGGCCGCGGCCGTTGCGGCGCTCGCGGCGTGGTGCGATATGGCGTGGGTACGACGTTACTACTCGGCGGAACGGTTGGAGTCGGCGGAGGCGAAGGCCGGGTGGGTCGAGCCGGACCTGCGGGCGCTCGACTTCTGACCGAGGAACGCTCACGGTCCCTCGCGGAGCGAGCCGGCGATCTGCGTCAGCCGGTCCTCGAAAATCGCCCGCTCGGCCCACGCGCACCACGCCGTCACCACCACCACCTTGTCGCCCATCCGACGGGCCGACACCACCCGCAGCCGGCTCGCCGCACTCGCCCCCTGGACCTTTTCCTCGAACCGCGCGACCGGGGCGGTCGCCTCGACCGGGTTGGCCGGGTCGCCCTCCGGCGGGCCGGTCCGCTCGGTGTACACCACCTTCACGTTCGGCGTCTTCTCCACCTCCGCCGTCCGCCACGCCTTCACGTACTTCACGCCCTGCGCCAGCGGGTCGTTCTCGGACGGGTCGAGGACGAGCACCAGGAGCTCGGCCTCCAGCGGCCGGTCGCGCCCCTTCCGCTTCTCCTTCACCTGCAGGTACAGGTTCCCGGCCTTGTCGAAGTCGGTCGCCTTCGGGTCGGCCGGCTCCGCCCAGACGCCCTCGCCGTCGAGCACCTGGAAGTCGTACTTGTGGCCGCCGAACGGCCGCGTCGCGCCCTCCTTCGGGGTCCACTTGTCGCGGGCGTTGAGCAGCCGGAACCGGTCGCGGGTGGCGTCGAACTCGGGGACCACGGCCGCGGCGTCGGCCTCGCCGGTCCAGCACAGCGACCAGTAGGCCATCCCCTTGGCGGCGACCGCGTGGCACTCGCCGACCTGCGTCAGCCCGGTGTTCTTGTCGCGGCCGCGGACCTCGAACGCCATCGCCGCCTCGCCGAGCCACTTCCCGCCCTCGATGTCCTTCACCGTCACGTCGTCGAACAGGACGCTGATCGAGGTCGTCAGCACCTCGCGCAGCTCGCTCGGGCGCGGGTTGCGGGTGTCGTAGTCGCGCGACCCGAAGGCCATGTACGCCTCCGGGTTCTCGCGCTTGTAGGCGAGGAAGAACGGCGCCCCGACCCGCACCCGCGTGTCGTCGTACAGCAACCACGCCGCGGCCGGCGGGTCGAAGGTGATGTTGCGCTAGCGCATCTCGCCGCGCGACGCGGTCACGCCGCCGGTGCGGATCGGGTTAAGGAGGAAGTACACCATCAGCCCGACGCCGATCATCAGCGCCACGCCCACGACCACGAGCAGGAGCGTGTTACCGCTGCTGACGGTGGCCGACTGCAACGGCCGGCCGGACGGCCGCGGGGCCGGTTTCGCGTTGGGGTCGGGTGGGGGTGACGGCGGGGGCACAGGGCCGGTGCGGTCGGGGCCCGCGGGGAGGGGTGCGGGGGGGGCGGCCGGCGGCGGCGGGCCGAGGGTGAATCGCATCCCGCAGCGCGGGCAGGTGAGCACGGCCCCGGGGGGCACCTGCGTGGGGTCGAACAGGTACGGGCAGCTCGGGTTCGGGCACTTCAGCGCGGTCGACATGCGGCCTCCCCGCCGGGTCGTACCCCGCTCGTTATACGGGGGGTCGGCGGGGCGCGTGCGCGGCTTCACCCCTCCCCGTCGTTCGCGTCTTCCGGCCCGGGGTCGGGCTCGGGCTCGGGCTCGGACGCGGGTGGCGGGTCGGCGACGGGCAGGTACGCCAGTGGGGCCAGCGACGTGGGCTTCACCACCCGCAAGGCGTGGTGCCCGTCCAGCACCGCGAGAAGCTCCGGCAGAATGTGCCGGCCGCGCCAGCCCCGCGTCAGCTGAACGTCGGGCAGCCCGCCGCCGATCGCGCGGGAGCGTGCCACCGCCTTCAAGTCGGACGTGGTCGCGATCAGGTTCGAGGCCAGTTTCATCCGCGAGCACAGGTCCGTGAGCACGACGCCGAGGAGGTTGGCCATCAGCGTGATCTGCGGCGAGTCGCTCTCCTTCGGCTCGACGCCGGGGAGTTGGTCGGTCGGCAGCGCCCGCGCCCGCGACACGGCCGCGAGGATGGCGTCCTGCTCGCCGCGCGGCAGGCCGCGGAGGTTTTGCAGGTCGTCGAGCGACTTCGGCAGCCGGCGGGCGATCTCGGCCAGGACGTCGTCGCGCATCAGCATCCGGGCAGGGCGGTTCACCCGGTTGGCGAAGCCGTCGCGCCAGCCGTGCAGCTCGCGCACCGCCGCGAGGCCGCGCGGGTCGAACCCGCCCGTGCCCTTCACCCGCCGCCACCGCTCGGCCGTCACGTCGTCCGCCACCGCCTTTTCGGTGAAGGTGACGAATTCTTCCTCCGCCCATTCCAGCCGCTCGTGGCGGGTGAGCCGGTCGGTGAGCTTCTTGTGCGCCGGGAGGAGGAAGCGCACGTCGTCGAAGGCGTAGCGCAGCTGGGCGGCGGCGAGCGGGCGGCGGCGCCAGTCGGTCAGCGTCTCGCCCTTGTTCATGCGGTGGCCGAGGAGTTCGGACACGAGCCCGGCGTAGCCGATCGGCCAGCTCAGCCCGGCGAGCCCGGCGGCGACCTGCACGTCGTACACCTTCGCCGGCGGCTTCCCGGCCGCGAAGTTGCAAATGCGTAGGTCCTCGCGCCCGGCGTGGACGACCACCACCTTGTCGGGGTGCGTCATAACGTCCCAGAAGGCGTCGAGCGGGCCGCACGCGAACGGGTCGATCACGAACAGCGCCTGCGACGACGACACCTGCACCAGGCACAGTTCGGGGCGGTACGAGTCCTCGCCGACGAACTCGGTGTCGAACCCGACGATGGGGGCGGCGGCGAGGTGGGCCGTCGCCGCCGCCAGCCGGCCGGGCGTGGCGATGACGTGCTCGGGAAGGGTGACGAGCTTGGAGGGTCGGCGGCGCATCGTATCCAGGTCGTCGGCAGGGGGGCCGGGGCTGTTCTATCCGGCTATCGTGACAAGTCCCCCCGGGGGGGGTCAAGGCGCACGGCCGCGGTCGTGCCGCCGTCCGGTCCGCGCAAGCCCCCCGACCGGCAGTATTCCAACAACCAGTACCCGCCGACGAGTTCCCCGCGGACGACGAGCGGGAACATGCGGACGTGCCGCGGGGGGTCGAACCCGCGGGTGTGTTCGTCGGGGATCAGCTCGTCGGCGAACACCAGTACGCGCTCGCGGCCGGCCAGGTGCTCCGGCGTCTGCGTGAAGTGGCTCGGCCGGCTCACGCCGTCGATCTGGTGGGCGTCGACGCCGTGGAACCGCAGCAGCGCGGCCCACTGGTAGCTGGCGACGAACACGGGTTCGCTCGTCCCGCGAAGGGTCTCGGCGAGCTCGCGCGCGACCGCCATCTTCGACACCTGCCGGGTCAGCCGGTCGGCCTGCGGCGACAACACCGGCAGCGGCCGCACCAGGTGGACGGCCAGGACGAGCACCGCGGCGGCGGGGAGGCCGAAGCCGAGCGGCGTGGCGCGCCTCCAGAACCCGCCCTCACGCAGTCGGTCGTACCAGACGGCGGCGAGCGGCCACACCGCGACGTAGCACGCCAGCGCCCAGTTCCCTTCGAGCGGCCCGCGGGTCGCCTTGAACAGGAAGAACGCGAACGGGAATACGAACAGCCCGGCGCACGCCCGCAACCGCGGGTCGGCGAGGACGAGCCGGCGGTTCAGCACGGCCCAGCCGAAGACGACGAACGGGACGGAGCCGAACAGCAGCAACTGAATGCCGACGAAGCCGAGGAACGGCAGCACGCCCGGCTCCGGGCTGCTCATCGAGTGCCGCCACTGGTATAGCAGCGGCGCGAAGTCGTGCCGGATGTTGTGGATCAGGATCGGCAGCGTCACCACGAACGCGACGGCGAGGTGGCAGGCGTAGCCGACGAGCCACCGGCGCCACGGCACCGCGACGGCGAACGTGAGGAAGCCGCCGATGACGGCGAGGCCCGTCGTGTATTTCCCGAGGATGCCGCACCCGAGCACGACGCCGCCGAGGCACCACAGCCACCACGGCACGCCGTCACCGTCGAGCCGCTCGTGCGCCTTCACCAGCCAGAGCAGGTACAACGCCCAGAACATCAGGAGCGGGGTGTCCGGCGTCACCAGCACGGCGCCGACCGTGAACAGGGGCGTGAACACGACGAGCGGCAGGAGCGACCGCGGCCGCGTCAGGTAGCCGACGACCCCGAGAACGGTGAGCGTGGACAGCACCGCCGGGAGGCGGATGGCGAACAGGGTGTCGCCGAAGACGCTGGTAGCCGCGCGGATGAGGTAGGCTGTCATCGGCGGGTGGTCGTAGTAGCTCCACTGGAGGCCCTCGGACCAACACCAGTAGTACAGCTCGTCGTCGGCCGGCGGCACGACCGCGGCGAGGACGAGGTACACCGGCACCAGCCCGGCCAGGAGCCACGCAAACCCACGCCCACTCACGCCGTCGTCCCCCGCGTCCGTGGGAGTACCCGGGCCGCGTCGTGCGGCCGACGGCGGGGTATACACTACCTGGGCGGGCGGGGCGAGAGCGGTTTTCGCCCCCCGGCACCGGAGCCGCGCCGATGCTCGACGAGTACCTGAACGAGCGCGTGGTGCTCGACATGAGCAGCATGTTCGTCTGTCTCGGCAAGTTGGCCCGGTTCGACGACCACTTCATCGAGCTCCGCAACGCCGACATCCACGACCTGCGCGACACGGAAACGACGCGCGAGAACTACGTCGCCGAGTCGGTGGCGACCGGCATCAAGCGGAACCGCAAGAAGGTGCTGGTGCGCCGGTCCGAGGTGGTGGCCATCGCGCGGGTCACGGACGTGGTGGACGCCTGACGAGCGGATTCCCGACAGGTTTCGCCGACGCCGGGTTACTCGACGGTGTTCCCCTGCCCACCCGGAGCGATGCTCATGCGCGCCCTCGTACTCGGAACCGCTGCCTTTCTCCTCGTCACCTCCGCGGGCGCGGACGAACCGCCGCTGCCGAAAAACCTGAACCGCCCGGTCGTCGCCCTCGCCCGCGCCCAGGCCGACGGGAAGTCGGTCGTCGTCGTCGTGAAGACCGTCCAGTCCAAGTTCGAGACTTACACGGCCAAGCAGGTCGTGTACGAGACGCGCGAGCGAGTGGTGGGCAACAAGACGCTCACCGAGAAGGTGCCGGTCGAGCGGATCGTTGCGTACCAGCGAGAAGTGCCGGCTGGATACCGCGAGGTGAGGTTGACGGGCGCCGACGTCACGGCACGCGGCACCGGCGGGAAGGCGATCACGGACCGGAAGCTGGTCGAACTGCTCGCCACCGAGGCGCCGGTCCTACTGTCCACATCGCGCGACCCGGTTGATCCGTTCCACCTCCTCACGACGAAGGCGGGAACCATTGTGCTGCACGTGGACCCGGCGAAGCTCGCCCCGCCGGCGGACGCCGCCCCGCCCCCGCGCTAACCCGCAACCCGCCCAGGCACCGGTGTCTACGGGCGACGGATCGGCTGGAACGGCCGCGAACTGGGTCGATGCCACAGACGTGTACTACCAGCGGATCATCCCGCGCGACTGCCGGCGTTCTGCACTCCGGGTCGTATGGCAGCGCGAACGGGTCGCGCTGTTCCTGCTTGACACCGAACTCAACCGGGGCGGCGACCTGACGTTCTTCGTGAATCGTGGTCGGGAGGCGTATCAGGATGCCGACCAGGCGTTGCGACGGATCGGGGCTGACCGAACGGCCGAGATCTTCGAGGCCGGCCCGGCGCTGATCGACGCGCACGCCCCGCCCGGCGAGAGCCCGCGCCGGTTGCTGCCGAACGAGGCCATCCACGCCGACGGCACCGTCGTCAAGAAACCCGGATCGACCTTGCCCGACTCGATCCTCAATCGGCTTTCTGAACTCTCCGGCGAGTCCATGCAGTACCCGGAGAGTGTCGGTGATTTGGCGGAGCGTCTGTACGGCTCACTGGTCGCGTGCGACAACTGGGTTTGAAAATGCCGCTTACCCGGCGACTTGCGCCAGCCACCGGCGGAGGGTCGCTTCCAGGTTCTCACGCTCGTCCGGCCGGAACGGCGGCTGCGACTCCGCGGCCTCAGCGAACCGCGTACGCGTCGCGGCGTCGATCGTGCGGCGGCCCTTCGCCGTCAGCTCGACGACGACCTTGCGGCGGTCCTTCGGGTCGGTCTTGCGGTACACCAGCCCGTCGCGGCAGAGCGAATCGAGCCGCGCCGTCATCCCGCCGGACGACAGCATCACGCTCTCCAGCAGTTGCGTCGGCGTCAGCCCGCCCTTCGGGCCGTGCCGCCGCAGCGTCGCCAGGATGTCGAACTGGCCGAGGGTGAGGTGGTGCTTCTCGAGCGCCGTCTCGACGCTCCGTTCCAGGTGCTGGGCCAGCACGATGACCCGCCCGACGAGCCCGAGCGGGGACGGGTCCAGGTCCGGCCGCACGGCCTTCCACGCCGCCATCATCCGGTCGATCACGTCGGCGTCGCTCATGTTTCAGAGGGTATCCGGAGTTATCTTGATGTCAAGATTCTTGACACCGAGAGATTCGGCGGATAGGCTCACCCCGCACACCCACCCCCAACCCGAGAGGCGGAGATGAAGGAAATCCGGATCGGCAACACGGTCGAGCAGTGCGTCGAGCGGGCGGACTACCCGCCGGAGAAGATCAAGGCCATCCTCGGCGGCGAGACCGTCGCCGTGCTCGGGTACGGCGTGCAGGGCCGCGGCCAGTCGCTCAACATGCGCGACAACGGCGTCAAGGTGATCGTCGGCCAGCGGAAGGGCGGCAAGGCCTACGACCTGTGCCTCGAAGACGGGTGGAAGCCGGGCGAGACGCTGTTCGACCCCGAGGAGGCCGCGGCGAAGGGGACCGTGATCCAGTACCTCCTGTCCGACGCCGGCCAGAAGGACATGTGGCCGAAGATCAAGCCGCACCTCACGAAGGGGAAGGCGCTCTACTTCTCGCACGGCTTCTCGATCGTGTTCAAGGACCAGACCGGCGTCGTGCCCCCGACCGACATCGACGTGATCCTGTGCGCCCCGAAGGGCTCGGGCACGACCGTCCGCCGGCTGTTCCTCGAAGGCCGCGGCATCAACAGCAGCTTCGCCGTGTTCCAGGACGCCACCGGCCGCGCCCGCGACCGCGTGCTGGCGCTCGGCGTGGCGATCGGCTCGGGCTACCTGTTCGAGACCGACTTCAAGAAGGAGGTCGTCAGCGACCTGACAGGCGAGCGCGGCGTGCTGATGGGGGCCATCTACGGCCTGTGGCTGGCCCAGTACGAGGTGCTGCGGGCCAACGGCCACTCGCCGAGCGAGGCGTTCAACGAGACGGTCGAGGAGGCGACGCAGAGCCTCTACCCGCTCATCGGCGAGAAGGGGATGGACTGGATGTACGCCAACTGCAGCACGACCGCGCAGCGCGGCGCGCTCGACTGGTTCGGCCCGTTCCGCGACGCGAGCAAGCCGGTGTTCGAGAAGCTGTACCAGTCGGTCGCCAGCGGCGAGGAGGCGCGGCGGACGCTGGAGGCGAACAGCAAGCCCGACTACCGCGCCGGGCTCGAGAAGGAGTTGAAGGCGATCGCCGAGTCGGAGATGTGGCAGGCCGGCGCGCAGGTGCGAGCGCTGCGGCCCGAACGGCAGGGTCAGTGACAGCGAATTGTCACCAGAGTGACACCGGGTTGTCGCAATCTGTGACAACCCGGTGTCACGACTCGCGCGGGGGCGTGGCCCGGGTGCGCCGGGGTTTTCCCCCGGAAATCCCGGGCGGAACGCACGGACAGTGACACCGGCAATTCAAATACGACCGACAACACGACTTTTCCGACGCCCCAAGTCGTCTTTTTGATCGTCGGGCTTGTCAAAACTTTTTTCGGATTTCCTTCCGCCACCCCCGGCCGGCGCAACTGCTTACCCCCGTGGGGGGTGGGTCCGGGGCCGCGCGCGCATCTCTGGTCGAGGTGCCGGAGGGGTCATTCCCCGTCCTTGACACCCCCTTTGACCCCCCTCTAAGATGCCCGCGTTCGACCCTGGCCGCCCGCCGCCGGTTCCTGCCTGTTGGCGGTTTCGTCACCCCCGGGCCGGCTCTGGGATCTTCCCGCTGCCGTGCCTGGCCCCTCGACGCGGCCCCGTTCGACCGCCTCTGTCGGTCTATAAGTCGTTGTCTCGCTGTCCGTTGCGGCTCGGCCGCAGGGAGCGCGTTGCCATGCCGCCGACCGACGCTGTCGCCGAATTTCGCCGCTCCTGGTTGCCGTTCACAACCGACGCCGGGCTGACCCGACTCATCGACCTGTTGGAAAAGTCGAGCCCTCTTTTGATCCACGGGGCGTTTACCCGGGCGGTTCCGATGGGCTGCCTGGCCACGCAGATCGCCTGGAATCACCCCACTACGCGGCGCACTTCGAGCACGAGGCCGGCGTCATGTGGCTGTGCCGCGTGGCGCGCCTTAACCCCGCGACGTCGACGCTGATCCTCGCCTGGGACCGGAGCGGCGTCGGCGACTACGAGTTGCGCCAGGGGCTGTTGGCCGCCTGCCGTGACGAGCGCGACCGCCGGGCCGCAGCCGAGGTCGAGGAAAGCGAGTTGGTCGGCTGCTGAGCGAGGGTCACGCGATGCTCGCCCGCGTCCTCGAGCCCGAGGTGATGGACAGCCCGGACGACGCCCGCGACTACGACGAGATGGACCACTCGGCGGTGAACGCGACGTTCGCCGCCGATGTTCTTGCGCGGTGGGCCGGCGCCGGCATGGTGCTCGACGTCGGCACTGGAACCGCACAGATTCCGATCGAGCTGTGCCGACGCCACGACTCGATTTTCGTCGTCGCCGTGGACCTCGCCGGGCAGATGCTGGCTCTGGCCCGACGAAACGTCAGTCGCGCGGGCTTCGCCGACCGCGTCTGGCTGGAGCAACTCGACGCGAAGTGGCTCCCGTACCACCCGGGGGCGTTCGGGGCAGTCGTCTCGAACAGCATCATCCACCACATCCCCGACCCGGCCTCGACGTTCGCCGGGATGCATTCCGTCTGCGCCCCCGGCGGCCTGCTCTTCGTGCGCGACCTGTTCCGCCCGCCGGACGAACCCACACTCCGCCGCCTCGTCGCGACCTACGCCGCGGGGTGCAACCCGCACCAGACGCAACTGTTCGCCGACTCGCTCCGCGCGGCGCTGACGGTGGAGGAGGTGCGCGAGCTTGTCGGCCGGCAGGGGTACGCCGCGGAAACGGTGCAGGTCACGTCCGACCGACACTGGACGTTCGCGGCCGTTCGGCGGGCGTAACATGCCCTCATGTCGCCAATCGACGCCCTCGCTCGGGTCGGCAACCTGGCTCAGTTCGGCGCCCGCGCGGCGGTCGCGGCGGTGCTCGCCGTCCCGCGCCCGACCCTGTGGGTCCGGCCGTTCTACGGCATGGTCGTCGGCGCCCTGCCGATGGCCGGCGTCGCCGGGTTGGCCATCGGCGTCGTCATCTGGCTCCACACCCGCGACGTGCTGGCCCGGACCGCGCCGGGCGCCGTCGAGTACCTCCCCACCTTCCTCGCCGCGGCGGTGCTGCTCGAACTCGCCCCCGTTGGGGCCGGCCTCATCGCCGCGGCGCGGACCGGGGCCAGCCTGGGCGCCGAACTCGCGTCGATGAAGGTGGGCGAGCAGCTGGACGCCCTGCGGCTCCTCGGGGTGTCGCCCCTCGCCCGGCTGGTCGGCCCGCGGGTGCTCGCCGCGGTGCTGGCGGTCCCGGTGCTGCACGTCCTGATTGCGACGGTGGCGATGGGAAGCGGGTTCGTCGCCGAGACGGTCGCGGGGCAGACGACGCCGCTCCGCTACGAGACGGCGGCGGTCCGCGAGTTGTACGTGGCGGACGTGGTCCCGGCCGGGCTGAAGACGCTGGCGTTCGGGCTCGTGGTCGGCGTGGCGGGCTGCTTCGTGGGCCTCACCGCCCGCGAGGGCTCGGAGGGCGTCGGCCGGGCGGCGACCGACGCGGTCGTCGTCTGCTCGCTGCTGGTGCTGGCGGCCGACGTGCTGCTCGTTGGCGCCATCAAAGCGCTGTCCTGAACCCGATCAGGGTGTCAATCGCGGTACCATCGGCGCCGGCTGCGGCGCGGGGGGGGCGGGTGGCGGCGGGACGGCGGCCGGCGGCAGCGTCATCGGCGCCGTCAGCGTGCGCGGCCCGGGGTCGTCGGGGGCCGGGTCTTCGGCCCGCGGCAGGTTCACCCCACGGAGCCGTAGCGCGTCGGCGTTTTGGATCAGTTCGCCGGGGTCCGGCCGGCGGATGGGCGTCATCTCGAAGTAGTAGCGGCGCACGTCGTCGACGCCGAACGGCCACAGGACGTCGGCCAGGAAGTCGAACGGCGGGTAGGCGTACCACGGGGCCACGACGTGGACGCGGCGCGTCAGCGTCTCGTGGTCCGGGTGGACGAGCCGCACGGTGTAATACCCGTAGTAGTCGAACGGGGCGTGCGCCGGCGCGGCGCCCACCGGCTTGTTGTCGATGTAGACTTGCGCGTTCGGGACGTTCGACTCGACGACGAACCGGCGGTTGACGTGCCCACACCCGGCGAGCAACAGCCCGACCGCCGCGACCGCCCACAACCGCCCGGCCCGACCGGACATCCGGTTCCCCCCGCCCGCGGCGGTTTGGGTGCTAGAATAACGGCACGCCGGGGCCATACCCGCCGCCCCGGCCGGGGTCAACCGGAACCGCGGGCTGGCGGGTCGCCCCCCCGCCCGGCTACACTGTCCGCTGCGATCTCTCCCGAGGGTCGTCCGTTGGCGGCATTCGAACCCGTCCGGTACGCCGCACTCACCGACGTCGGTGTGAAGCGGAGCCACAACCAGGACGCCTGCCTGCCGGTCCCCGCGGCCGACGAGGCCGCCTGGCGCGACCACGGGCACGTCTTCGTCGTGGCCGACGGCATGGGCGGCCACGCGGTCGGCGAGAAGGCCAGCTTCAAGGCCGTCCGCGACATCCCGCAGATCTACAACAAGCACGCCCGCGACGGGGCCGCCGCCGCCATCCGCCGGGCGTTCACCGAGGCCAACGCCGGCATCCACACGATCGGCACGGAGAACCCCGAGTTCCGCGGCCTCGGCACCACCGCCGTCGCCCTGTTCCTGCGGCCCGAGGGCGCCTGGGTCGGCCACGTCGGCGACAGCCGCGTCTACCGCTTCCGCGACGGCAGGGCCGAGCAACTGACGTTCGACCACTCGTGGGTGTGGGAGATCGCCAAGCGGCAGGGCGTGGACCCCGACGAACTCGGCGATTTCAAGAAGAACGTAATCATCCGCTCGCTCGGCCCCGACCCCGAGGTCGAGGTGGACGTGGAGGGGCCGCACCCCGTCCAGCCCGGCGACGTGTTCCTCCTCTGCTCCGACGGGCTCACCGGCGTCGTGACGCCCGACGAGGTCGGGGCGGTGGCGACGACCCTGCCGCCGGAGGAAGCCGCGAAACTCCTCGTCCACCTGGCAAACCTCCGCGGCGGGCCGGACAACATCACGGTCATGATTGTGCGCGTCGGCGGCGGGTCCGAGGTCGGCGACGGCCGGCCCGGCACCGGCTTCTTCGCGCGGCTGCTGCGGGGGTGGAACCGGCGGGTGCCCCTCCCGTTCACCGCGCTCGGCGGCGGCGGGTTGCTCGCGGGGCTGGCGCTTGCCATGCACCTGGGTGAGGTCCCCGGCGCGAACGCGCTGTTCGTGCTGGCCGCGGCCGTGATCCTCGGCGGGATCGGCGGGCTGATCGCGCAGCTAATGAAGGACCAGCCCGAAGAGGAGCCGCCCCCGCCCGAGGACGAGGGGCCGCGCGAGCTCCACGTCTACAAGACGACGCCCTGCCCGGTGACCGCCGACGTGGCGGACAAGTTCGCGCAACTCGAAACCGCGCTCGTTCAGGCAATGAAGACACAGGATGTGGCCGCCGACTGGGGCGGCCACGAGAAGCTGGCGAAGGCCGCCGAGGCCGCCAAGCCGAAGGGCGACGGCGAGGCGTTCAAGGCCCGGTGCAAGTCACTGTTGTTCCTCGCCGAGGCCTTCCACAAGGCGCGGAACAAGGAGGAGTCGTTCCGCCCGAGTTGGAAGGACCGCAACGGCCCCGCCGGCTGACCGGCGGTTTGACATCCCGCGTCCCGGACCTATCGTTTCGCGTCGCCCCGACCTCCCCTCGCCCGCGGTCGTCACTCCCGTCCCTCGACGCCGTCGTCCGACCCGCACGCCCGCCGTGCGGCCGAGGGACCATTCATGCCACTCCTTTCAGCGTTGCCGCTCGAGGTCCGCGACCTGCCCAGTTTGCTCGGCGCCACCCTGTTCCCGCCCGACAACCCGTGGAACCAGCGCGTCGCCGACGCCCCCGTCGCGGCGAACTCCGCGGCCGTGATGGCCGCGCTGACGGCCGCGGGCAACGGCCGCATCCACCCCGACTTCGGCGAGGACACCCGCGGCGCCAACGACCTGTACGGCATCCCCTACAACGTGGTCCGCGGCAACTCCGCCCCGCGGATGAACGTCGTCATCGACGCCTACGCCGGCGAAAGCGATGTCGTGGCCGTGCCGATGCCGGCGTCGGTCGTGCTGGAGGGGGACTATCAGAACGGGCCGAAACCCGGCGTGGACGCCCGCGGCGACTCGCACCTGCTGATCTTCGACGTCGACAACAACCGGGCGTACGAGTTCTACCGGGCGTCGCGGCCGAGCGAGAACGCCGATGGGCGCTGGCACGCCGACCAGCAGTCGGTGTGGGACACGTCCGGCAACACGTTTCGCCCGCTGACATGGACCTCGGCCGACGCCGCCGGCCTGCCGATCCTGCCGGGCCTCGTGCGACCCGACGAAGCGCTGCCGGTGTCGCAGGGCGGGCAGGGCGTCATCACGCACGCCATCCGCTTCACGCTGCAAAACAGCCGGGTGCTGAACCAGTTCGTGTTTCCGGCGTCGCACACCGCCAACCCGGGGAATACCAATGCGACGACAATGCCCCCGATGGGCGCCCGCTTCCGGCTGAAGGCCACGGTGGACCTCTCGCAGTTGAACCCGCAGACGCGGGTGATCGCTCAGGCGATGAAGGACTACGGGCTGATCCTCGCGGACAACGGCAGCAACTTCTACTTCTCCGGCGCCAGCTACTCCGTGGACGCCGACAACGGCTTCGCGCGGACGTTCGACGACGACGACATCCAGGACACGACCCGCGGGCTGAAGAGCCTCCGCTTCGCCGACTTCGAGTTAATCGACCTGACGCCGCAGGTGACCGGCCTGAACACGACTACCGCCGCGGCCGGGGACGCGATCCTCGTCGGCGGCCAGAACTTCGGCGGCGCCGCGGGCCACCTCGCGGTGTTCTTCGGCTCCACGCCGGCGACGAACGTGACCATCCTGAGCGACAGCCAGTTGCGGGTCGTGGTGCCCGCCGGCTCGGGCGCCGTGAACGTGACCGTGACGTCCGGCGTGGGCGTACCCGGCGTACCGCAGAACACGAAGAACCCCGTGTTCGGATACGGCGTGTCGCCGGTCACGACCGCGGGCCGGTTCACCTACGGCAACCCGCTACCGCCGGGAACGACACCGCCCCCGCCGAACCCGCCGACGACGCCGAACCCGCCCGCCCCCGATCCGGGGAACGGGCCGGGCGCCCCCCCGACACGACCCCGGCTCACCCCGCGCGAGTTCTCCGCCGGGGGCGACCGCGGGAGTGGACTCGTGCGGCTGTACGACCCCGACGGCTCCCTCCGCTTCACTGCAAGCCCGTTCGGCGCCGGCTTTACCGGCGGCGTTCGAACCGCGGGCGCGGACTTCACCGGCGACGGCGTCAACGACGTGGCCGCCGGCACCGGGCCGGGCGGGCCGACGCGAGTCGTCGTCCTCGACGGCGTGACGCAGCGGGTGTTGTTCGACGTGCCCCCGTTCGAGACCGCGTTCGTCGGCGGCGTGTACGTCGCGGCCGGCGACCTGGACGGCGACGGGTTCGCGGACCTGATCGTGACTCCGGACGAAGGTGGCGGGCCGCGTGTGCAGGTGTACGCGGGGGCGGGCTTCGGCAAGCTCGCCGACTTCTTCGGGATCGACGACCCGACGTTCCGCGGGGGCGCGCGAGCGGCACTCGGCGACTTCACCGGCGACGGCGCGGCCGACCTGGTGGTGTCGGCCGGGTTCGGCGGCGGGCCGCGCGTGGCACTCTACGACGGCAGGACCCTCCGCGGGGGTCGAACGAAACTGGCCGCGGACTTCTTCCTGTTCGAACCGGCACTGCGGAACGGGGCGTTCGTGGCGGCCGGCGACGTGGACGGCGACGGCCGCGCGGACCTGATCGGCGGCGGCGGCCCGGGCGGGGCTCCGCGAGTGCTGGTGCTGGGCGGCGCCGACCTGCTCGCGGGCCGGGGCGGGAACGCGGCCGCGCTCGCCAACTTCTTCGCGGGGAACGCGGCCGACCGCGGCGGAGTGCGCGTCGCGGCGCGCGACCTGGACGGCGACGGCCGCGCCGACGTGGTTGCGGGCGACGGGACGGGGAGCCGCGTCACCGGGTACGTCGGCGGCGCGGCGACTTTCGGGTTCGACGCCTTCCCGGGACTGGCCGGCGTGTTCGTGGGATAGGGCGAGCGGGGGGTGTCCGCTTGCGGCTTCGCGTTGGGCGACGTGAAGCCGCAAGCGGGCAAGCCCCGAGCCTCAATCGATCGGGGCGTTACTTCGCTGCGACCGGCGTCACGATGAGGTTCCGAAACACCACCGGGCCGTGGTCGCCCTGGAGCATCAGGGGACCTTCGGGGGCTTCCTTCCCGGTGAGGCCGCCGGGCGTCGCCCCCTTCATCTCGACGTCCTTGTGCAGCAGCGTGCCGTTGAGCACGACCGACCGGAACTTGGCGTTCGCCGTCTTCTTGCCGTTCTCGAACCGCGGCGCCTGGAAGTCGATCTCGAACTTCTGCCACTCGCCGGGCTTCTTGGCCGCGTTCACTTTCGGGGCCGCGGCGCTGTACAGCGCCCCGAGGTCGCCCATGCCGAGCTTGTCGGCCGGCTTCCCGAAGCTGTCCAGCACCTGCACCTCGTACTCGCCCATAACGTAGATGCCGGAGTTCGACCCCTTCGGGAGCATGAACTCGACTTCCAGTTTCATGTCGCCGAACTTCGCCTCGGTGTAGAGGTCCGACCCGCCGCCTGTGATCGCGGCCAGCACCTTGCCGGAGCCGTCCGGCGAGTTATCAATGCCGCCAACGAGCTTCCCGGGGTCCTTCTCGTTCCA
>JBGAQM010000445.1:0-5123 GCA_044220735.1 Urbifossiella sp. | reverse complement strand
CCCCCCCCCCCCCCCCCCCCCCCACGACGGAGTTACCGCCGGTGGCCGTGGCGGCCGTAGTAGGTGCCGTGGCCGCCGATGGCGGCGTGTTGCGGCCACGCGGCGCCGGGCGGCGTGGCGTACAGCGGGTACGGGTACTCCAGCGGCGACACGCTCGGCCCGTACGGGATCCGCGGCGGCAACGTCCCGTACCCGAACGGCCCCGGCGGCGGCAGGAACGACGGCGGGTAGTCGGCGAACGTCCGCGCCGCCGGCTCCCCGACCGACGGCGGCAGCGCCGGCGCGACCGCCGTCGGGGCGACCGGCGTGGGCGGCGTGAGGACGGTTCCCTTCCCGGGCGGCATCGGCATCGGCAGCGGCACGGGGGTGTCGGTCTTCGGCGGGGTCACCGTGCGCGGGGGCGGGATCGGCATCGGCTGGGCGGCCGCGGCGGCGGCGGTCGCGGCCACCGCGGCGGCGGCGAACAGGAAGCGGGTCACGGGGGGTGGCTCCGGGGGAAGGGGGGCGGCCGAGTTGAATCGTAGTGCCCGCGTCCGCATTTCTACCAGCCCACCCGCCGGCGCCGCCGGGTGAACCCCGTCGCCCCGGGCCGTACCAACCGCTACACCCCGCAGACTACCGGCAGCGGATGCCGTGGAACTCGAGCGGGTACTCGTAGTCCTTGCGGAGCGGGTGCCCCTCCCAGTCCTCGGCCAGCAGGATGCGCCGCAGGTCCGGGTGGCCGGTGAAGAACACGCCGGCCAGGTCGTAGGCCTCGCGCTCGTGCCAGTCGGCGGTCCGCCACACCCCCGCGACCGACGGCACCTCCGGCAGCTGCCCCGCGACGCCGTCTTTCCAGCGCGGCAGCACCAGCTTCAGGGTGAAGCGGCGGCCGGGGTGGGTGAAGCTGCTGACGCGGTACACCACCTCCAGGTGCGGCTCGAACCCCGCCTTCGCCGCCTTCTTCGCGTCCGTCTCCAGGTAGTCCACGACGGTCAGGTCGTTGAGCAGCTCGAACCGCAGCCGCGGGTCGTCGCGGAGGAACGCACACACCTCGACGAGCCGCCCGGGTTCGACGGCGACGTACGGGTCGCCCGGCCCGGCGTGGGTGCCGGTGACGGCGGGGCCGAACTGCTGCGTCAGGAGCGCGGAGGTGTCGGCGGGCGTCATGCGGCTGGTATACGCCGGGGGTGACGGCGCCGCCACGCCGCCGCCGCCGTACACTCCCCCGGACCGTCCACGTCCGCCGGGAGCCTCCATGCGCCGGGCCGTCGTCCGCCTGATCGCCGTCCGCGAAATCCGCGACCAAATCCGCGACCGGCGGACGATGTTCCTCATCCTCGGGCTGCCGGTCCTCATGTACCCGCTGTTCGTCGGCGTCGGCACGGTGTTCGTGTCGATGCTGAAGGGGAAGCAGCTGGTGGTCGGCGTCGTCGGCGCGGAGCACCTGCCGCAGCCGGGCCGGCCGGGGCCGCACCCGTACCCGCCGCTGTTCGCCGGCGACCGCTTCGTGGACGCCTACGCCACCCCCGACATCCCGGAAGACCCGGAGGCCGCCGCCGGCCGCCTCACCGTCGCCCGCCTCGACCCCGCGCCCGACGCCGCCCTCACCGAGCGGCTGGCGGCGCGCGACGTGGACGTGGTGGTCGTGGTCGAGCCGGGCCTGGCGGACCGGCTGGAGCGCGGCGAGCGGCCGGTGGTGCGGGTGCTCGGCCGCGAGGGCGAGGAGAACTCGAAGCTGGCCGTGCGCCGCGTCATGGGCGTGCTGCGGAAGTGGGCCGCAGCCGTGAAGGCGGCCCGGTTCGCCCGCGCCGGCCTGCCCGCCGACTTCGACAGCCCCGTGGACCTGCGCGACCCGCAGTCCGACAAGCCGACCGACAAGAAGCTCGCCGACGAGCTCCGCGACGTGCTGGTGAAGGTGATCCCGCTGCTGCTGACGATGTGGGTGCTGACCGGCGCCATCTACCCGGCGATCGACATGACCGCGGGCGAGAAGGAGCGCGGCACGATGGAGACGCTGCTGATCAGCCCGGCGGAGCGGACGGAGATCGTGGCCGGGAAGTTCCTGGCGGTGTCGGGGCTGGCGTTCGGCACGGCCGTGTGGAACGTGGCGCTCATGGTGATCGCCGTGGGGGCGGCGCAGCTGCTGTTCCCGTACCCGCTGCTGTCGGTGGCGGGGCTGGCGGCGTGCGTGGTGGCGGCGCTGCCGGTGGCGCTGCTGCTCGCGGCCGGGTGCATCACCCTCGGGGTGTTCGCCCGCAGCACCAAGGAGGGGAACTACTACATGGTGCCGATGTTCTTCCTGGTGCTGCCGCTGGCGTACTGGAGCATGGCCCCCGGGATCGAGCTCGACGCGCAGATGAGCTGGGTGCCGGTGACGAACGCGCTGCTGGTGCAGCAGCGGCTGTTGTCGGTGCGGCCGGACCCGTTCCCGTGGCAGCACGTCCCGGCGGTGGTGGTGTCGATGGGCGCGTGCATCGGGCTGGCGTTGTGGGGGGCGGTGCACCAGTTCCGCCGCGAGGCGGTGCTGTTCCGCGAGGCCGAGCAGGGCCGCGGCAAACTCGGCTGGGGCCGGTGGAAGAAGGCGAGCGCGGAGTGACCCGGAGAGCCGAACGGGGTCAGGCGGCGGGTGCGGCGACCCGAACTCGCGCCGGATCGAGTCCGAGGAGTGCGGCTTGACGTCCGAAACCGCTCCACCGAAGGAGTAGCGCGGCCCTGCGAGTTGAGGACGCCGGCTAGGCTCGGGGCTTGAAGCCCGGAGGGCGTCGGCGTGTAGCCCCGGGTGGAACCCGGGGCGGCGTCGGCGGGGACCTGTGGGCCATAACCCCACGACCCTCGCCGCAGGCCGCCCAGGTTCCACCCGGGGCTACACGCCGACGCCCTCCGGGCTCTGAATCCGGGGGCTGACGCCCCCGGCTCGCCCGGCACTCCGTCACTTCTTCCGCTTGTACAGGATCGTGAACGCCGGCTGCTTCCCGTCGCCCATGTACATCTTGAAGTCGATCGTGTCCGCGTCCGGCATCACCGACACCGCCGTCATCTTCTCCAGCTTGCCGGTCGGGCCGGGGGCGGTCCCCTCCATCGTCATCGTCTTCTTGGCAGCGTCGAACGTGCCCTCCATCGTCATCGCGTGCGGCACCATGCTGTCGAGCCACACGCCGACGTACTTCTTCCGCCCGGGTCGTAGCTGTCGGCCCCGGCCGCTGAACTTCGTCCCGCCGAAGTCGCCCTCGAACGTGGACGCCAGCCACAGCCCGCCCACGTCCATCTCGTACACGCACGTGCCCTTGCTCTCGGCGCCCTCGAACTTCATCGTTGCGTCCCAGGTGCCGACCAGCTTCTTGAGCACGTCGAGCTCCGGGCCGGGCGGCGCCGGCGGCTGCGCCGCCCCCGCCCCGCACAGCACCACCGCCAGCGCCGCCGGCGCCACGAACCGCGTCATCGCACGCTCCGTTGTTGGGTGAACCCGCGCACCGCGGGTGCGCGTAGGTTCTCAGACGCGCGCCGGTCTGCCAACGTCGGTTGCCGTAGAATGGCCCCACTTTCTCCCCCCCCACTGCGAGACCCTGCCGAATGTCCGCTTATCGCACCGAGACCGACAGCATGGGGCCGATCCGGGTGCCCGCGGATCGCTACTACGGCGCGCAGACCGCCCGGTCCCTCGTCCACTTCTCCGTCGGCGCCGACACCATGCCGCGGCCGGTCATCCGCGCCTTCGGCGTCCTCAAGAAGGCCGCCGCGATCACCAACCGCGACCTCGGCCTGATGCCCGCCGACCGCTGCGAGCTCGTCGGCCGCGCCGCCGACGAGGTGATCGCCGGCAAGCTCGACGACCACTTCCCGCTCCGCGTCTGGCAGACCGGCAGCGGCACCCAGACCAACATGAACGTGAACGAGGTCATCTCCAACCGCGCCATCGAACTCGCCGGCGGCGTCATGGGGTCGAAGAAGCCGGTCCACCCGAACGACGACGTGAACATGTCGCAGTCGTCGAACGACACGTTCCCCACGGCGATGCACATCGCCGCGGTGGAGGAGGTGGTTCACCGGCTGCTGCCGAGCGTGTCGGCGCTGCGGCGGACGTTCGCGGAGAAGGCGGAGGAGTTCGCCGACGTGGTGAAGATCGGCCGGACGCACCTGATGGACGCCGTGCCGCTGACGCTCGGCCAGGAGTTCGGCGGGTACGTCGCGCAGATCGAGTACGGGATGCACGCGGTCGAGGCGGCGCTGCCGATGGTGTACGAACTCGCCCTCGGCGGCACGGCCGTCGGCACCGGGCTGAACAGCCACCCGCAGTTCGCGGCGAAGGTGGCGAAGGAGATCGCGTCGCTGACCGGCCTGAAGTTCGTGACGGCGCCGAACAAGTTTCAGGCACTCGCGGGGCACGAGCCGCTGACGTTCCTCAGCGGCGCCCTCAAGACGCTCGCCGTCGGCCTCATGAAGATCGCCAACGACATCCGCTGGCTGGCGAGCGGGCCGCGGTGCGGGCTCGGCGAGCTCACGATCCCCGAGAACGAGCCGGGCAGCTCGATCATGCCGGGGAAGGTGAACCCGACGCAGAGTGAGGCGATGACGATGGTGTGCGTGCAGGTGCTCGGCAACGACGCCGCCGTCGGCTTCGCCGCGTCGCAGGGGAACTTCGAGCTGAACGTGTTCAAGCCGGTCATCATCCACAACGTGCTGCACTCGGTCCGCCTGCTGACCGACGCCTGCCGCAGCTTCCGCGAGCACTGCGCCGCCGACATGCCGGAGACGGACTACGAGGCGCTCGAGTACGTGGTCGGCGCCGACACCGGCATGGTGGAGGTGGACCAGGACGCGCTGAAGCCGAAGGCCGGGAACCGGGTGCGGAAGGGGATCGACGCCAACCGGGCAACGATCCAGCGGATCGTGAACGAGTCGCTGATGCTGGTGACGGCGCTGAACCGGCACATCGGGTACGACGCGGCGGCGAAGATCGCCAAGACGGCGCACCACAACGGCACGACGCTGCGGGCGGAGGCGGTGAAGCTGGCCCCGCCGCAGTTGGACAAGGATGGTCGGCCGACCGGTCCGCCGCTGACGGCCGAGAAGTTCGACCAGATCGTGCGGCCGGAGACGATGACCGGCCCGGGGGGGTGAGACCACCGCTCGCGGTTTGTGTT
>JBGAQM010000444.1:0-4602 GCA_044220735.1 Urbifossiella sp. | reverse complement strand
CCGCCGAACAACTCACAACTACCGCTCGTGGGTGTACGCCGCGGTCAACGCCATCGCGCAGGAGGCGGCGAAACACCGGCCGCTGCTGTACCGCAACACCGGCCAGGCCGACCACGAGCTGACGCCGCTGCCGCACACGCACCCGCTCGCCCGCCTCCTCGACCGCCCGAACCCGTGGCTCACCCGTGGGAGCTGTGCAGACCTCACGGTGGTCTATCTGGGCTCCACCGGCAACTGCTTCTGGTACGTCGCGCCGCAGTCCGTCGGCGACACGCGCCTCGGCACCCCCGGCGAAATCTGGCTCATCCCGACGCCGTGGGTCACGGTGCTGCCCGACGCCCGCGAGTTCGTGAAGGGTTATCGGGTGACCGCCCCCGGCGCCGCGGCCGAGACGTTCGCGCCCGGACGAGGTGATCCACCTGAAGTACCCGAACCCGCTCGACCCGCACCTCGGCCTGTCGCCGCTCCAAGCGAACGCGCTCGCCGTGGACGCCAACACCGAGCTGCTGCGGGCGCGCGTGCAGACGTTCCAGAACGGCCCGCGCCCGGGCGTCGTGCTGCGGACCGAACAGACGCTAACCGACCAGACGGTGTCGCGGCTGGAGGACAAGATTCAGGCGAAGTTCGCCGGCCGCGACAACTGGCACCGGCCGCTGATCCTGGAGCAGGGGTTGGCCGCGAGCCCGTGGACGCTGACGCCCGTGGAGATGGACTTCCTCAACTCCTCGCGGATGACGCGCGACGAAATCCTGGCCGTATTCCGCGTGCCGGCACCGATCATGGGCGTGGTCGAGAACATGGGCCTCGGTGCGGACATCTGGTTCGGCGCGGGTGATGTTCTGCGAGGGCGCGGTGCAGCCGAAGCTCGACCTGATCGGCCAGTGCCTGACCCGCGACCTCGGCCGCCGCTACGGCCCGGACGTGGCGATGAGCTTCCCCGACTGCTCGCCGCACAACGCCGACCAGCGCCGCAAGGACGACGAGACGGACGCGCGGTCTCGGCCTGCGGACGGTGAACGAGATTCGACGCGGGCGCGGGCTGGAGCCGTACCCGGACGCACGTTCGACGATGCCGCTTCGCCCATCTGGGCGAAACCGGGAGCCGCCGAGCGACCGGACACAACGCGGTGCAACTCATCACCCGTGCCACTCCGGTCGCTCACGCTCCCGGCTCGCCCCGCCCCCCCCCTCAGAGACCTCCCATGCTCACCGCCATCCGCGCCGACCCCGGCATCACCCCGCTCCCCGACGGCTCCTTCGGCGCCGCCCACCCGGCGGCACTCACGCTGTCCATCGACCCCGGCAAGATGCGCGTCCGCAGCGTCATCACGACTGTCGAGCCGGACCGTGCCGGCGACGTGGTGGTGCCGAACGGCCTCCGCAACCTCGACGAGTTCCTGCTCAACCCGGTCGTGCTGTGGGCGCACAACCGCACCCAGTTCCCGCCGGTCGGCACGGCCGAGTGGGTGGACGTGCAGCCGCGGCGCGTCGTCGCCGAGACGCGGTTCGCCCGCGGCGTGCCGTTCGCCGAGGACGTGTTCCGCCTGTACGAGCAGGGCGTCCTCCGCGGCTGGAGCATCGGCTTCGTGCCGCGCCGCGCGTTCCGCCGCGGCGCCGGCCCGAACCCCGGGCTGCGCGTCGAGGAGTGGGACCTGCTCGAGTACTCGGCGGTGCCGATCCCCGAGAACCCCGGGGCGCTGACGGTGGCGCTGCAAAAGGGCTGGGTGACCGACCCGTCGCTGCGGCACTGGCTGGCGCAAATCCCCGACGACCGCGGCGGGCGGTTCGTGCGCACGACTGACGTGCTTTCTGATCTCATCGCCTTGGTGTGACACCGCGGACGCCGCCCCGGGTTGCACCCGGGGCTACACGCCGTCGCCCTCCGGGCTCAAAGCCCCGATCCGTTGACGCCCTGGTCTTAACCCCGGAGGGGTGTCGGCGTGTAGCCCCGGGTGCAACCCGGGGCGGGCGTCCGCGGTGTGCGTTCGAGCTGTCCCCTCCCTCGCCCGACTGACCCCAGTCCCACGGTCCCCCTGTCCCAAAGTCCCGAAGAAGGAGTTCCCATGTCCACGCCGACGATCGACGCCCCGGCCCCGGCGGCCGACCGCTTCCAGAGCCGCGACGAGCTGGTGACGTTCATCGAGCAGCAGACGCAGAGCGCCCTCGACCGCGCCGCCCGCGTCGAGCGGCGGGTGCCGTGGGCCACGTCCGGCCCCGTCGGCCAGGACTCGGCGGGCTACTCGGTGCTGAAGGCCGCCGCGTTCGCCCTCGGGTTCGTCGGCCCCGACCAGGCGAAGGAGGAGATTCACACCCACCACCAGCTCCGCGACCTGTACGCCGCCTACGGCTTCTCGCCCCACCACGGGCAGCAGTCGTTCCTGGTTCCGCTCGCCAGCTCGCACCTGCCGGCGTTCGAGCCGCAGGGGCTGCGGCTGCAGAACGAGCTGCGGCAGAAGATGACCGCGCACGCCGTCCGCTTCGACCCCGACGAGGCCGACTGGCTGTGCCGCCGCACCGGGTTCCGCACCAAGGCACTCGGCACGTCCACCGACACCGCCGGCGGCACGCTCGTGCAGCTGCCGATGCTCGGCGAGCTGATCGACTTGCAGCGCAGCATGGAGGTGTTCGCCGCCGCCGGGGCGCGCGAGGTGGCGCTGCCGCCGAACGGCCGCGTGCAGTTCCCAAAGCTCACCGCGGCGAGCACCGCGTACTGGGTCGGGGAGGGGAACGCCATCACCGAGAGCCAGCCGACGACGGGCAACCTCGACCTCCAGGCGAAGAAGCTGGGGGTGTTCGTGAAGCTGACGAACGAGCTGCTGCGGTTCGCCAGCCCGAGCGCCGAGGGGCTGGTGCGGTTCGACATGGCCCGCGCCGCGGCGCTGAAGGCCGACCTCGCCATGCTCGAAGGGACCGGCGGCACGCAGATCAAGGGGCTGACCACCTACAGCGGCATCGGCACGCACACGGCGAGCACGACGGGCACGAACGGCGACACGTTTCAGCCGGGCGACGTGGCGCTGATGGAGAGCAAGCTGCCGGACGCGGTGGACGCGCCGACCGCGTGGGTGATGCGGAAGACGATGTTCGCGGCGCTGATGAACCGCCGGGCCGACGCGGTCAGCGCCTCCGACGGGAAGGGCGCGTTCCTGTTCCGCGGGTCGAGCTCGTCGAGCTCGCCGCCGGGCGAGTTGTACGGCACGCGGGTGGTGCGGTCGAGCCAGGTGTCGGCGGCGCGGGTGAAGAACGCGGGCACGACCCTCACCTACATCCTGCTGGGTTACTTCCCGGACTGGGTGGTGGCGCGGCTGGGGGTGATGGAGTTCCTGGCGAGCGGCCTCGGCGACACGGCCCTGCAGAACGACATGACGTACCTCCGCGGCATCCAGCACATCGACGCCGGCCCCCGCCAGGTGGGGAGCTTCGTGCTGTGCGACCAGCTCGTCGTCGGCTGACCCGCCTGAACGCCCGGGGACGGCCGTCCCCGGGCTTCGCCCCTCACCCAACCTCATGGAGTTCCCCGTGTCCACGCACATCAACGACCTCCCGAACGCCGTGACGGTCGCGGCCGCGTTCCCGCCGGCGGCGATGACCGAGACCGACGCCGGCCCCACGCTCGACCTCGCCAACGCCGACGGGCCGTGCTTCGCCGTGCAGTTGGTCGGCAGCGTGTCGTCCGGCGACACCCTCACCGGCGCGATCGAGGAGTCGAGCGACGGCAGCACCTGGACGGCGGTCGGCGGCGGTGCGTTCACGGTGGCGAGCGCCGCCGGCGTGCAGACGCTGCGGTTCGTCCGCACGAAGCGGTACGTCCGCTGGGTCGGCACGGTCGCCGGCACCGACCCGTCGATCGTCGCCGCCGTGGTCGTCGGCGAGCAGAAGAAGGTGTTCTGACCCCATCCTGCCCGGGGCCGCCTCCGGGCCTTCCTCAACCCCGTTACTCCGATGCTCGACACCCTCGCCAACGTGAAGGTTGCGCTGCGGATCACGACCGACGCCGACGACGCCACCCTGAACCGCCTCCTGGACGCGGCCGACTCGTTCATCGCGGCGCACACCGGCCGCGCGTTCGCGGGCGGCACGTTCACCGAAACCCACGCCGGAAACACCGCCCTGCTGTTCCTCCGCAACTACCCCGTGAGTTTGGTGAGCAGCGTCCGCGTGGACGCCGCCCGCCAGTTCGGCACGGACACGATCCTCGACGCGACAACCTACGTGACCCACGCCGACCGCGGGGTGATCGAGTCGGTCGGCGGCGTGTTCCTGCGGTCGCGCGGCCGCCGGGGTTCGGCCGGCACCCCGGGGACGGTTCAGGTGACGTACTCGACCGCCACCGGTGTCGTGCCGGGCGCGGTGAAGGAGGCGTTCAGCCAGCTCATCGGCCACTGGTACCGGCTGGCGAAGACGAACGAAGACCTCGGCGGCGTGCTGCTGACCGAGAAGTCCGACGGCACCGACAGCAAGAGCTACCCGTGGGCGCTGGCGGGCGGCCTGCGGGTGCCGGCGGGCGTGCTGCAAATCCTGGCACCGTTTCGGGTTCCGGCCGCCTGACCTCCGTCCGCCGCTTGCGGCGATGCCGGACTCACCCTGCACCGCCGCAAGCGG
>JBGAQM010000443.1:0-4643 GCA_044220735.1 Urbifossiella sp. | reverse complement strand
CGTGAGCCGGCTGATCGGGGTGGCAGGTGCCTGCGCCAACGACCAGCCGGCTCACGCCGGCCGTTCGCCCGGCCTCACAGGATTCCTCGGATCACATCGCCGCGGCTCGCCGGGAACGGCCGGCCCTCGGTGTCGCGCAGTTCGGCGTCGGGCTCCAGGCCGAGCAGGTGTAGGACGGTGGCGATCAGGTCGCGCGGCGCCACCTTCCCGTCGGCCGGGCGGGCGCCGAGCTTGTCGCTGCTGCCGTACACCGCGCCGCCGCGGACGCCGCCGCCGGCCAGCGCCAGCGAGAACACGTGCCCCCAGTGGTCGCGGCCGGCGGCGCCGTTGAACCGCGGCGTCCGGCCGAACTCGCCGAACCACACCACCAGCGTCTCGTCGAGCAGCCCGCGCACCTCCAGGTCGGACACGAGCGCCGAAAACGCCCGATCCATCATCGGCATCAGGAAGTCCTTCGCCGCGTCGTTGTGCTTCCCGTGCGTGTCCCACCCGCCCTGGTTCGGCAGGTTGGCGATCCGCGTCCAGTTCACCTGCACCAGCGACACCCCGGCTTCCACCAGCCGCCGCGCCAGCAGGCAGCTCTGGGCGAAGCGCGAGTTGCCGTAGCGCTCGCGGAGCTTCGCGGGTTCGCGCCCCAGGTCGAAGGCGTCGCGCGCCGCCCCGCTCGACACCAGCTCGAACGCCTTCCGCACGCCCGCGTCGTACATCTCGAAGCTGCCGCCGGTCGGCAGCCGGTCCAGCCCGCCGAGCAGGCCGCGGCGCTCGGCCAGTCGCGCCGCGGGAACCTCGTCGGGCGCCGACAGGGCGTCGATCTTGAAGCGGGCGTTGCTCGGGTCGCAGGGCACCAGCCACGGGTCGTGGCGCCGGCCGAGCAGCCCCGCGTCCTGGCCGGGCCACGGGAAGTTGCCGTCGTTCCACATGTGCTCCGGCAGCGTCACCGCCGCCGGCAGCTTCCCCGGGGCCGGCCGCAGGTAGCGCACGACGGCGCCGAGCGTCGGGGCGTTGTTCGGCGCCCGCGGGGTGGCGTTCTCCTGGCCGATCGGCTGGTGCGGCACGCCGGTCAGCATCTGGTAGCCGCTCGACGAGTGGGAGTTGTCGTCGGTGGCGACGGCGCGCAGCACGGCGAGCTTGTCGGTGAGCTGCGCCGTGAGCGGCATCAGCTCGCCGACGCGGTAGCCGGGGGTGCGGGTGGCGATCGTGCCGAACGGGCCGCGGACCTCGGCGGGGGCGTCGGGTTTCGGGTCCCACGTGTCGTGCTGCGACGGCCCGCCGAGGAGGCCGAACACGATCACCGACTTGGCCCGGCCGGCGGGGCGCGCGGCGGCGAGATGCGGGAGCGCCAGCCCGCCGAGGCCGATCGCGCCGGCGCGGAGCCAGGCGCGGCGGGTGAGCGGGTCGCGGTCGGGGGTGAGAAGTGAGAGCATGGGTGGGAGAGGGCTGTGGGGTGGGTAACGATATTGAACTCGATTCGACGAGCGTGTGCAACCCGCGACGTCGCTTGCGGCGTCGCGTCGCCCAGCGCGAAGCCCCAAGCGGCACCTACACCACCCACCCCTCCCGGTCGAACCACGACGCGATTTCGTTCGTCAGCACCCCCGCGTTGTCCATCCGCGGCACCTTGTGCTGGCCGCCGAACGTGCCGCGCCACTTCATCCACGCCTCGAACCCGCCGCGCCGCACCGCCACCACCCGCGGCACGCGCATCGTCAGGTCGCCGGCCCGGTGGGCCGCGTAGTCCTCGTTCAGCCGGTGCAGCACGGCGTCCAGGTCGGCGGCGAAGCGGTCCGCGGCCGGCACCGCACCCGCGAACTCCACCAGGTACAGGTGGCGGCCGGGCGTGCGCGGGTCGGGCGGGAACTCGGGGCCGACGTGGAAGTCCGTCACGTCCGCCCCCGCCGCCCGCGCCGCCATCGCCACCGCCCGCTCGACCTCCTCCGAGATCAGGTGCTCGCCGAACGCCGACAGGAAATACTTCGTGCGCCCCGTGAAGCGGATGAGGGGCGGGTCGCGGCGCTCGAACGCCACCGTGTCGCCGAGCCGGTACGCCCACAGCCCGGCGCACGTCGTCAGCACCACGGCGTACTGCACGCCGGTCTCGACGGTCGCCAGCGTGTGCCGCTCCGGGTACGGCTCCCCGAGCTGATCGACGGGCACGAACTCGAAGAATACGTCGTGGTCGGGCACGATTCGCAGCAGCCCGTAGCGCGGGTCCTCGGTGGCGACGAAGCCCTCGGAGCACGGGTAGACCTCGCAGAACGACACGCGCGGGTCGCCGACCTCGCGCCGGAACAGGTCGCGGTACGGGTCGAACTTCGTGCCGCCGTGGACGACGAGCCGCAGGTCCGGCCACGCCTCGGCGACGGTTCGCGTGCCGGCGGCGCACTTCACCCGCTCGAACAGCGCCAGCAGCCACGCCGGCACGCCGCTCACCACGGTGACGCGGTCGCGCAGCGACGCCTCGGCGACCCGGCCGAGCTTCTCGTCCCAGTCGGACAGGTGCATCAGGTCCGGCGGCGGGAACACGTAGGGGCGGAAGAAGTCGGGCACCTCCGTCGCCGCGATGCCGCTCAGGTCGCCGGCCCGGCTGCCGTCGGCCAGCGGCCGCAGGTCGGTGCTGCCGCCGAGGAAGAAGATCTTCCCCGTCATCGTCCGCGCGTCGGGGCGGCCGTGCCGGAACAGTGCGGCCGTGGTCCGCGCCGCCCTGCGGTTGCTGGCCAGCATCTCGCGCGACACCGGGACGTACTTCGTGGCCCCGCTCGTGGTGCCGCTGGAGAGCGCGTAGTACGGCACCTTCCCGGGCCACGTCACGTCGTCGAGGCGCGGGAAAGAGGGCTTCCAGTAGGCGTCCCAGAAGAACTCGTAGTCGCGGACGGGGACGCGGGCCTGGTAGTCGGCGACGGACGTGATACGGGCGAAGTCGTGGTCGCGGCCGAAGCGGGTGCTGCGGGCGTGGCGGACCAGCTTCAGCAGTGTGGCGTGCTGGTGCCGGCCGGCGTCGAGGCGGTCGAGGGCGGCGGTTCGCGCGTGGGCGTAGCGGACGAGCCCGGCGTCGGCGGCACGGCGGACGAGGCGGCGGTCGGCGAACGGGGCGAGGAACGCGGTACTCGGCATCTCAGCCCCGGTAGCCGCGGCAGACGTACACGCCGCCCGGCGGCAGGTTCGCGGCCACGAACTGAAAGCGCACGTCGTCGAAGTAGCGGCGGTACAGTGGGTAGTAGACCAGCGGCATCACCGTCAGCTGGCGGAACGACCCGGCCGGGCTCAGCACCCGCGCCGCCGTCGCCAGCACGGTGTCGCGCAACGCCGGCGCGAACGACGGCAGGGGCAGCCCGCTCAACACGTGATCCACCTGACGAATCCCGCGCTCGGCGAGCAGCGTGTCGAGGTCGCAGGCGTCGGCCTCGACCACGTCGAGGTTCGGGAATCGGGCCTTCAGCCGGCCGCACAGCACCGGGTCGAGTTCCACCGCCACGAACGTCGTACCCGGCCGCAGCCGCGGGGCGAGTTCGGCGGTGATCGGCCCGGTGCCGGCGCCGAGTTCGACGACGCAGCGGGCGGCGTCGAAGTCGATGCCGCGCAGCATGGCGCGGGCCATGCTCCGGGAGCTCGGCGAGAACGACGCCACCCGCCGGCCGTGCCGGAGGAAGGCGCGGAGCATCAGCCACCAGTCCGGCCCGGCGGGGGCGTCGGTCATCCGTGGGCTCGCGGGCGGGGGGGCTTCGTCAGGAACAACTTGGGCCACGACGGCGTGTGCGTCGGGTCGGCGGTCGTCAGGAAGTGGGTGACGAGGCGGTTCACCTTCCACGCCTTCTCGATCTGCGGGGCGTGGCCGCACTTCGGCAGCGCCAGGAACAGGCCGTTGGGGAGTTCCTTCGCCGCGTCCCGCGCCACCGCCGGGTCGCACACCCGGTCTTCCTCGCCGGTGATGAGCAGCGTCGGCGCGGCCAGTAGCTTCATCTTGTCGCGGACGGTGTGTTCCAGGGTGCCGCGGACGGACTTGACGAACCCGAGCTTCCACCGGCGGGAGTCGAACTTCGCCTGGTAGTACTCGAGCACGTCGTAGTCGGCGCACTTGCGCGGGTTGTAGAAGACGCTGCGGACCATCGCGTCGGCGCCGCGGCCGCCGAGCCCCTCCATGATCGGCAGCTTCTCCTCGTCGCCCATCCCGGACGGGCACAGGAGCACCACGCGGTCCACCAGCTCCGGGTACTTCACCGCGAACTCGACGGCGACCTTGCCGCCGAGGCTGCTGGCGACGAGGTGGTACGGCGGCGTCTCGACGAACCGGGTGAGGTACTCGTGCAACTCGCCGACGAGGTACTCGACGGTGATCGGCTCCCGGGCGCGGATGCGCTCGTGGAGGGGGTCGCCCTCGTAGGCGAGGATGTTCGGCGCCAGCACCTCGAAGTAGCCGTTCCAGGCCTTCCGGTTGCGGTACCACGACTCGGCCTGTTCGGCGAGGCCGTTGAGCAGCACGAGCGGCGGCCGCCGGCCGTAGTGCCGGGGGCGGAGCCGCGACAGGAAGCCGTTGAACGGGGAGGGCATCGGCAGGAAACCCCCGTGGCCCGGCGCCGCGCCGGGGACGCGGTTTAGGATAGGTGCGGGGGGTGGGGGCGGCTTCCTGAGTTGCCGCTCGCGGCTTC
>JBGAQM010000442.1:0-4649 GCA_044220735.1 Urbifossiella sp. | reverse complement strand
ACCGGCTCCGGTAGCGGAGGCGGTGGCGGCGGAGGCGGAGGCGGAGGCGGAGGCGGTGGCGGCGGGGGAGGAAGCGCCGGTCGGGGCGGTGGCGGCGGTGGGGCGAAGCCAGGGAACACGCGATTCCTCCGAAACACCGACCCACTCGCCCGCATCCGCCTCGACCGTGTCGCGGTTACTTCTTCACGACGGGAGCCAGCAACCCTGCGATCACGACCTCCAGGAACTCACGCGCCCGCTTCGCGAGAGCGTCCACGCCTTCAGGTCGATCCGGGCGCGGCACCAGCGGTGCGAAGATGTTCTCGCACGCCAGCGGCATCGTCAGCCCGGTGAACGCGACCGGGTGCAGCAGTCGGTAGTGGTCGATCTCGCCGAACCCGGGGCCGCAGTCCTCGTCGCGCGGCCAGTTGCGGTGGTCCTTGACGCAGAAGCTCCGCACCTCGGCGGCGCACGCCCGGATGTCGGGGATCGGGTCCTTGTCGAGGTAGTCGAGGACGTTGCCGGCGTCGTAGTTCACCTTGATGTTCGGGTGGTTCACCTCGCGGGTGACGGCGGCGCACGCCTCGCCGGTGCCCGTCTCGCCGCCGTGCTGCTTGACCACGATCGTCACGTTGTTGTCGCGGGCGATCGGCCCGAGCCGGCGGAAGCGCTCGACCCACACCGCCCGGCTCGCCCCCTTCGTGTGGCCGAACGTCAGCACCTGCGGGACGCCCGCGGCCGCCGCCTGGAGGACGCGCTGGCGGTGGACCTCGAACCCGTCCGCGGCTTCGGGGTAGGTGCCGGCGAACATCATCACCGGCTCGAGCCCCAGGTCGCGGCAGCGGCGGCCGAGGTCACGCGCGCGGGCGGGCTCGGCGTCCTTCGGCATCACCGGCGTGTTCCGGCCGTCGCCCTCGTCGTGGGTCGTGCCCCAGGCGACGTACCGGTAGCCGGCCCCCTTGATCCCGTCGAGGGCGCGGGCCAGCGGGAACCGCGAGTACGGCAGCGTCATGCACGCGATCTGGAACCGCGTGGGGGGCGGGTCGGCGGCGGCGGCGAGTTGCGGGCGGAGGGCCGCGGCTGCTAAACCAGACGCGAGGAACCTGCGGCGGTTCATACGGGGCTCCGGGTTCGGGGCGGCCCGATTCTACCCGACGCGGCGAGGACTCACCATGACCTCGAATCTGTTCGCCGGTCTGCCCGCCGATCTGCCCGCGGAACTGACCCAGACGCTTGCGGCCGGATCGGGCGTGCGGGTTGAGCGGATCGTCTCGCTCGGCCACGCTTCACCGCCGGGATTCTGGTACGACCAGGACGAAACCGAGTGGGTGCTGGTCGTGCGCGGTGCGGCACGCCTACGCTTTGACGACCGGTGTGTCGACCTGTGGCCGGGCGACCACGCCACCATACCGGCGCGCCGGCGGCACCGCGTCGAGTGGACGACACCCGACGAGCCGACCGTATGGCTGGCGGTGTTCTTCCCGGCAGGGGATTGAGGATTGCCCGCGGCGGGCGTTCTCCGCACACTGCCACGACCACCCCGAGGCCGCCTCATGCCGCGCTTCGCCGCCACGCTCCTGCTGCTCACCGCGGCCGCGCCTGGGACGGCCGCCGACGCGCTTCAGCAGCAACTCGCCGCCGAGGCGCCCGCCGCACTCGCCAAGGCCGCCCGCGAGCGCGGCGACGCCGGCCGCGGGGCGGCGCTGTTCTTCCAGCCGGCGCTCGCTTGCGCGAAGTGCCACGACGCCGAGGCCGAGACGCGGCTCGGCCCCGACCTCGCCGCCGCGGGGAAGGACGCCACCGCCGAGTACCTCGTCGAGTCGGTGCTGTTCCCGTCGCGGGTCCTCAAGAAGGGCTTCGAGACGGTCACCGTCGTGACCGCGGACGACCGAACGGTGACGGGGCTGGTCGCCGCCGAGACGGTCGACGCGCTGACGCTCGCCGACCCGGCCGCGAACGGCAAGCGCGTCGTGGTGCCGAAGGCCGACATCGTTTCCCGCAAGGCCGGCACGCAGTCGCTCATGCCCGACGGGCTCGTCAACCTGCTGTCCGACCGGCAGCAGTTTCTCGACCTGACGAAGTACCTGATCGAAGTCGCGGAGCAGGGGCCGGCCCGCGCGAAGGAACTGCGGCCGGCGCAGACCGCTCTCGTGATCCCGGCCTACGAGAAGGACATCGACCACGCCGGCCTCATCCGCGGGCTCGACGACAAGGCGTTCAGGCGCGGCGAGGCCATCTACCAGCGCGTCTGCGCGAACTGTCACGGCACCAAGGACCAGCCGGGGTCGCTGCCCACGTCGCCGAAGTTCGCCGCGCACGTGTTCAAGAACGGCAACGACCCGCACGGCATGTACCAGACGCTGACCCGCGGCTACGGGCTGATGCCGCCGCAGACGTGGATGGTGCCGCGGCAGAAGTACGACGTGATCCACTACCTCCGCGAGGCGTACCTGCGGCCGCACAACCCCGGCCAGCTCGCCCGCGCCGACGACGGCTACCTGGCGACGCTGCCGCCGGGTCGCAAGGGCGAGTACGGCCCGGCGCCGTCGAGCGTCGAGCCGTGGGTGGCGAACGACTACGGGCCGAGCCTCGTCAACACCTACCAGGTCGGCGGCACGAAGGACGCGCCGAACATCGCGTACAAGGGGCTCGCCGTCCGCCTCGACCCCGGCCCCGGCGGCGTGTCGCGCGGCAAGCGGTTCGCCGTGTTCGACCTCGACACGATGCGCGTCGCCGCGGCCTGGGCCGGCGACGGGTTCATCGACTGGAAGGGGATTCACTTCAACGGGCAGCACGGCGTTCACCCGCGGGTCGTCGGGGACGTGCGGTTGCTCAACCCCGTCGGCCCCGGCTGGGCGGACCCCGCGACGGGGAGCTTCGACGACCCGCGGATGAAGGGGCGCGACGGCCGGCCGTACGGGCCGCTCCCGCGCGGGTGGGCGAAGTACCGCGGCAGCTACGCCTTCGGCGACCAGACGGTGCTGTCGTACACGGTCGGCGACGCGGACGTGCTGGAGTCGCTGGGCGCCGAGGGCGAGGCGGTCACGCGGACGCTGGAGGTCGGGAAGTCGAGCCGCGACCTGCTCGCGCGCGTGGCGCCGGCCGGCGGCGCGGCCCGCGTCGTCGGTGACAGCCGGGTGACACTCGCCGTCCGCGACGGGTTCCACGTCGTGACCGTCCCGGCCGCCGCGACGCCGACGCTGGTGAAGGTCGTGATCGGCGCGGCCGACCCCACGCCGCCGCGCCCGCTCAAGCCGCTCACGACCGGCGGGCCGCGCCGCTGGCCCGACGTACTGAAGACGACTGTGACGGTGGGGAAGGACGCCGGCCCGTTCGCGGCCGACACGTTCGGCCTGCCCGAACGGAACCCGTGGAACGCCCAGATGCGGCTCACCGGGTTCGACTTCCTCCCCGACGGCAACAAGATGGCCGTTTGCACCTGGGACGGCGACGTGTGGCTCGTCTCGGGAATCGCCAGCCCCGACGGCAACCTGACGTGGCAGCGCATCGCGTCGGGCCTGTTCCAGCCGCTCGGGTTGAAGGTGCGAGACGGCCACATTTTCGTCTGCTGCCGCGACCAGATCGTTCGGCTGCACGACCTGAACGGCGACGGCGAGATCGACTTCTACGAGTGCTTCAACGCCGACCACCAGGTGACGGAGCACTTCCACGAGTTCGCGATGGGCTTGCAGACCGACGCGGCGGGCAACTTCTACTACGCCAAGAGCGGTCGCCACGCCCTGCAGGCCGTCGTGCCGCATCACGGCACGCTGCTGAAGGTGAGCGCCGACGGCGCGACGACGGAGATTCTGGCAACGGGCTTCCGCGCCGCGAACGGCGTGTGCCTCAACCCGGACGGCACGTTCTTCGTCACCGACCAGGAGGGCTTCTGGACGCCGAAGAACCGCATCAACCTGGTGCGCAGGGGCGGCTTCTACGGCAACCTGTGGGGCTTCACCGACGTGACCAACCCGTCGGACACGGCGATGGAGCAGCCCCTGTGCTGGATCACGAACGAGTTCGACCGCTCGCCCGCCGAGCTGATCTGGGTGACGAGCGAGAAGTGGGGATCGCTGAAGGGCTCGCTGCTGAACACGTCCTACGGCACCGGCAAGTTGTACGTCGTACCGCACGAGACGGTGAAGGGACAGACGCAGGGCGGCATGTGCCCCCTGCCGCTGCCGGCGTTCCCGACGGGGATCATGCGGCCCCGCTTCCACCCGACCGACGGCCAGTTGTACGTGTGCGGCATGTACGCCTGGGCCGGCAACCAGACCGGCCCCGGCGGCTTCTACCGCGTGCGGGCAACCGGCAAGCCCGCCGACGTGCCGGTCGGGTTGCGGGCGAAGGCCGACGGATTGGAGATCACGTTCGCGGACGCGCTCGACCCCGCCGCGGCCGCGGACGTGGCGAATTACACGGTAAAGGTGTGGGGGCTGAAGCGGAGCCAGAGCTACGGCTCGAAGCACCTCGACGAGCACGCGCTGACGGTGACCCGCGCCGCGATCGCGGCCGACGGCAAGTCGGTGCGGCTGACCCTCGCCGGAATCGCGCCGACGGCGGGGATGGAGGTCCGCTTCCGCCTCAAGGGGACAGACGGGAGGCCGGTGAGCGGCGTGATCCACAACACGATTCACGCGCTGCCGTGAGACGTGGGGCCGGTTTCCAAC
>JBGAQM010000441.1:0-4654 GCA_044220735.1 Urbifossiella sp. | reverse complement strand
CGCGAAGCCGCAGGCGGCAACCGAACCAGTCCGCGCCTCACGTCGGCCGGTTGGCGCGCTCGCTCTGGTAGCGGAACGGCGGGGCGTGGCGGGCGTACGCGGCGTTCGCCAGCTCCGTCAGGCTGCCGCCGCCGTACACCGCCGTACACGCCCGGTCGGCCAGGTCGATCAGCAGCGGGAACCCGCGGTCCGGCAGCAGCACGCTGTCGGCGATGGCGACGCGGGCGGCCGTCTCGAAGTGGTCGCGGTGGGCGTAGAACACCTGGGGCGGCGCCAGCCACGACGCCCGGTACACGCCGTACAGCACCTGCGACGCCACGTCGTCCTGGAACCGCCGCACCCACTTCGCCGGCGTCAGCCGGGTGTCGTCCCACCGGTCGTCCACCGTCACCGGGCCGCCGAACGTCAGGTCGTCGATGAACGCCGCGATCCGGTCGTCGAGCGTGCCGACGATCAGGTATTCGAGCGGCCGCAGCGCCTGCCCGAGGTGGAGGAGCGTCCGGTCGCCGGGCTCGCTCGCCACGTACACGAACCGCTTGTGCCCGGCGAGCAGGTCGCGCAGCACCTTCACCGACTCGATCGCCACGTCCGGGTTGCCGGCCCCGGCGAGGAGCTGGTACGGCGCCGGGCTGCCGTGCCCCATCCGCCACGGCGCCGTCGCCGATTCGAGCAGCACCCGCGCCTCGGCGTGGCTCATCACCGCCCGCTGCGCCAGCTCGCTCAGCCCGTCGCGGCGGTCCGGCTGGTTCAGCCCCGAGCGCCGGCCGCGGGCCTCCAGCAGCGCGATCACCTGCTCCGCCGCGTCGCCGCGGCGCTCGCGCAGGTCCTTGCGGAACAGCTGCGTCGCCCAGCTCCCCTGGTCGCCGCGGTAGCTCACCAGCGACACGCCAACGCGGTATACGGTCAGCGCCAGCGTGTCGTGCGTCTGGCACGTGCCGTCGGCGCACTCCACGCCGCCGTTGAACAGCAGCCCGCGGTGCGCCGCTTCCACGTCGGCCGGCGTCACGTCCGTGTAGTGCCCGGCCTCCGGGGGGGCGGCCTTCGACTTCAGCTTCGGGAAGACGACGCGCCGCACCTCGGCCTGCATCTCGCCCTCGAACCGGACCGCCTCGGCGACCTCCGCTTCGAGCCGGGCGTACTCGCGGACGAGGTCGAGCCCCGGCCGCCACGACTGGAGGCTGAGCACCTCGGCCAGCGGCTCGCCGAACGTCTGTCGGAACTCGTCGGACGTGACCCCGTGGGTCGGCCGCGACACCGGCAGCGTGACGGGCGGGGCGGTCGTCTCCGTCATCGGACGCCTCCTACACGGGTGTTCCGGCTCGCAACCGGGAGTTCGACGCGGGGTCAGCGAGATTGTGTGTCTGGTCCGCGGGTTGTCCGCGTTGCGGAGCCGTCTCCCGGTCTTCCCCCTGGGCGGCGAACCACCTACGGGGAGCCCGAACCGGAGTCACGCACCTCGGACAAGCTCCAGGTCAGGAGCCGGCCCACGACCGGGTCGCACGGCGGCGTGGGGAACAGCACCGCCGCGTAGGCGAGCGCCGCCGCGGCGGGGAGCCCGAACTCGGCCCGCAGCCGCCGCGCGGCGGCTCGAACGCCGGATTCGCCCGCCAGCAACTCGGCGGGCGCAAGCAGCTCGAACGCCAGCCGGTCGGCCGCGTCCTCCGCCGCGCGCTCGGCCGGGCCGCGCGGCACGCCGTCGGCGTCGCGGTGGAGCAGGTGAACGTGCGGACCGACCGTCACTTCGCGCAGCACCGCACCGACGCGCTCCTCGTGCGTCGCCCGCCGCCTACCGTCGAGGACGGCGAGTACGTCGGGGCCGAGCCGCGCCGCCGCGCGCCGGCGGGGGGCGTCGTAGTCGCGGAGGAAGTGGGCGACCTCGTGGGCGAGCGAGAACCGCCGCTCGTCCGCCGGGTCGGCGCGGTCGAGGAACACGAACCCGCCGCCGGCCCAGGTGAACAGGCACGCCCGCAGCGGCCGGTCCGGCTCGTCGGCCGGGCACGGCACGCCGCACCGCGCGAGCCACCCGCGGACACCGCCCAGGCTCAGCGCGGCGAGATCGACGACGCGCACCGGCAGGCCGGCGGTCGCGGCGGCCGTCAGGTCGCGGGGGAACGGCGGCGGCGGGCCGGCGGCCCAGAACCGCTCCGCCAGCTCGGCGACCGCGGCGGGCCGGCGGCGGCCCAGAACCGCTCCGCCAGCTCGGCGACCCACACCGGGGGCGTCACGGCTCCGCCCGGTCGCGGGCGGCCAGCATCGCCCCGGCGGCCGCCGGGTTCGCCTCGGCCGCCGCGCGCATCCCGGCGATCACCTGCCCGTGCCGCGCCACGTTCGCCAGCACGTCGCGGTTCAGACCGAACGCGGCCGCGACCCGGTCCACGTCCGCGCGGAAGCCGTCCGGGTCGGCCCGCGGCGCCGGGCACAGGCGGACGTGCGCCAGCACCTCCGGCGCCGCGCCGAGCGCGGCCGCGAGCCCGGCGTCGTCCAGCCCCTCGGCCGCGGCGTACTCCGCCAGCGCGAACGCCAGGAAGTACGGGTCCACCGCCGCCCGCTTCGCCAGCCGCTCCACCGACGCGCTCATGACCCCCTCCCGGCCCGCTTCAGCCGGGCCTTCACCCGGTCCTTCGCCCGCTTCACGTCGTCGAACTGCTCGTCCGCCGGCCGGTCCGCGATCCCGAGGACCGCCGCGAACACGGCGGTGTCGCGCTCCCCGTCGAGCATCAGCTCGAACACCGCGCGGTCGGCCTCGTCGAGTTCCGCCACCGCGGCGACGAGTTCGGGGTGGTCGGCGAACGTCTCCGCCACCTCCCGCTCATTCCCGGCCGGCTGCGCGAGTTCGACGCCGTCCCACGGGGTTCGTCCGCGGTGGTGGCGGGCGTCGCGCTGGAGGATGTTGATGAGGTCGCGGCGGGCGGCGAGTCGGAGGAACGCCGGGAGCGGGCCGCGGGCCGGGTCGAACGCCGTCGGGTTCTTGAGGAACGCGAGCACGGCCCAGTGGGCGGCGTCCGTCGTGGCGTCCGGCTCGCACCGCGGGAAGCGGCGGCGGAGGCCCGCTTCGAGCGGCGGGAGCACGAGTTCGGCGAACGCCCCGGCGGCGGTCGGGTCGGCCACGAGCCGCCGCCAGGCGTCGCACAATTGTTCGTCAGGCGGCCACATCGGTCGGGCCGGTCGAGTGTGAGGTTGAACGATGGAGAGTCTAGGCCGTCTCATTGCACTCGGCTACTATGCGGAACTCGTCATCCTGAGCATGGCGTGATCGCCGCCGACCGCCCGTCGCTGCGGCGCGGATGTTCTTCGAGCGTCCGGTTCGGGTCGTGCCGCATCGCCCCACCCACGACGGCCGGCGTGCCGCTGTCGGCCAAGGGGACGGGTACTTCCCGCCGCCGGCGGCCCTCGATCGGCGACGGCTTCCGGCGCGCGTGCGGCGCGGTGCTCGCCGGAACGGCCCGGAAGGTCGTTGACCCGGTGGTTGAACTCGTGGACACTCGACCCGGCCGCGCGGGATTCGACCCCCCTGCCCTGGCGAGCGACCCATGCCCCGTACCCTCCTGCTCGTCCTCGCGGTCCCGCTACTGGCGTCCGCCGCCGGCGGCCGGCCCCCGGACCCGTTCCCCGACTACCGGCCGGTCGCGGGCTGGCCGCAGCTGCCGCCGGGGCTCGCGCTCGGGCCGGTGTCGGCGGTGGCGACCGACGCCGCCGACCGGGTGTACGTCGCCCACCGCGGGCCGCGGCCGGTCCTCGTGTTCGCCCGCGACGGCACGTTCCTCCGCTCGTGGGGCGACGACCACCTCCACACCCCGCACGGGCTGCGCGTCGATCCCGCGGGGAACGTGTGGGTCACCGACGTCGGCCACCACCTCGTGATGAAGTTCGACCCCGCCGGGAAGCTCCTCCTGACGCTCGGGCAGAAGGGCCGGGCGGGCGCCGGCGCGGGGCAGTTCGACCGCCCGACCGACGTGGCGGTCACGCCGGGCGGCGACTTCTACGTCACCGACGGGTACGGCAACGCCCGCGTGCAGAAGTACGACGCGGCCGGGAAGCTGCTGAAGGAGTGGGGGGCGAAGGGGAAGGCCGAGGGCGAGTTTAACCTGCCGCACGCCGTGTGCCTCGACGCGGCGGGCCGGGTGTACGTCGGCGACCGCGAGAACAACCGCGTGCAGGTCTTCGACGCCGACGGGCGGTTCGTTTCGCAGTGGCGGGAGAGCGGCGCCCCGTACGGGCTGTTCCGCGCCGGCGACCGGACGTTCGTCGCCGACGGGCGGGGAAACTGCGTTCGGGTGCTCGGCCCGGACGGCAAGGCGCTCGGCCGGTTCGGCGAGAAGGGCACCGCGGCGGGGCAGTTCCACATGCCGCACATGCTGTGCGTCGATTCGCGCGGCGACGTGTACGTCGCCGAGGTGAACAACAAACGCATTCAGAAGTTCACCGCCCGCGCGGCCGAGGCGCCCGCCGGCCGGGAGGCCGGAGACGAGCGGATCGATTTCGCACTCGCGCTCCTCACCTCCCGCCTCGACGCGCTCAAGACGGAAAAGCGTGTCCCCGCCGCCGAGCGGGACGACCTCGTCGCCGACGTGGAGGTATTCCGCAAGGCCGTCGTCTGGGCGCTCCGGTACGAGACGAAGCTCGAACCGGCCGACGTGGCACTCATCCTGAAAGG
>JBGAQM010000005.1:0-42056 GCA_044220735.1 Urbifossiella sp. | reverse complement strand
CCGTCGGGCTGTTCTATCCGCCCGACCCTGGTTCGATGAAAATCTCCACCATCGGCGGCAATGTGGCGGAGATTCCGGCGGGCTGCGCGGACTCCGTGCGGCATCACGCGCAACTACGTCATGGGACTCGGCGTCGTGCTGCCCGACGGCGAAGTGGACCGGCAACAAATGCGTGAAGGACGTGGCGGGCTATTCATTGCGCGATTTGTTCATCGGCAGCGAGGGCACGCTTGGGGTCATCACCAAGGTGCTGCTCCGGCTCATTCCCAGGCCCGCTGCGAAGAAGACGATGGTCGCGACTTTAATGCAATGGATCAGGCGGCGCAAACCGTCTCGGACATCATCGCCGCGCAGATCATTCCCTGCACGCTGGAGTTTCTCGATCGCACCACGATTCATTGCGTGGAAGACTTCGCCAAGTCGGCCGCTGGACTGCGAGGCGCTGTTGCTCATGGAAACCGACGGCCATCCCGTGGTCGTTGGCGAAGGCTGCGAAGATGGAGGAGATCGCCCGCAAGAACGGCGCACTGGAAGTTCGCGTGGCCAAGGACGACGCGGAGGCGAACAAGCTGGCCACCGCCCGCCGCAGCGCCTTCAGCGCGCTGGCCCGCGTGGCGCCCACGACGATTCTCGAAGACGCCACTGTGCCGCGCAGCGAACTGGCGCGGATGATTCGCTTTGTCGAAGCGATCGCGAAGAAGAAATACAAGCTGCGCATCGGCACCTTCGGCCACATGGGCGATGGCAACCTGCATCCGACCTTTCTCACTGACGAACGCAACAAGGCCGAGATGCATCGCATCGAAGAGGCGTTCCACGAAATCTTTGAAGAAGCCATCCGCCTGGGCGGCACCATCACCGGCGAACACGGCGTCGGCCTGGCAAGAAACACTCTCCGAATTCGCCGGCAACGCCCAGATGCGCGTGATGCGCGAGCTGCGAAAGGCGCTCGACCCGAACGGCATCTTGAATCCAGGGAAGATGTTCGACTGAGCCGTCGTCTCGTCGCCCGCAAGCACATGGACCCACACAAACCCACCAAGGACGAGCGTGACTTTGTTCGCGTGGTTCAAGCGGGAACAGCACTCGGGCTTGGCCTGATGGCAGCCTTTCTTTTCGCTCAAGCAGGTTCACCCGACCATCCGCTGGAGTTCACGGTCGGCACGGTGCTCGCATTCCTGGTGACGGCGGCGTTTTCCTGGTTGTTTTGCAGCATTCTCTTCAAGGGAGAATTCAACGAAGGCGACACCGCGCAATCTGCCGCCATCAAGAAGCGCCAGTGGCGCGCTGGACCATTTTCTTCATCGTCGTGGCGAGCCTGACCTGCACCGGCGGCGCGTTTCTTTATTCGCTGAAAGATGCGGCAGCGGAAAGCCGGCGCGAGGTTCTCGAAGGTGCCGGAATCGCCGTGGTGGTCCTGGCGATTGGCTTTTTAATTCACAAGTCGGTCGGTTCTTTGAGGGACAGGACAGGATCAGCAGGAGATCAATCGTGAGGACGACGAGGCTCGGGAAGGATTGATTTTCCATTTGGCTGGTTGAACGCATCTGGGATGTGAGCGTAAACAAAAGAGTTTGTGCAGCCATCGAATCATCCATGACTTCCCGTTTCTCCGTTCTTGTGGCGCTGGTCTTTGCACTGGCCCAGAGCTTCGGCGCTGAGCCACAGATTGACGCCACTCAGCTTCCCCGCATTCCGCTACGCCACCGGAGAAAGCTCTCAGCACGTTCAAGGTCAAGCCGGGCTTCCGCATCGAACTCGCCGCCGCCGAACCGCTCGTGGTCGATCCCATTGCGATGTGCTTCGATGAAGATGGCCGCTGTTACGTCATCGAGATGCGCGATTACTCCGAGCGCCGACCGGAACAACTGGGGCGCATCCGCCGGTTGGAAGACACGGACGGCGACGGGCGCTTTGATCGGAGCACCGTCTTCGCCCAGGAAATGCCTTGGCCGACCGCACTCGCTTGCTGGGACGGCGGCGTTGGTGGGCGCGACGCCGGACATTATCTATTTCAAGGACACAACAGGCGATGGTGTCGCCGACGTCCGCGAAACGATCTTCACCGGCTTTGCCGCGGACTACGCGCCGTTCGCGACGAACAAGCTGAACGTCCAGGCGCTGATGAACTCCTTCAACTGGTCGCTCGATAACCGTATTCACGGCGCTACGAGCTTCAGTGGCGGAAAAAGTGAAGCTGGTCGATTCGCCGTTCGTGCGCGCATGGCTGCAACGCGCGGGCGCTTCTTTCCCGGCGGCGGGCACGCTGGAATTGCGCGGTCGCGACTTCAGCTTCGATCCGCGCACACTCGCCATTCGCGCCGAGAGCGGTGGCGGACAGCACGGTCTTTCCTTCGACAATCGCGGACGCAAATTCGTCTGCTCCAACTCCAGCCACGTCCAGACGCTGATGTACGAAGAGCGTTACGCGGCGCTCAATCCGTTTCCTCGCTGCCACGCTCGCCCGTGGACATCGCGGTCGATGGCGGTGCCGCGCCGGTCTTTCGCATCAGTCCTGATGAACCGTGGCGGGTCATCCGCACCCAGTGGCGCGTCGGTGGACTTGTGCCGGGCCCCATCGAAGGTGGTGGCAGACCGAGCGGTTATTTCACCGGCGCGACTGGCGTCACAATCTATCGCGGTGATGACCTGGGCCGGGTTGCAGCGCCGGCGGTGCCGCCATCGGCCCGGCGGGACCGGGACTGGTCCCGCCGCCGGTGCTGTCCGGCCCGATGGGCGGGATGCCGATCTGGTCGGGCGTGCCCGGCGGCCCCGGCGGCACCATGACCTCCATCTCCGAGAGCCAGCTGACCGCCGGCCTCGTCGAGCTGACGATCTACGGCATCGTGTCGCTGTACGAGAAGTGGGCGCCGGGCGAGGCGACCGGCACCACGCCGCCACGCCGGCCACGACGCCGGAGCCGATGACGCCGATGACCCCGGCCGATGACGCCGACGCCGATGACCCCGGCGCCGACGCCGCCACGCCGATGACGCCACCCCGGCCCCGACTACTCCGCCGAAACTTTGACCGCCCGTTAGCCGGTGTGCGAGCCCGTCGGGCGACCGCCCACCGGGGCGCCCCGGCCGAACGACCGAACCCGAACACACGACCCGCCCCGAGGGTACGCCATGGCCAAGTCGAAGTCGTCGAAGCCGAAGTTCGACATCAAGGAGTTCCTGCTCAAGAAGGGCGAGTACGTCGTCCTCGGCGTCGCCGGGGCGGGCCTGCTGCTGCTCCTGTTCCTCGGCGGCACCACGTACTCCGAGGCGAAGGACCCGAAGAAGATTTCCGCCGACCTCACGTCGAAGGCGTCGCGCATCCAGCAGGCCATCAACGACCCGGCCGACCCGGCCGCGGTCCCGCCGCTGACCGGCATGTACGCCCCCGACAAGAAGGGCGGGTACGTGATGATCCCGGCGAACGAATTCCCGCTGTCCGGGGTGATGTTCGACCCGACGGCCCGGCCGGACACGAAGCGCGAGAACCCGCGGGTGCTGGGCATCGGCGACTACCAGGTGGACCTGGTGCGGGCGCCGATGAAGGCCCACGACATCGTGCTGGACCCCGAGGGCGGGGCGAAGATCGGCGTGAAGGTGGTGAAGAAGACGGGCGAGAAGGACACCAAGGCGATCAAGGACGCGCTGGCCGCGCTCACGAAGAACACCCGCAACGCCAAGAAGGCGCAGCAGGCCGCCTCCCAGCCGCCGACCGGCCCGATGGGGCCGGCGGGCGGCCCGATGGGGCCGGGCGGCCCGCCGCCCGTCGGCGGCCCGGCGGGCGCGCCGATGGGGCCGGGCGGCCCGCCGCCCGTCGGCGGCCCGATGGGCATGGGCAGCGAGGGCGGCGGGTTCAACCAGGCCGGCATGCGGACGGAGACGACCATCAACTACATCCCGGTCGAGGACCTGGACAAGGCCGCCTTGGAACACAAGCTGCCGGCGATGACCGTGGTGCCGCTGCGGATGGCGGTCGTCAACGCCACCTTCCCGTTCAAGAAGCAGGCCGAGGAGATGAAGCGCGCCCTGCGGATGAAGTCGGCCGCCGAGGCCGCCCCGTACGTCCGGTTCGACGGGTTCGACGTCCGCCGCCGCGTCATCACCCCCGAGGGGATCATCGCCTACTCCGGCGGGAAGAAGTACGCCGACGTGGTCGCCAACCCGAAGGACGACGAGACCGTCGGGTGGGTGGACTACCGGTACGTGGACAAGTACCAGGAGCTGATCTCGTCGCGGATGCTCAACAGCCACGTCGAGGGGGCCGACCCGAAGGACAAGACCGGCATCAGTTCGTACCTGCCGTACTTCTACAAGTACGAGGACAACCTGGTGATGTTCCTGCCGGAACTCGTCGCCGAGCTCGGCAAGTACCCCGAGGTGAAGCTGCCGGCGATCCTCGACACGGTGAAGAAGATGAAGGACGCCGCCGCGACGCCGGTGCAGAAGTCGTCGGTGCTGCTGCGCATCCTCGGCGAGAAGGGCGAGAAGGGGGCGGCGGCGTCGCCGAAGGCCGGCATCTTCGCCCCGACCACCGTCGGCGCGTCCGGCGGGGAGGCGCTGTACGGCGCGGCGGCCGGGCCGCGGACGGCGATGCCCGGCGGCGGCGAGGGCGGGAAGCTGGAGAGCGGCCTGGGGAACCCGCTGAGCGCCGCCGGGGTGGACATCGACGACATCCTGGTGCGGTTCATCGACCCCGACGTGCGGCCCGGGTACTCGTACGAGTACATGCTGCGGGTGAAGGTGATTAACCCGAACTACGGCAACCCGAAGTCGATGTCGATCCCGGCGATGGCCGGCGAGAAGTACAAGACGCTCCCCGGCCCGTGGACGCGGCTCGGGGCGGCGCTGACGGTGCCGCGCGAGTCGCACCTGTTCGCCTACGACCCGGCGAAGTACACGGAGGAGGTGCAGGCCGCGTTCGGCAAGCAGAAGTCCATGGAGGACCGGTTCAAGCTGCCGGTCGGGAACACGCACGCGGTGGTGCAGAAGCTGACGTGGCTGGAGCAGGTGCGGGTGGACAGCGGCACCAACCAGCGCGAGCCGGTGGGGGCGTGGGTGGCGGCCGAGATGCCGGTCGCCCGCGGCGGGTACGTCGGCCGCAAGACGTACGTGAAGCTGCCGCTGTGGAGCAGCGAGGAGACCCGCTACCAGCTCCGCGAGATCCAGTCCGAGAAGGTCGGCAAGGGGAAGGACGCGACCGCCCCGAAGGGCTGGCTGGTCGAGGAGTTCGTCGGCCGCGACGTGCTCGTGGACTTCGAGGGCGGCCGGGTGACGACCCGGGTGACGGGCAAGTCGCAACTGGCCGAGGACGTGAGCACCGAACTGCTGATCGTGCGGCCGGACGGCCGGCTGACGGTGCGCAACAGCAAGGACGACATGGCCAACCCCGAGCGGGTGCGCGACGTGGCCGAGTGGACGAAGTGGCAGAAGGACGTGGAGTCGGCTCCGGCCGTGCCCGGCGGCAACGCCCCCGGCATGTTCGAGCGGAAGGACTGACGTCGAATCGTTCGGGTCGGCCACAAGTCCGGGCCGGGCAAGGACTCGCGTCTTGCCCGGCCCGCGGCGTCAGTCCAACAGAGATTCCTACGATTGACTCAATGCTTCTGGGACGGGGTCCCCCTCTGTCCCAGAACCAATGATCCCCGTCCGAACAACGCGGGTGGCTCATGCCCCGGCTCGCCTTCACACCTCGCCCCGCCCGAACGGCCACCAGTTCCACTCGTCCGGCAGCAGCCCGAGCAGCCGCCGGAACGCCGGCCCCAGCCAGCTCGGCAGCGCCCGCGACAGCGCCGACCCCTTCGTCTCCCCCACGTACACCTGGTCCGACGGCCGCAGGGTGATGTTCGTGGCGTGGTCGTTGTCCAGCAGCACGGCCGCGGCGCTCACCTTGAACACCTCCGGCCGGCCGCCGGCGGCGACGTTCGGCCGCACCACGTACACCGAACTCAGCTCCGACCCGGGCGGCAGGCTGCCGGTGCGCGTCAGGAAGGCGATGACGGGTTCCGGCCCCTGGAACGGCACGACGCGGGTGCGGCCGCGGACCGGGCCGTGGACGAACACCCGGCCGCCGCGCGGCGCCGCCAGCGACAGGCTCACGTCCTCGGCCGGCACGCCCGCCGCGTGCGCCACGGCCAGCCGCGCCTCGTCGAGCGTCAGCCCCTCGACGCGCGGCCGGGCGCCGACGGGCAACCGGCCGTCGAGGTCCACGGCGGCGACGGCGTCCCAAGCGGGCCGGTCGGCGACGGCCACTTCCACGACGTCGGGGCAGTTGATGCGGTAGTCGGACGCGGGGGCGACGGCGACGGGGTCGGCGGGCGCCGGGGCGGTGCGGCGGAGGAAGCGGGCGTCGGCGCATCCGGCCGCGAGCACGCCCGCGGCGCACGCCCCCGCCCGCAACCAGCATCTGCCGCGGCGCGTTCCCACCTGTCCGGTATCGACCGCACGACCGGTACCGTTGGGCAGCGCCAAGCTGCAAGCGGCGAAGACACAGGAGCTCCCTCCATGGGCCACCCGCCCCCGCCGCCGACGCGCCTCGACGGCGTCGACGCCTACCGCGGCCTTGTTATGCTCCTGATCCTGTTCGAGCTGCTGAAGTTCGCCACGGTCGGCAAGGACAGCGGCAACGCCTTCATGAGCTTCCTCGGCTTCCACCAGACGCACGTCGAGTGGGTCGGCTGCTCGCTGCACGACCTCATCCAGCCGTCGTTCTCGTTCCTGGTCGGCGTCAGCCTGCCGTTCTCGCTCGCCGCCCGCCGGGCGAAGGGGCACGGCACCGCCGGCCTGGCCGTGCACGCCTTCTGGCGGGCGTTCCTGCTGGTGATGATCGGCATCGTGCTGAGCTCGTTCGGCGAGCCGATCCCCGACGTCGTCTTCACCAACACGCTGGCGCAGATCGGCCTCGGCTACGGCTTCCTGTTCCTGCTGGCGCTGCGGCCGGTGCGCGACCAGTGGGTCGCGGTCGGCGCCCTCCTCGTCGGCTACTGGGCGCTATTCGCGCTGTGGCCGGTCGCCGACGGGCCGGGCGCCGGGGTGAAGCCGGAGTGGTTCGAGCAGCACGGCCTCGCCGGCTTCGCGGCGCACTGGAACAAGAACGCGAACCCGGCCGCGGCGTTCGACGTCTGGCTGCTGAACCTGTTCCCGCGGCAGTCGGAGTTCGTGTTCAACCGCGGCGGCTACGCGACGCTGAGCCTCATCCCGACGCTGGCGACGATGATTCTGGGCCTGATCGCCGGCGGCGTGCTGAAGTCCGAGCGGGGCGGCTGGGCGAAGGTGGGCTGGCTGGCGGCCGCGGGCGTGGTGGGACTCGGCGCCGGGTGGCTGCTCGGGTGGCTGGGCGTGTGCCCGGTGGTGAAGCGCATCTGGACGCCGAGCTGGGTGCTGTTCAGCGGCGGCTGGTGCTTCCTGCTGCTGGCCGGGTTCTACGCGGTGAACGACGTGATCGGCTGGCGGCGGTGGGCGTTCCCGCTGGTGGTGGTGGGCACGAACTCGATCGCCGCGTACTGCATGAGCAACTCGCCGCTGAAGTCGGAGGCGGGAAAGCTGGTGAAGCGGCACTTCGGGCGGTTCTTCGAGACGGTCGGCCCGCCGTACGAGACGCTCGTGACCGGCGCCGCGACGGTGCTGGTGCTGTGGCTCATCCTGCTGTGGATGTACCGCCGCAAGGTGTTCATCAAGGTGTGACTGGTCCGCCGCGGCGCGACGCCGCGAGCGGCAACGGAACCACCCGCGCGAACGCTCGCGGCTTCGCGCTTCCCACCGCGAAGCCGCTTGCGGCGATGCACGAGGCGCGACATGGTCCCCGCCGGCCGCTACCGCCACTTCAAGGGCGGCGAGTACGAGGTGCTCGGCGTCGCCCGCCACTCCGAGACGGACGAGCGCCTCGTCGTCTACCGCCCCCTCTACGGCGACGGCGGCCTGTGGGTCCGGCCCGCCGCCATGTTCCTCGAAACGGTCGAGCACGACGGCCGAACGGTGCCGCGGTTCGCTCCCGTGGACCAGCCCGAATGAGCCCCGACCGGCGGCCCCGTCACCGAGCGGCAGCCGCGCGAACGTAACGGCCCGCGCGGCCCGGGTTGCACGGCGGACCCGGCCGGCGAATAATAGGCGACTAGCCGTTCCGCCGAGGACATCGCATGCGCCGGTTGTTCCGCCCCGCGGCCCTCGCCGGGGTCGCACTCCTGACCCTGAGCGGGGTCGGGTTCGCCCGCCAGGACGAGCCGCGGAAGGCCGACGACGCGGCCCCACGCGCCGAGCCCAAGGAGGTGCGCGTCGGCCCGCCGCCGGAGCTGGCGGCGCTGCGGGCGGCGGTCGAAGGCGCGGCCCGCAAGGGCGAGAACGTCGACGACATCCGCGCCAAACTCGACGCCCTCGAGAAGGCGCTCGCCGGCAAGGCGTGGGTCCCCCCGCGCGACGGCGACGCCCCGGCCGACCCGCGGGCCAACCCGCGCTTCGACCCGCGGGCCAAGCCGCACCCCGACCTGGAGCCAGCCCGCCGGCGCGACGAGGCGCAGGTGGTGCCGCGCCTCCTGCTCCCCGAGGTGCCGCGCCGCGGCGGCGCCAACCCGGCCGACTTCGACAACGTCCTGCGCGGCCAGGCGCTGCTCCTCCAGGCGGCGCAGCTGCTGGCCGAGGACCCGAACAACCGCGAGCGCGCCGAGGCGATCCGGCGGCAGGCGATGGACCTGATGCAGCGGGCGCTCAACGACGGCGGCGGCCCGGCGTTCCCGCCGCAGCTGCTGGAGATGGCGTTCCCGCCGCTCCCCGGCGCCCGCGGCGGCAACGGCCGGCTCGGGGTCCGCGTCGAGCGGCTGGCGCCGGGCGTGGCCGAGGACCAGAACGTCCCCGCCGGCCGCGGCGTGCTGGCGTCCGAGGTGCTGCCGAACTCCCCCGCCGCGAATGCCGGCGTGAAGGCGAACGACGTGATCGTCGAGTTCGGCGGCCAGGTGGTGACCGACGACCCGAGCGCGTTCGTGGCCCAGGTGCAGCGGGCGCGGGCCGGCGCCCCGCACGACCTGACGGTGATCCGCGACGGCAAGCGCGAGGCGGTGCGCGGCGTGGTGTTGCCGGCGGCCGACGGCGGTGTGCTCAACGGCCGCGACAAGCTGTTCCGCGAACTGGCCCCGATCGTCGGCCCCGACGGCCGGCCGCTGGTGGACGTGGTGCGCGAGCGGCCCCGCGACGGCGCCGCGAAGTCGAGCGGGGTGACGGTGGAGGTGAGCGACGCCGGGGCGACGGTGACGGCGGACGAGAACGGGGTGCGGTTCCACATCGTGGGGCCGGTGGGCGCCAGCGGGCTGGTGCCGACGAAGATCGAGGTGACGGAGAACGGCCGGACGGTGTCGGCGGAGTCGGTGGACGGGCTGCCTGAGCAGTACCGCGAGCGGGCGCGTCAGCTGCTCGGCCGCGTCCGCGCCGGCGGGCGGTGAGAGGCTCGTTGTAGGCGAGCCGAGCCCCCCCCGCGGGGCCGGGTGACAGGTGCGTCACCCGGCCCCTCGGGGGCGCCCTGTAGCGGTTCTTCCGGATCGGCGGGTCGGGCAAGCAACACGTTTTGCGCCACACTTTCTGTTTGACCCCCAATTCGCGCGTCTGCTCTACTCTCCGTCCTGACCCCAGCTTGACCATTTTTGGGTACACGCCCATGACTCGCAAGCCGTCCGACGGTCCGCGCACGCCCGCCCTCGACCTCACCACCCTGGAGCAGCGCGACACGCCCGCCGGCATCACGGCCGCGGGCGCGGCCGCCGGCGGGCCCGCCCTCGTCTCCGTGTTCGACGCCGACACCGGCGCCCTGATCCGCTCGTTCGACGCCTACCCCGGGTTCACCGGCGGCGTGTCGGTCGCCGTCGGCGACATCACCGGCGACGGCACGGCCGAGGTCATCACCGGCGCCGGGGCCGGCGGCGGCCCGCACGTGAAGGCGTTCGACGGCGTCACCGGCGCCGAGATCCGCAGCTTCTTCGCCTACGACGCGAACTACCGCGGCGGGTTGACCGTGGCCGCCGGCGACGTCACCGGCGACGGCCGGGCCGACATCGTGACCGGCCCCGGCGGCGGCTCCGCCCGGGAGGTGAAGGTGTTCGACGGGGCGAGTGGGGCCGAGGTCCGGTCGTTCCAGGCTTACCCCGGCTACTCGGGCGGGGTGAACGTGGCGGTGGCCGACGTGACCCACGACGGGCGGGCCGACGTGGTGACCGGCGCCCAGTCGGGCGCCCCGCACGTGAAGGTGTTCAGCGGCGCGACCGGGGCCGAGGTCCGCTCGTTCCAGGCGTACGTGGACTTCAAGGGCGGGGTGAACGTCGCGGCCGCGGACGTGGACGGCGACGGGTTCGCGGAGGTCGTCACCGGGGCGGGCTCCGGCGGGTCGCCACACGTGAAGGTGTTCGACGGGGCCACCGGGGCGGAGGAGCTGAGCTTCCTGGCGGCCGTCACCGGCCGCGACGGCGCGGCCGTCGGCGTGACGACGGCCGGCGGGTCGGCGCGGATCGTGGTCGAGTCCGTGGCCGGCGGCCCGGGGGTGAGCGTGTACAACGCCGTCAGCGGCGTGCTCCTCGGGCAGCAGACCACCCCGGGCACCACCCGGGTGGCGGCGGTGGCCGGCGGGGCGAGCGTGCCGGGGAGCCTGGTCGGGCCGGCCGGCCCGCAGGGGCCGACGGGCCCGGCCGGTCCGCAAGGTCCGATGGGGGCGACCGGGACGGCAGGGGCGACAGGTGCGGCGGGAGCCACCGGCGCCACGGGACCGCAGGGGCCGGTGGGGCCGCAGGGTCCGATCGGGGCGACAGGCGCGGCGGGGGCGGCGGGCGCGACCGGCCCGGTGGGGCCGCAAGGCCCGGTGGGACCGCAGGGCGCTACGGGAGCGCAAGGCGTGACCGGGGCGACGGGGGCGACCGGACCGCAGGGACCACAGGGTGACGTGGGGCCGGCGGGGCCCCAGGGCGACACGGGCGCGACCGGCGCCCAGGGGCCTCAGGGCGTCACCGGACCGCAAGGCGCGACGGGCGCAACGGGGGCGACGGGAGCGACCGGCGCCCAGGGTCCGCAGGGCGATACGGGGGCTACCGGCGCGACTGGGCCGGCCGGACCGCAGGGGGCGACCGGGCTGAAGGGGCCGCAGGGCGACATGGGGCCGCAAGGCGAGACCGGGGCGACGGGCGCCCAGGGGCCGCAAGGCGCGACCGGGCCGCAAGGGCCGCAGGGCGACACGGGGGCGACGGGAGCGACCGGCGCCCAGGGTCCGCAGGGCGATACGGGGGCTACCGGCGCGACCGGGGCGACGGGGCCACAGGGCGCGACCGGCGCGACGGGGGCAACGGGCGCTCAGGGGCCGCAGGGCGATGTCGGCCCCGCCGGCCCCCAGGGGCCGGCGGGCCCCACGGGCGCCCCGGGGGCCCCGGGCGCTCCGGGGCCGCACGGCCCCCAGGGTATTCAGGGCGCCACCGGCCCGCCGCCCGGCTGGTCCGGCTGGCGCCACCGGTGCGACGGGGGCCGCGGGCGCACAAGGCCCGGCCGGTCCGCAGGGGCCGGCCGGCCCCGACGCGACCGTGCTCCACAACTCGACCCTGACCGGCGACGGCTCGGCGGGCAACCCGCTCGGCGTCGCCGCGACCGCCGTCACCCCGGGGCCGTACACCAACGCCAACATCACGGTGAACGCCCAGGGGCAGGTGACCGCGGCGAGCAGCGACGGGTCTCTCGTGCACGTCGACGGGACGGGTCACATCCCGCTCGCCGTGCTGCCGGCCAACATCGACGCCGCCACGCTCGGCGGGATCAATGTGGCCGGGCTCGACGCACGGTACGCGCCGGCCACCCACACTCACTCAGCAGTGAATATCACCGGCCAGTTCAGCGGCTCCCAGATCGCAGACGGGAGCGTCGCCGCGGCCGACCTCGCCAGCGACGCGGCCTCGCTGGCGAGGGTGTCCGGCGGCGCGCTGACCACGTCGGGCGGGAACGTGACCGCATCCGGTGGGATTACCGCCGGCGGTCCGGTGACGATCGGCGCGTCGGCCACCGCCCCGGCCAGCCCGGTGGTCGGGATGCAGTATTTCAACACGGCAACGCGGCAGGTAATGGTTTACAACGGCACGCAATGGGTGGCGGTGTCGCCCACCCCCGGTGTCCAGCGTGACTTCCTCACCTACACGGATCCGTTCTCGGCCAACACCCTCCCCATCCACATCAAGACCAACATTCGGCCGTCGAGCGGGGTCGAGGTGATGTACCGGTTCACGGTCGAAGGGTATAACTGGAACAGCAACGCAATCATCAGCAATGACGCCGCAGGGCACGCGATCTCGGGTAACATTTCCCATGGTGTTACCAACAACTACGGGGCCGGTGCCTCCATCACCCAGTACGTGAGCAGCGATGGGTTTGTGGTGCTCCGGCTGCAACCCCCGACGTCGTTCACGGCCGTCGGAATCACGGTCTCCGGCTTCTTCGTGAACCCGATCGGGTTCAACTTCAACGTGTCGGCGACCGTCGTCCGCTCGAGCAGTAACCTGTAATTCGCCCCGTCGATGTCGTTGCCACCAGCCCCGGCGCTCCCGTTTGCGGGGGCGGCGGGGCCGGGCTATTCTGACCGCGGGTAGCCGACGCCGTTCCGAGGGTGCCGATGCGCGTGGCCGTGTACACCGTGGCGCGGGGCGGGGCCGGGCTCGTCCCCGACTGGCTCGCGGCCACCCGCGACGCCAACGCCCGCGTCGTCGCCGACGCCGGAACCGCCGACGGCACCGCCGAGCTGCTCCGCGCCGCCGGCGTCGCCGTCCACCCGGTCGCGGTCGTGCCGTGGCGCGCCGACACCGCCCTCAACGCCGCCCTCGCCCTCGTCCCCGCCGACGCCGACGTGTGCGTCCGCCTCGACCTCGACGAGCGGCTGTCGCCCGGCTGGCGGCGGCAACTCGAACTCGCCTGGGGCGGCGGCGTCTCCCGGCTGCGGCACGAACACGTCCTCAGCTGGCTCCCGACCGGGCAGCCCGACGAGCGCGTCCGCACCAGTCGGATTCACGCCCGCGTCGGCTACCGCTGGCGCCACCCCGCCGGCGAGGAGCTGGTCGCGGCCGGCGCCGAGCGCGGCGGCGAGTCGGGCGTGGCGATCGTCCGCGTCCCCGGCCTCCCCACGCCCACGCCGGACCTGCCGCTGCTGGAACGCGCCGCCGCCGAGGAGCGCGGTCCGCACACGCTGCTGGCGCTCGGCCGCGGGTACGCCGCGGCGCAACGGTGGGACGACGCCGCGGCGGTCTGCGCGAGTACCTGGCGCAGCCGGCCGCGGCCGACCACCCCGGCCGGTCGCACGCCGGCCGGCTTGTCGGGGCGGCGCTGCAGCACCTCGGCCGACGCGGCGAGGCGCTGCCGTGGCTGCTGCGGGCGTGCGGCCGACGAGCCGGGCGCGCGAGCCGTGGCTCGACCTGGCGCAGTTCTACCACGACGCGAAGGACTGGGCCGGCGGCTACCACGCGGCGACGCGGGCGCTGCGGCTCGACCCCGGGCCGGTGCGCGACCGCACGTTCGGCTACGCCTGGCGCGCGCGGCGGCGACGACCTGGCGGCGGTGTGCGTGGTACCTGGGGTTGAAGGCGGAGGCGGCCGGCCACCTGCGGCGGGGCGCTGGAGCTGGCGCCGGACGACGCCCGACTACGGGCGAACGCGCGGTTCATGCTGGTCTGAGGTGGGGCCGGTTTCCAACCGGCCGTGTCCAGCCCGGCCGGTTGGAAACCGGCCCCACACCGAGCCAACCGGCCCCAACGAAGTCAGCGCCGCGGCGTCATGCCGTGCCCGAGGAAGTAGCCCGTCTGCGTCGGCTGGTTGTAGCCGACGTTCTGCCACGCCACACTCAGCCGGTACACGGGGTCGTGCATCAGCGTCACCAGCCGGTGCTCGGTCGGCGCCGTCGTCGTGTAGATGCGCAACTCGCGGTTGTCCGCCGACCGCCAGATCACCTCCTCGCGCCAGTCGCCCAGGATGTCGGCGCACAGGCACGGCGTCGCCTTCGTGCCGTTGTTCGACGCGCAGCCGTCGGCCGTCAGCAGCACCACGTCGCGGCCGGCCTGCCAGTCCCAGCGCGAGATAGTGGTGCGGTCGAGCAGTTCGCGCAGCAAGTCGCCGTTCCACCACACGCCGAAGTTGCACGACCGCGGGCGGGCGTCGGAAATCTTCTCGCCACGGCAGTTCCACATGCCGCTCAGGCCGGCGCCCGACGCCCAGCACTCGGCGCCGGGGTGGCGCGGGTCCACGTCGAACGCCACGCCGCGGCCCACGTCCGGGCTGTCCTTGCTCCACAGCACGGCGCCGGTCTTCGCGTCGCGGAACGACACGCCGAGGCCCCGCTTCGACTTCTCGTGGATGTTGAACACTTCGAGGCCCGGCCGCGTCGGGTCGAGGTCGGAGACGTGCAGCGCGTCGCCGTGACCCAATCCCGTCGAGTAGCGGCCGCGGCCGTCACTGCCGACGCACATCGCGCCGTAAATGATGTCGTCCTTCCCGTCGCCGTCCACGTCGGCGACGCTGACGCTGTGGTCGCCCTGCCCGCGGTAGGCGTCGTTGCCGGCGTCGTTGCTGTCGAACGTCCAGCGGCGGGTGAGCTGGCCGTCGCGCCAGTCCCACGCCACGAGCACGGTTCGGGTGTAGTAGCCGCGGCAGAACACGGCGCTGGGGCGCACGCCGTCCGGGTACGCGACGCACGCCAGGAAGCGGTCCACGCGGTTGCCGTAGGCGTCGCCCCAGTCGGCGACGCGGCCGCGCGCCGGCAGGTAATCGACGGATGCGAGCGCCTTGCCGGTGCGGCCGTCGAACACGGTCAGGAACTCTGGGCCGTCGAGGACGTAGCCGTCGGCGTTGCGGTGGTCGGCGGTCGCGTCGCCGATTACGGTTCCGGTTCCATCCACCGTGCCGTCGCTGGTGCGGCACAGCACCTCGGCGCGGCCGTCGCCGTCGAGGTCGTAGACGAGGAACTGCGTGTAGTGCGCCCCCTCGCGGACGTTGCGCCCGAGATTGATTCGCCACAGCATCCTGCCGGCGAGCGTGTAGGCTTCGAGCTTCGTCTCGCCGGTGCGGCCCTTCTGCGAGTTGTCGCGCGGCTGCTGCTCCTGCTTCAGCACGATCTCGTACTCGCCGTCGCCGTCCAGGTCGCCGACGCTGGCGTCGTTCGGGGTGTGGCTGGGGAGCGTCTGGATGGGCACCGCGAGGTACGGCCGCGCCGGCGCGTTCGCCGCGAAGCGGAACGGGGTGCACGCCTCCAACTCCTTCCCGCCGACGACGGGGCGGACGGTGTAGCTGGTGGGTTGCGACAGGTCGGCGGTGTCGGCGAAGGAGGTGCCCTTCTGCGGGGCGGCGGTGAGGCGGACGGCGTCGCGGTAGACGTGGAAGGCGGTGTCGTCGGGGTCGGTGGCGAGGAGACGCCAGCTGAGGAAGACGCGACCCTCGCCTTGGTGGATGGCGACGAGGCCACGGCTGAGTTTCTCGATCTGGCGCCGCGGCGCGGGGTCGGCGGGACGTGCGCGGGGCACGGCGAGGAGAGTTGCAACGACGGCGAGCAGCGGGAGGAGGCGCAGCATGGGGAAAGTGTATCCGCTCTCGCGCCCGCTTGCGGCTTCGCGTCGCCCAACGCGAAGCCGCAAGCGGGCGCATATCTTGAAGGGTGGTCGCCCGCGGCGAGGTCCGCCATGCGCCGTGCGTTCACGCTCATCGAGTTGCTGGTCGTCATCGCCATCGTCGCGGTGCTGATCGGGCTGCTGCTCCCCGCGGTGCAGAAGGTGCGCGAGGCGGCGGCGCGGATCAAGTGCCAGAACAACCTCAAGCAGATCGGCCTCGGCCTCCACGGCTACGAGTCGGCGCACGGCTGCTTCCCGCCCGGCTACCGCGACCCGCGCCCCGACACCGCCCCCGGCCCCGGATGGGGCTGGGCCGTGTTCATCCTGCCGTTCGTCGAGCAACCGGCGCTGCACGCCCGCATCGACCCGCACAACACGCTCCCCGGCGGCGGCTCCGACACGCCCGCGCCCACCGCCGACACCCTCACGACGCTGCCGGTCTACCGCTGCCCGTCGGACCCCGGCCCGCCGACGAACGCGAACTTCGACGGCCACGCCACCGCCAGCTACCGCGGCGTCGGCTGGGGCCGGCCGAAGACGGCGCCCGGCCCGAAGGGGCTCATGATTCCCGACCTCGCCGACCCCAACGGCACGCTCTACCGCAACAGCAAGGTGCGCGTCGCGGACGTGGCCGACGGCCTTTCGGGCACGCTGTTCGTCACCGAGGTGTGTCTGGACGAGCGGCGCGACAAGTGGGGCGGCGTGTGGGCCGGGGCGACGCGGAAGGACGCCTACGGGCTGTGGATCAGCGGCGCGTTCTGGGCCGTGGACGAGGGGCCGTTCCGGCTGAACGGCCCCGACAAGTGGGCGGCGTGCAGCCCGCACCCGGGCGGCGTCGGCGTGCTGCTCGGCGACGCGTCGAGTCGCCTGATCCGCGACGCGATCGACCCGCGCATCCCGGCGGATTTGGCGACCCGCGCCGGCGGCGAAGTGGCACAGGTGGAGTAACGCCTTTCGTGGGGCCGGCTTCCAGCCGGCCTGGCCGAACACGGCCGGCTGGAAGCCGGCCCCACGCCGGCCCCGGTTGGCGTTGGCCCCGCCGGGCCGCGTGGGTATAACACCGGCACTCCCTTCCCCGCGCAGGAAGGCCACCAACGGAGAGGATTCCCGTGTCAGCCGACCGCTACTTGTTCACCAGCGAATCCGTGTCGATGGGGCACCCGGATAAGGTGTCCGACCAGATTTCCGACGCGGTGCTCGATTTCTGCCTCAAGTCCGACCCGATGAGCCGCGTCGCCTGCGAGACGCTCGTCACCACCGACCTGGCCGTCGTCGCCGGCGAAATCACCACCAAGGCGAACCTCACCCGCCAGGCCGTGGACGCGCTCGTCCGCGACGTCATCACCGAGATCGGCTACGTCGCCAAGGACCAGGCCGAGCGCGAGGAGATCGGCTTCACCGCCGACAACTGCCAGGTCGACTGCCGCGTCCACGCGCAGAGCCCGCACATCAGCCAGGGCGTGGACACCGGCGGCGCCGGCGACCAGGGGATGATGTTCGGCTTCGCCTGCGACGAGACCGCCACCCTGATGCCGCTGCCGATCGACCTGTCGCACAAGCTGGTGGCGCACCACGCCGACCTGCGCAAGACCGGCAAGCTGAAGTGGCTGCGGCCCGACGCCAAGAGCCAGGTGACGGTCGAGTACAACGCCGACGGCACCCCGAACCGCATCCACACCGTCGTGCTCAGCACCCAGCACACCCGCGAGGTGATGACCACCAAGGACGGCGGCGACTACTTCACCGACGACGCCCGCCAGCAGGTCATCGACCAGATCGTCAAGCCGGTGCTGATGGCCGACCGCGCCGACCTGGTGAAGGGGAAGCTGGTGATGGTGGTGCCCGGCGCCAAGGGGCTGAAGCTGGGGGCCGACGACATCGCCGTCCACGTGAACCCGACGGGCTGCTTCCTGTGCGGCGGCCCGCACGGCGACAGCGGGCTGACCGGCCGGAAGATCATCGTGGACACGTACGGCGGCCGCGGCCGGCACGGCGGCGGGGCGTTCAGCGGCAAGGACCCGACGAAGGTGGACCGCAGCGCCGCGTACATCTGCCGGTACATCGCCAAGAACATCGTGAAGGCCGGGCTGGCGCGCGAGTGCGAGGTGCAGCTGAGCTACGCCATCGGCTACCCCGACCCGCTGAACATCTGGGTGAACACCCGCGGCACGGGGAAGGTGCCGGAGGCGAAGCTGGTGGAGCTGATCCGCAACCACTTCGAGCTGACGCCGAAGGGGATCATCGGCACGCTGGACCTGCGCCGCCCGATCTACCGCGAGACGGCGCGGCACGGGCACTTCGGCCGCGAGCTGCCGCAGTTCTCGTGGGAGAAGACCGACAAGGCCGACGCCCTGCGCAAGGCCGCCGGGGTGTGAGGTGGTCGAGTTGCCGCTTGCGGCTTCGCGTCGCCCAACGCGAAGCCGCATGCGGCGTCACTTCTTCCCGAGCCCCTCCGTGCCCGACGTGCCGCCACACGCGGAGATCTCGACGTCCGACCTCCACGGCCGGTCCTACCTCCTGCGGGCCCTGTACGGGCCGGCGGGGCAGGTGCTCACCGTGCCGGTCGTCTGCCTCCTCTGGGCCGCGGCGCAGCTCGGCTTCTTCGTCGCCCTGGCCGCGTCGGAAGGCGCCCTCACCCCTGACCAGGTGCCCGGCGGGACGAGCCTCGTCGAGGACACCACGGCCCTCGGCTGGTACGCCCTGCTGCCCGGCTGCTTCCTCCTCCTCCACTACAGCCGCGTCCCGCTGCGCGGCTACCTCAACCGCCTGCCGGACCTCCTGGAGCCGACCGCCCCGCCCGGCGCCCACGCGGAACTCCTGGCGGTCGCCCGCGGCGCCTTCGGCCGCGCGCAACTCACGCGCCCGCGCCTCGTCTTCACGGCGATCGGCCTGTCCCTGTTCGCGTACAACGCCGTCACCAACTTCTTCCCCGACGCCTTCTACCACCGGTACCCGAAGTGGGACTCCGTGCGGTTCCCCGTCAGCTACGTCGCGGCCCGGCTGTGGGTGCTGTTCGTGTGGGGCTACGCGGTGCCGGTGTGGGCGACGGAGGTGTGGGCGCAGCTGTCGGCGCTGATCCGAATCACGCGGACGACGAGCGAACGGGGCTGGCTCCGCATCGCGCCCTACGCCGCGGACGGCTTCGGCGGGCTGGCCCGACTGAAGTCGGCGTCGGCGTGGGTCAGTTCGCTGGTGCTGGTGGCGGGGCTGTTCTTCCTGGCGCCGATGCTGCGGCTGGTGGTCTGGCACCGGCCGCTGCACCTGGGGAACTACGTCGGTCTGGGGCTGTACGCGCTGTGCGCCGCGGCGAGCGCCGTCGGCCCGGTGTACCTCCTCCACCGCGCCCTGGCCCGGAAGCGGGAGCGGATGCTCGGCCTGCTGGCGGGGGCGTTCGACCGGATCAACGCGCGGGCCGCGCCGCTGGTGGAGCGGGGCGGCGTGCCGGAGTTGGCCGACGCGGAACTCGGCCGGGCGCTCGACACGGCGGACCGGCTGCGGGCGCAGTGGGCGTCGCTGCCGGTGTGGCCGCTGAGCGTGGGCTTCTTCCTGAAGGCGCTGGCGACGCTGGTCCCGCCGCTGGTGACCTTCCTGTGGCAGCAGTACGCCCCCCGGCTCGTGCCGTGACGGGGGACGCCGCCCGGGCGGGGGGCCGCACCTGACCGGCGGCCGCGGCGTCCTTACAATCGCGGTCGGCGGCCGGGCGCGGTCCGCGTCGGACGGCGCCCCGTCGGTCACTTCTGGGAGGTCAGCATGAAGGCGATCCTTACGGCGGCGTTCGCGGTGGTCGGGTTCAGCGGCCTGGCGGGCGCGCGCGACGAGAAGGCCGACCCGGTCGGGACGTGGAAGTGCGAGTACAAGATCGGCGACCAGAAGCGCACGTCCACGCTGACGATCACGAAGGACGGCGACAAGCTGGCCGGCACGATGAGCTGGCCGGACCAGAAGGAGGCGAAGCTGAAGGACGTGAAGGCGAAGGACGGGACGCTGACGTTCTCCGCCGTCCGCGAGCTCATGGACAACAAGATTCCGATCGACTACACGCTGACGGTGACGGGGGACAAGCTGAAGGGGAAGGGCAAGTCGGACTACGGCAACAAGACGAACGAGTTCGACATCGAGGGGACGCGCGAGAAGAAGGCCAAGTGACGCGGCGGCACCTGGAATTGCATTCCGAGGGGGTAACAGCCCTCAGCCGCTCACCCAGTGCGGCGGCCCGTCGAGCGTTGCCCTGGGCTGGGGGCTCCCAGGCCTTCGGCCTGAACACCGAGGCACCGCGTTGTCGACGGCGACCGGTCGCGCCCGTCGGGTCTGGAAGACTCGGCCGACCTACGAGGCCCGCTCGCTCACACCCCACGTCACTTCGCCGGCGACGAACACCGGCCCGCTCACCCGCTCGGTCGTCCCGTCGGGGTGGACGGCGTGCCACTGCGGCGACTCGTGGACGTCCGCGAACGCGCGGAACTCGTCGGCGTCGTGCGGCTGGTCGGCCCGCAACCGCTCGTGCCACTCCTCGCTGAACGCGATGTAGCGGCGGACCCGCTCCAAACTCGCGTCCCCGTCGGCGGCCGGACGAAACACGCCGTACCCGGTGCCGTCCGACCACACCGCGCCCTCGACCGTCCCGACCCGGTGCGGTCCGTAGCGGAGTTGAAGAAGCATCACACCGCCGCCCGGCGGCCCGGCTTCACCAGCGTCGCGCTCGGCTCGGCGCAGCCGCCGGCGGTCGGGAACAGCTTCCCGGGGCTGCACCGGTTCTCCGGGTTGAACGCCACCCGCAGCCGCAGCATGAACGCCAGGTCGGCCGGCCCGAACAGCTTCGGCATGAAGTCCAGCTTCTCCACGCCGATGCCGTGCTCGCCCGTCACGCTGCCGCCCAGGCGGATGCACTCGTCCAGGATCTCGTGGCTCGCGTCCAGCACCTTCTGCGTCTGTACGGGGTCGCGCTCGTCGAACAGCAGCACCGGGTGGATGTTGCCGTCGCCGGCGTGGAACACGTTGGCGATGCCCACGCCGTACTTCTCGGACACGGCGCGGATGTGCCGCATGATCTCGGGCAGCTTCGTCCGCGGCACCACGCCGTCCTGCGTGCAGTAGCTCGGGTAGCCGAGCCGGCCGACGGTGCCGAACGCCCCCTTCCGCGCCTTCCACAGCGCCAGCCGCTCCGCCTCCGTGTTCGCCTTCCGCACCTCGCGCGCGCCGTTCTGCTTCGCCAGCGCCTCCATCCGGTCGGCCTCGGCCTGCAACCCCGCCTCCAGGCCGTCGGCCTCCATGATGAGCAGGGCGCCGGCGTCGAGCGGGAAGCCGAGGCGGTACGCGGCCTCGATCGAGCCGATGAACATGTTGTCCAGCATCTCCAGCGCCGCCGGCACGATGCCCGCGCCGATGATGTCGCTGATCGTATTCGTCGCCTGGTCCACGGTGTCGAACACGCCCAGCAGCGTGCGGTACGCCTCGGGGTTCTTCGTCACCCGCACCCACACCTTCGACACCACGCCGAACGTGCCTTCGGAGCCGACGATGGTTCCCGTCAGGTCGTAGCCGGGGGCGTCGGCGCAGGGGCCGCCGGTGACGACGACGTGGCCGTCCGGCAGCACCAGCTCGACGCCGAGGACGTGGTTGACGGTGACGCCGTACTTGAGCGTGTGCGGCCCGCCGCTGTTGGTGGCGACGTTGCCGCCGAGGGTGCAGGCGCCCTGGCTCGACGGGTCCGGGGCGTAGTGGTAGCCGAGCGGCTTCAGGGCGTTGGAGAGCCACACGTTCACGACGCCCGGCTCGACCACGGCGTAGCCGTCGCGGACGTTGATTTCGAGGATGCGCTTCATCCGCGCCAGCCCGATCATGACGCCGCCGCCGACCGGGACGCAGCCGCCGGCGAGGCTCGTGCCGGCGCCGCGGGCGAGGAACGGCAGGCCGAGTTCGGCGCACGCCGTCACCACGCCGACGATCTGCTCGGTGGACGTGGGGAAGACGACGACCTCGGGCTTGTTCTTCTCGATGGTGAACCCGTCGCACTCGTAGACGGCGAGGTCGGCGGCGGACGTGAGGACGTTATCGGCGCCGACGACGGCGGCCATGCGGGCGACGAGTTGCGCCTGCGAAACGGGGGTGGTCATAGGGGAAGTGTAGGGGTGCGGCCGGCGGCGAGCGCGGCGATGAGGATGCGGGCGCAGGCCTCGGCGTCGGAGCCGGCGTCGTGGTGCATCAGCCCGATGCCGAGCCGGCGGCACACACTCGGCAGGTTGTTCGGCCGCAGGTTCCACGTCTTGCGGGCGACGTGAACCGTACACACGAACGGCACCGCCGGCGCCGGCACCCCCGCGGCCTCGCAGCACGCCAGAAGTACCCGCCGGTCGAACGAGGCGTTGTGCGCCGCCAGCACCGCGGCGCCGTCGAGGATCGGCGCGAGTTGCGGCCACACGTCGGCGAACGACGGGGCGTCCTTCAGCCTGTCCCAGGTCAGGCCGTGGACGTGGGCGAAGCGGACGTACGAGCGCGGCGGGCGGATGAGCGCCACCTCGCGGCGCACCACCTGCAACCCCTCGACGCGCACGAGCCCGACGGCGCAGGCGCTGTCGGGCTCGTGGTCGGCGGTCTCGAAGTCGATGGCGACGAACGCCGCCGTCGGGTCGGGGAGTACGCTCATGCTGCGGTACAACGAAGCTCACTTCTTGCGGACGAGCTTCATTGTACCGCAGTGGTCCGGGGCCGGCTTGCCATCCACCCAGGCGACGCCGGAGATTTCGACGTGGTCGGCGTCCACGAACGTGTACGTCGCGTCGTGCATGTGCATGTCCTTGGTCACGTCGAGGTTGGAGCCGCCGGTGAACTTGAACTGCAGCTGGTTCGGCGGCGACTTGGCGTCGAGCTTCAGCCGCGGCTGGTTGCCGAGCATGCAGTAGTGCGTCATCACCACGTCGGCCCCGTCGCGGTGGTACACCGACACCATCTCCATGTCGGTGCCGGGGAACGACGTCTCGTGGACCGCCGACCCGCCGGCGCTGAGCTTCACCACCGACACCACCTTGGCCGTCGGCTTGCCGTCCTTGTCAGCCTCGACCCAGGTGCCGACCATGCCCTTGAGCTTCTCGAACCCGGGGTGCGGCGGCTGCGCCTTCGGCGTCGGCGCCTGGCCGTTCGCGCCCGCGCTCAGGGCCAACACCATCACGCTGCCGGCCATCATCAGTCGCGTCATCGTGCGTCTCCCGTGGAAAGACCGAACCACGACCCCGCACCGGCGCGGGGCCAATAACTGCGAACACCCTGCCGGGAAAACTGGCAGCCTCCCACCCTCCCCCCGCTGAGGGGGAGGGTCGCGGCGCGTCGCCGCGGGGTGGGGGGGAACCACGTTTGATGGGGTCCGTGGCGCTTCACCTCCCGAACCCCATCGTGCGTGGTGCCCCCACCCCAACCCTCCCCCTCAGAGGGGGGAGGGAGCCGGACACCGCGCCCCTCCGATCGCCACTCGATTCGCCGAAGCCGTCTTTCACCCGGCCTGGCCGGGGACCATCACCATCCAGGTGACGCCGAACTTGTCGGCGAGCATGCCGAAGCACGGCGACCAGAACGTCGGCGTCAGCGGCATCTCCACCTTGCCGCCGGCGGCCAGCCCGTCGAACGCCTTGCGCGCGGCGGCCTCCGTCGGCACCGTCAGCGCCAGCTGGAAGCCGTCGAAGTTCGTCCGGGCCTCGCGGCCGTCGGACGCCATCAGCCGTGCGCCGCCGATCGTCACCGAGGCGTGCATCACCTTCTTCTCGAACCCGGGCGGGAGCGACCCCTCCGGGCACGGCTCGGGGCTCTGGTCGAACCGCATCATCATCTCGACCTCGGCGCCGACCGCGGCGCGGTAGAACGCCAGCGCCTCCTCACAGCGGCCGCCGAAAAACAGGTACGGGGTCAGCGCGGTCATCGGGCCTCCGGGGTCATGGTGGTTCGGACGGCGGTCAGGTCGAACAGCGGGCGCGTCTCGACGGCGCCGACCCGGGCGGCGGGGTGGTCGGTGCCGCCCGCGCCGACGACCACCGACACGCTGCCGAGCTGCGCCGCGGCGGCGTCGAACGGGCCGTCGGCGACGGCGCGCACCCCGTCACGGACGCGCACGCAGGTCGCGGTGTCGGCCGGGCGCAGGCGGATCGCGGCGGCCACGTCGTCGGGCGCGGCGTCGGTGCCGTAGCCGAGCAGCGCCGCGGCGCCGGGCGGCGGCTGCGGCGTACCGTGCAGCGCCAGCACGGGGCGGATTTCGATCGTCCCCTTGCGGGTCGGGGGCAGCGACGCGGCGACGGTGATGGCTTCGTCGAGGTCGGCGAGGTCGAGGAGGAAGAAGCCACCGAGGTGCTCGGTGGTTTCGGCGAACGGCCCGTCGGTGACCAGCGGCCGGTCGTCGCGGACGCGGGTCGTGCGGGCCGTGGAAACGGGGAGTAGCGGCGACGCGGCGAGGAACTTTCCCTGCGCCGCGAGCCAGTCGCACGCGGCGAGCGACTCGACCATGCAGGCCGTCCGCTCGTCGGCGGTCCAGGCGTCTTCGGCGCCGTAGGCGAGCAGCAGGTACTTCATCGCGATCCTCCATCGGGGGTCCGCGGCGCGAAGCCGCAAGTGGCAACCGAACCACCCGCGCGAACGCTTGCGGCTTCGCGCTTCGCAACGCGAAGCCGCAAGCGGCAACGTAACCACCTGTGCTACCGCCTGCGGCATCGCGCCGCGCCGAGCCCCAATTTCACCCCGTTGTCGAACGGCTCCCACGCGGATCGACAGTGGCGCGATTTTTCCCCGCGCCGGCCGCGCGGCACGACGTGATCCAGCCGTCAGAGTTGATTCAACCGCTTCAACAGGAACCGCCGCTCCGGCTCCTGCCGGGCCAATCCCAGGGCGCGCTCGTAAGCCGCCCGCGCCTCGTCCGTGCGGGCGAGGCGGCGCAGCAAGTCGGCGCGGGCGGCGTGGGACAGGTGGAACTCGGCGAGGTCGCCGCGGGCGAGGATGGCGTCCACGAGCGCCAGCCCCGCCGCGGGGCCGTCGCGCATCGCCACCGCCACGGCGCGGTTGAGCTCCACCACCGGCGACGGGTTCAGCGCGAGCAGGGTGTCGTACAGCGCCGCGACGCGCCCCCAGTCGGTCGCCGCCGCCGCGTGCTCCGCGGCGATGGCGGCCTGCACCGCGTACGGCCCCGCCGGCCCGGCCGCGCCGGCCACCAGCGCCCGCCCCTCGGCGATCAGCCCGGCGTCCCAGGCGGCGCGGTTCTGATCTTCGAGCAGGACGATGTCGCCGTCCGGCGTCGTCCGCGCCCGCCGTCGCGACTCCTGGAGGAGCATCAGCGCCAGCAGGCCGACCGCCTCCGCGTCCGGCAGCAGCTCCACGATCAGGCGGCCGAGGCGGATCGCCTCGCCGGACAGGTCGGCGCGCGTGGCCGCGGCGCCGGCGCTGGCCGAATAGCCCTCGCTGAACACGAGGTACACGACCGCCAGCACCGACCCCAACCGCTCGGGCAACTCGGCCGCGGCGGGCACGGCGAAGGGGATGCCGGCGTCGCGGATCTTCGCCTTCCCGCGCACGATCCGCTGGGCCATCGTCGTCGGGGAGGTGAGGAACGCGGCGGCGATTTCGTCCGTCGTGAGGCCGCACACCTCGCGGAGCGTGAGCGCCACGCGCACGGGCGGGTCGAGGGCCGGGTGGCAGCACGCGAACGCCAGCCGGAGCCGGTCGTCCTCGATGGCGGCGTCGGCGCGGGCGGCGTTGACCGCCGCGACTTCCGAGAGCCGGCCGGCGAGTTCGGGCTGCAGGTCGGCGAACTTGCCGCGGCGGCGCAGCGTATCGACGGCCTTGAACCGGCCAGCCGAAACGAGCCACGCCCGCGGGTTGTCCGGGATGCCCTCGCGCGGCCAGCGCTCCACGGCGGCGGCGAACGCCTCGTGCAGCGCTTCTTCCGCGAGGTCGAAGTCGCGCACGAGCCGCACCAGCGACGCGAACACCCGGCGGGACTCGGTTCGGTAGGTGGCGTCGAGTACGGCGCGGACGTCGGCCGGGGGGGATGGCATGAGGGGGAAGGTAACGCCGCCCCCGGCGCGGCGGTAGGTCAGTAGACGGGACCGGGGATCGGACACTGCACGCGGCGCGGGTCCGAAAGGCGGAAACCCGCCAGCCCCACCCTCCCCCCTTTGAGGGGGAGGGTCGCGGCGCTTCGCCGCGGGGTGGGGGGCACCACCTGCGATGAGAAGCAGGGGGCAGCACTCCGGTTCCACGCCTACGTGGTTCCCCCCACCCCGGCCCTTCGGGCCGACCCTCCCCCTCAGAGGGGGGAGGGTGAGAGGCCACCGACCCTGCGCGGACGCACCCGGCCCGCGACCGCGGTCACGCGATGATCGCCCGGATCGGCGCCCCGTGGTCGATGTCGAGCCGCTTCCGCCCCGGCACCTCCAGCCGCCGGCTGTCGAGGCCGAGTTGGTGCAGGATCGTGGCGTGAACGTCGGTGACGTAGTGGCGGTCCGACACCGCGTGGAAGCCGATCTCGTCCGTCGAGCCGTGGACGATGCCGCCCTTCAGCCCGCCGCCGGCCAGCGCCACGCTGAACCCGTAGATGTGGTGGTCGCGGCCGTCGGCGCCCTGCGTGCCGGGCGTGCGGCCGAACTCCGACGCGAACACCACCAGCGTGTCGCGCAAGAGGCCCGTCCGCTTCAGGTCGGCGAGCAGGCCGGCGATCGGCTTGTCGACCGCGAGGCAGTTGCGCTGGTGGTTCGCCTTCAGGCCGCCGTGCGCGTCCCACACGCCGGCCCCGCCGGCGCCGTGCTGCACCTGAATGAAGCGCACCCCGCGCTCGACCATGCGGCGCGCCGCGAGCATCTGCATGCCGAACTCGCGCGTCTCGGCCCGGTCGATGCCGTACAGCTTCTTCGTCTCCTCCGTCTCGGCGGCGAAGTTCAGCACCTCCGGCAGCGACCGCTGCATCCGAAACGCCAGCTCGTAGCTGCGAATCCGCGCGTCGAGCGCCGGGTCGGCCGGGTACTCGACGCCGCGCAGGCGGTTCAGCCGCTCGGTGAGCGAGAAGCCGGCGCGCTGTTCGGCTTCGGTGACCGGGCCTTCGGGGCGGCCGTAGTCGAGCGGGTTGGCGGGATCGACGCGCACCGGCACGGCGTCGTGGGCGGGGCCGAGGTAGTGGCCGTCTTTCAGGTTCCAGTACTCGCGCCGACCCATGCTGACGAACTGCGGCAGGTTGTCGTTGAGCGACCCGAGGCCGTAGTGAACCCACGCCCCGAGCGTCGGGTACTCGCCGTCGAGCATGTGGCGGCCGGTGTGGAACTGCGTCTGCGCGCCGTGGTTGTCGTCGGTCGTCCACATCGAGCGGACGATGGCGAGGTCGTCGGCGCGGTCGCGGAGGTGCGGAAGCCAGTCGCTGATTTCGAGGCCGGACTGCCCGCCGCGGCCGAAGCCGACCTGGAGCGGGTAGAGGCGGTTCCGCTGCTGGCCGTTGGCGTCGTTGACGACGGTGACGCGGGCGAGGGCGAGCTTGGCGGGGTTCTGGGTGTCGGCGAACGGCGTCTCGGCGATGGTCTTGCCGGCGTACTTCGTGAGCATCGGCTTGGCGTCGAACGTCTCCATGTGGCTGACGCCGCCGTTCATGAAGAGCCAGATGACGGACTTGGCCTTGGGGGCGAAGTGCGGCCGGCCGGTGGGCGGCGCCCACGGCGCGGCGGGGTCGGCGCGGCCGTCGCGGTGGAGCATGGCGGCGAGGGCGAGGCCGGTGAACCCGTGCCCGAGGTCGGCGAGGAACGCGCGGCGGTGCATGGCGAGGGGTCCTGAGAATGGCCGCAAAAAGGCACAAAAAGCACAAAAAGAAGACGGAGAGAGTCAGGGTTCTTTCAACGCTTCCGACAGCACGTACTTCTTGATGAAGAAGCGCGGGGCACCGAAATTCACCAGAAGGCCGTGTTCCAGCCGCGACGAACGGAGGTAGCCCAGGAGCTGCGCGACGTGTTCGTCGGTCGTCGCCCGTGCCGCTTTCAACTCGACCACCAGGATTCCTTCGACGAGCAGGTCTGCGAAGAACTCGCCGAGGGGCGTCCCGTCGTCGTCATACACGTTCAGCGGGTACTGGGTCTCGACGTGGAGCCCCAACTTCCGCAACCGATGCGCCAGCCCGCGCTCGTAGACCTTCTCCTGGTGCCCGTTCTTGAGGTACGTGTGGAGCGCGAAGCCGGCTTCGCGGACGATGTCGCACAGCTCGAAGACCGTCCCCCACGGCTTCATCACATCCCCCGGTTTTGCCCCAACTTTCTTTGTCTTCCTTTTTGTGCTTTTTGTGCCTTTTTGCGGCCATCCTCTTCTTCTGCTTACCTTACCGTCACGAAGTCGTTGTGGTTCACCAGCGCCTGCACGAGCAGCCCGCGCGCCCGGCGGGTGCGCTCGGCCGGCGTCCCCGTCGCGTTCGCGGCCCGCAGCTCGGCCAGCCCGTCCACGCACGCCGCCAGCTCGTCCGCGGTCGGCGTCGTGCCCAGCACCGTCTCGAACGCCGCCTTCGCAAAGCTCGCGTCGTCCGCCCCGCCGATGCGCTCGGTGATCTTCCCGGCGGCGCGGATGGCGAACGCGCTGTTCCACAGCGCTAGCGCCTGCTGCGGAACGACACTCTCGGTGCGGCGGTAGCAGTCCAGCACGTTGGCGTCGTCGAAGATCGACAGCAGCTTGTGGTGGTCGTTGTGCGACTGGAAGAAGTACATCGCCCGCCGCCGGTTCGTGTCCTGCTCGGCCAGCGGAATCGGCGGCCCGCCGCGGCTCAGGTCCAGTTCGCCCGACAGGTGCAGCAGGCTGTCGCGCACCGTCTGCGCCGTCATCCGCACCGGGTTCATCCGCCACAACCCGCGGTTCTCCGGGTCCGCCGCGGCGCTCGCCTCCGCCCCCTTCGACGACGACGACAGGCGGTACGTGTTCGACGTGACGATGACGCGGTGGAGGTGCTTGAACGACCAGCCCTTGTCCATGAACTCGGCGGCGAGCCAGTCGAGCAGTTCGGGGTGCGTCGGCGCGGTGCCCTTGCGGCCGAGGTCGAACACCGTCGGCACCAGCGGCTGGCCGAAGTGGCGCAGCCAGACGTGGTTCACCGCCACGCGCGCCGCCAGCGGGTTCGACCGGTCGGTCAGCCAGCGGGCGAGGGCGGAGCGGCGGCCGGTGCTCGTCGTCGGGTACGGCCGGGCCTTCGCGGCGGCGTCGGTGTCGAGGTTCGACTCGCGGGTGGTCACGGCGCCGGGGAAGCGCTGCGCCAGCGCCGCCGGGGCGGGGGTGCCGGCCTTCGCGTGCCCCTCGAACTCGCGCGCCGCGGCGAGCCCGGCGTCCGCGGCGGTCGCGGCCTTTTCCAGCGCCAGCACGACGCCCACGGACGGCCCGCCGACCACGGCGTGCCCCTTCCGCGCCGCGGCGAGGCGAGCCCGCGCGGCGTCGGCGGCCGTGGACGCCTTTTTGACGTGCGCCGCGGCGATCTCCGGCCGCAACCCCGGCTGGTACGCCAGCAGCGGCAGCGGCACGGGTTCGATCTTCAGACCCGCGGGCGCCAGGAAGCGCGGCAGGCCCGGCGCGATGACGCGGTCCTTGTCGGGGTTGCGCTCGTCGCCGCGGACGTGGAACGGCGTCTTCGCGTCGGCGTGGGCGTCGAACGCCCGCGGCAACCCGGCCTTCACGTCGTCGAGGTCCGGCGTCAGGTCGGTGCGCAGCTGGTACGGCTCGAACACGGCGCGGAGGCGGTAGTAGTCGGCTTGTGAAACCGGGTCGTACTTGTGGTCGTGGCACTTGGCGCAGTTCGTGGTGAGGCCCATCAGCCCCTTGCCGGTGTGTTCGACCACCTCGTCGAGCCACGTCGTGCGGTTGAATAGGAAGTACGGCCGGGCGAGGTAGCCGGTGGCGCGGAGCTTCGCCGCGTCGGTCGGGTACAGCTCGTCGGCGGCGAGCATCTGGCGGACCATGTCGTCGTAGCCGAGGTCGGCGTTGAACGACTCGACGGCCCAGTCGCGCCACTGCCAGACGTGCCGCTGGCTGTTGCGCAGCTCGGCGCCGAGGCCCCACCAGTCCGAATAGCGCCAGATGTCGAGGAAGTGCCGCGCCCAGCGCTCGCCGTACTGCGGCGAGGCGAGTAGCTGGTCCACGACGCGCTCGTAGGCGTCGGGCCGGGTGTCCTTCTCGAACGCGGCAGCCTGCTCGGGCGTCGGCGGAAGGCCGACCAGGTCGAGGTAGACGCGGCGCAGCAGGACGCGCTTCTCGGCGGCGCCGACGGGCGTGAGTTTGTGCTCGGCGTATCCGGCGGCGACGAAGGCGTCGATGGCGTTCCCGCGGCCGGCAGGGTTCGGCCGCACGACGGGTCGGAACGCCCAGTGGTCGCGGCGCGGGTCGGGTTCCAGCGGCCGTCGGCGGGGGCTTTTGCGCCGGCGTCGATCCAGGCACGCAGCTTCGCCACCTGCGCGGCGGTGAGGGCGTGGCCCTCCGGCGGCATCCGCGTGTCGTCGGTCGCGGTGACACGGGCGATGAGTTCGCTGTCGGCGGCCTTCCCCGGGACGACGGCGCCGGCGGCGGTCATGGCGGCGGCGGTGTCGAGGCGCAGCTTCGCCTTCTGCTGGAGGACGCCGTGGCAGGCGTAGCAGCGCTCGCGGAGGAGCGGCTGCACGTCCTTGCGGTAGTCTTGCGCGCGGGCCGGCGACGCGGCGGCGAACAGCGCCAGGACAAGAAGGGTCCGCATGGGGCGGGTCCGGGGCGGACGGGCGTGGGGGAAGGCTTTCGAGGTGTAGCGTAGGCCGACGCGGGGGTGGTGCAAGGCTGGCGCTGTCGTGGGGCCGGTTTCCAACCGGCCATGCTTGGCCCGGCCGGTTGGAAACCGGCCCCACGACAAGCGCCGACCGGTCAGCGCCCCGGCAGCCCCGTGTAGTCGGCCGGATAAACCGCGTCCACCGGGCTCGGCGCGAACGTGTCGCGGTACAGGTCGGACAGCGCCGGCTGCGGCTCGCTCGTCGCCGTCACCACCGCCGCGTCGGCCTCGGCCCGCGCCTCGTCGCGCAGCTGCCGCACGCCGTCGGCGTCGATGGCGCGGGCGTCGATCAGCCGCTGCTCGAACAGCGCTACCGGGTCGGCCTCGGCCCAGTCGCGCTGGGCGCCGCTGCTCGACGAGTGGCCGTGCATCCGGCTCACCATCACCTCCAGCAGGTACGGCTTCCGCTCCCGCCGGCACACCCGCATCGCCCGGTCCAGGGCGTTCCACATCACCACCGGGTCGGTCCCGTCGATCGTCGCCGAGTCCACGCTGTACGGCAGCGCCCGGTCGGAGATCGGGCGGCGCGTGTGGACGGTGTCGAACGGGGTCGAGATGCCCGTCCGGTTGTTGGTCACGATCATCAGCACCGGCAGTGGGTTGCCCGGCTGCGTGGCCCAGTTCAGGCAGCTCTCGAAGTCGCCCTCGGCGGTGCCGGCGTCGCCGCCGACCACCACGGTGATGCCCTCGCCGCCGTGCCGCTTCTGCACCCGCGCGGTGCCGGGGGCCATCGCGTACTGCACCTCGATCACGCTCGTGACCGGGACGACGTTCCACTCCGGGACGCAGTAGTGGCCGACGAAGTTCCGCCCGCGGCTGTGCCGGTCGGTGGCGCGCATGGCGAGCTGGCGGACGTGGTCCGTCATGCCCATGCCCATGGCGAGCATCACGCCGGCGTTGCGGTAGTGGAGGTGGAGGTAGTCGAAGGCCGGCCCGCGGCCCTTGAGGACTTGCAACCCGAGGCAGACGTTGAACGCCTCCTCGCCCGGCCCGCCGATCCAGAAGAACGCCTCGCCCGACTTCGACATCTTGATCGACCGCTCCTCCAGGGCCCGGGTGCGGACCATCTGGCGGAACAGCGTCAGGGCCAGCTCGACGGTGATGGCGTCGCGGCCGGAGCGGAGGATGGTCGCGGGCGGGGTCGCGACGCCGCTGCGCCGCGGCCCGCCGGGGCGGCCTTCGGGAGGTTCCTCGTCGGCGCTTTGCTCCGGCATGAAACAACCCCCGGGACGGGAACGGGGCGGAAGAGGTACGGGCATTATACCACGCGGAGGGGCGACGGGGAGCTGGTACGGTTGCCGCTTGCGGCTTCGCCCGGGGAAGCGCGAAGCCGCAAGCGGCAACCGAACCACCCGCGCGACCGCCTGCGGCTTCGCGCCGCCTGGTCGCCTTCAGCACAGCGCGTCGAAGTCGTCCTCGGTCAGCACCGCGACGCCCAGTTCCTTCGCCTTGTCCAGCTTGCTGCCGGCCTTCTCGCCGGCCAGCAGGTAGTCCGTCTTCTTGCTCACGCTCCCGCTCGGCTTCCCACCCGCCTTGCGGATCACGTCCTCGATCTCCTCCCGCCCATACCGCAGCAGCGTCCCGGTTACCACCACGGTTTTCCCCTGCAACGGCAACCCCGCCGCGGTCGCCGCCGCCGCCCGCTTCTCCTCCGTCAGCGTCAGGCCCAGTTCGCGGAAGTCGGCGATCATGTTCTTCGTCGCGTCCGCCTCGAAGAACGCGCGGATGCCCTTCGCCCGCTCCGGGCCGACACCCTCGGCGGCCAATAACTGCTCGTCCGTCGCCGCCGTCAGGGCGTCGATCGTCAGGAATTCTTGTGCCAGAATGTCGGCCATGCTGTCGGCGACGCCGGGGACGCTGATGCCGGCCAGCACGCGGGCCAGGCCGCGCGTCTTGCTCGCGGCGATCCCTTCGAGCAGGTTGTCGGCCCACTTCCCGCCGGCCTTCTTGGCGTCCTTCGGCGGGCGGGCCTTCAGCAAGTCCTCTTTCGTGAGCCGGTACACGTCCGGCAGCGTTTCCACGAGGTTCGCCGCCAGCAGTTCATCGACCACCGCTTCGCCCAACCCTTCGATGTCCATCGCGGCACGGCGGGCGAACTGGAGCAGCTGCCGCTTCAGCTGCCCGCCGCAGGTGCCGCGCGGGGCGGTGCAGAAGTAGAACGGGCTCCCCTCGTCGCGCTTCGTGGCGGCGCCGCACACCGGGCACGCCTTCGGCCACGCGAACTTCTTCTCCGCGCCCGTGCGCCCTGCCGTTTCGACGCGCACGACCTGCGGGATGATCTCGCCGGCCTTCTCGACCACGACCGTGTCGCCGACGCGGATGTCCTTCCGCTCCATCTCGTCGGCGTTGTGCAGGCTCGCCTTGCTGACGGTGGTGCCGGCCAGCCGCACGGGCGGGTCGAAGTGCGCGACGGGGGTGAGTTTGCCGGTGCGGCCGACCTGCACCTCGACGCGGGCCAGCTTCGTCATCGCCTGCTCGGCCTCGAACTTGAAGGCCCGCGCCCAGCGCGGGAACTTGCTCGTGTAGCCGAGCCGCTCGCGCTGGCCGAAGTCGTCCACCTTCACGACCATGCCGTCGGTGTCGTACCCCAGGTCGTGCCGCTTCGTGTTCCACTCGGCGCAGTGGGCGATCACGCCGTCGATGTCGGGGAAGTGCTTCGTCTCCGGGTTCACGGGGAAGCCGAACGCCTTCATCGCCTCCAGCGACGCGAGGTGCGACTTCACGGCGAAGCCGTCGAGGGCGCCGAGCGCGTAGGCGAAGAAGCGCAGCTTGCGGCGCGCCACTTCTTGCGGGTCGAGCATGCGGATCGAGCCGGCGGTGAGGTTGCGGCAGTTCTCGTACGGCTTGTCGCCCTCGGCCACGCGCTCGCGGTTGATGCGGATGAGTTCGGCGCGCGTGAGGTACACCTCGCCGCGGACCTCGTACAGCGCCGGCGGCCTGTCCGCGCGCAGCTTCAGCGGCACGCCGCCGACGGTGCGGACGTTGTGCGTCACGTCGTCGCCGACCTCGCCGTCGCCGCGGGTGACGCCGCGCGTGAGTTGTCCCTTCTCGTAGCTCAGCGACATGGCGACGCCGTCGATCTTCAGCTCGACGACGTAGGTGACGGCTTCCTTGCCGAGCGCCTTGCGGACGGACGCGTCCCACTCGCGGAGCATGTCGGGGTTGTAGCTGTTCTCGATGGAGTACATCGGCTGGCGGTGGCGGACGGAGTTGAGCTCGTCCACGGGCTTGCCGCCGACGCGGCGCGTGGGGCTGTCGGGCGTCGCCAGTTCAGGGTGGTCGGCTTCGAGCTTGGTGAGTTCTTCGAGGAGGCGGTCGAACTCGCGGTCGGAGATTTCGGGCGCGGCGTCGACGTAGTAGCGGTGGTTGTGGTGGTCGAGGAGCCGGCGGAGCTCGGCGGCGCGGGCGGCGGGCTTGGGCATGGGCTGTCCCCGGAGGATGGGGGGATTGTGCCCGCGCCGGGGGCGAAAGGGAAGGTTGGTAACCGCGCCGCGGCGCGACACCGCAACCGGCAACTCAGGTTGCTACGTTGCCAGTTGCGGCTTCGCGCCGCCCACCGCGAAGCCGCAAGCGGCGGTTCCGCTCAAGCCTCCCGTTCGCGCCAACCGATCCTACCGGCGGGACACACTCCGGCCGCGAAGGGAGGCGCAGCGTGCGACGGCGGTGGGCCGGACTCGTGTTCGCCGTGACGCTCGCCGTGCTGGCGGCCGCGGCCACCCGCGCCCAGGACGACCGCAGCAGCCGCGTCCACCACTGGCCGCACCGCAAGTTCTTCATCCCCATCGACCCGGCCAACGTCGAGCGGGCCGCGAAGGACAAGGGGGCGCCCGTCCCCACGCACGTCCAGCTCCACTACTCGCTCGCCCGGGGGAACTGGCAGCCCGGGCCCAAACGCGCCCTCAACGCCCTCGACACCAACACCGTGGACGGCAAGAAGGGGTTCGACTTCAACGCCGAGCGCGACGGCGAGTTCGAGTTCAGCGTCCAGAACCACTACGCCGACGGGAGCGCCGCGCCGGCGAAGGCCGACGAGCTCGCCACCCAGCTCCGCGTCACCATCGACACCACCCTCCCGGCCGTGCGCGTCAACGTGGTCGGCAACGGCGTCGAGTGGGTCGCCACCGACGACAACCTCGACCCCGAGGGCGTCCGCCTCCAGGCCAAGTTCCCGAACTGGGCGGAGTGGCGGAACGTGGACACCCGCGTCTTCCGCGCCCAGGACAACTACGCCTGGAAGCTCGCCCCCGGGCAGGTGCTCGACGTGCGCGTCCTGGCCCGCGACCGCGCCGGCAACGAGAGCTACTCCGTGCCCGTGCAGGTGCCCGGCACGGGGGCGTTCAACACCGGCTTCCCGCGCCCCGGCGGCAGCGACGCCCCCGTCCCCGGCAACCCCGGCCTGCCGCAGCCGCGCATCGACTACGTGCGCACCCCGAACTTCGACATCGACTACAAGATCGACCGCGCCGGCCGGTCGGGCATCGAGGCGGCGGAACTGTACATCCAAAAGCCGCGCGGCGGGTGGCAGAAGGGCGACCGGTACCCGCTCGGCAAGACGGCCTACGCCGGCGACAGCCTGAAACTGAAGTACGCCGCCCCCGAGGCCGAGGAGGGGCTGTACGGGTTCTACGTGGCCCCGGAGAGCGGCGCCGGCAAGAAGGCCGAGCCGCCCGGCCCGAACTCGCAGCCGATGGTCTACGTCACCTACGACCGCACGCCGCCGTACCTCCAGATCACCGGCGTCCGGGTCGGCGCCGGCGTGGGGAAGGGGCCGACGGTCGAAATCATGTGGGAGACGTTCGACCAGAACCTCCTGCCGGACCCGATCACGCTGGAGTACGCGCTGGACAAGAACGCGACGAAGTGGACGGAGGTCCGCTACCGGCTGCCCCCGGGTGCCGAGCGGACGGACGCCCAGAACACGCGGCGGTACGTCGGGCAGTACGAGTGGGAGGTGCCGGACGCGAAGCTGTGGAAGTTCCACGTCCGGGCGCAGTGCGTGGACAAGGCGGGGAACTCGACCACGCACGTCTACAAGGACGCGGTGGTGGTGGACCTGGAGACGCCGGCGGCGTCGATCACCGGCGTCCGCGGCACGGGCGAGGCCCCGCCCCCCAACACGGCGCCGGCGGTGACGCCGCGGCCGCAGCCGACGCCGCCGCCGAAGGTAAACCCGCCCGCGCCGACGCCGCCGATGACGCCGCCGACGTCGGAGAACATCCCCGCGGTGCCGCTGCCGCCGGTGACACCGCCGGCGCTGCCGATGCTGCCCGCGGCGCCCATGATGAACGACCCTCCCACGGGGTAACCCCTCCAGTTACGTTGCCGCTTGCGGCCTCGCCTGCCGACGCGAAGCCGCAAGCGGTAACCGAACCCCGAGAGTTCCGTGAGACGCCCCCCCACCGGGCGTAGGTTTCCCGCGCCGCCGCCCGGCGCTGCTATTCCCACCAGACCCCCGCCCCGCGCCGCCCACGACGCCCCTCCCGGGCGGGTCTACCACGCACCCCCACGCCCGGCCCCTCCACCGACCCGGTACGATCCCACACACTCGGGACTTGCGTCGGCCGCGGGGTTGGGGCAAAGTGAAGAACCGGGGAAGGACTGGCCGAACCCATTCGGCCGCGACCGCCCTCGAATTCCACGCCCACCCCACGGGGCCGCGGACGATTCAGCCGGAGTTGCAGCCCATGACCCGCCGTCGGCTCCTGTTCGCCCTCCCGCTCACCGCAGTCCTGTTCGGCGGCCTCGCCGCCCGCGCCCCGGCCGACGACCCGCCCGCCGCCAAGACCGCGGCGAAGGTGCCGGCCTGGCCCACCGCCCGCACCACCGCCCCCGGCAGCATTGAAGACCTGCGGGCGCTCGAGATCGCTACCAAGCGCGTGGTGGACAAGACCTCGCCCGCCACCGTCGGCCTGTTCCTCGGCTTGGGCGCCGGCAGCGGCGTCATCGTGACGGAGGACGGCCTGGTCCTCACCGCCGCCCACGTGTCCGGCACCCCCGGCACCGCGTGCAAGGTGATCCTCCCCGACGGCACCGAGGTGAAGGGGAAGTCGCTCGGCACGAACACCAAGATCGACAGCGGCATGATCCAGATCACCGACAAGCCCAAGACCCCGAGCGGGAAGTGGCCGGTGGTCGAGGTCGGCAAGTCGGGCGACCTGAAGAAGGGGCAGTGGGTGGTGACGCTCGGCCACCACGGCGGGTGGCGGCCCGGCCGCCCGCCGGTGGCCCGCCTCGGCCAGGTGATCGACAGCCAGAAGGACCTCATCCGCAGCAACTGCACGCTCGTCGGCGGCGACAGCGGCGGCCCGCTGTTCGACCTGGACGGCAAGCTCATCGGCATCCACAGCCGCATCGGCTGGACGCTCGCGCAGAACATCCACGTCCCGATCGACGGGTTCAAGACCGACTGGGACCAGCTCGTCGCCGGCACCGAGGTCGGCAAGGCGAAGGCGGCGGCGGCGCCGCCGGTGTACTTCGGCGCGTCGTTCACGGACAACGACGGCAACGACGTGACGGGGACGAAGGGCGCGCGGGTGACGCTGGTGATCGAGGACAGCCCGGCCGCGGAGGGCGGCATCCGGGTGAACGACGAGATCACCTCGTTCGGCGGCACCGCGGTGAAGACCGCCGAGGACGTGCGGAAGCTGCTGGCGCGCCGCCGGGTCGGCGACGACGTCGAGGTGGTGGTGGCGCGCGGCGGCCGCACCGAGACGCTCACCGTGACCCTGACCCGCCGCCCGCGGTAGGCACGAACGTCGAACTTCGGGCTTCGAAGTTCGAACCTGGGGACCCCAGACACCGAATCTCCGACTCCGACAACGACACCCGGCCTGGAGCCAACTCCGATGCACACCCGCTCGCTCGCCGCCGCGGCCCTCGTGTTCGCCCTGGCGGGGCCGGCCGCGGCCCAGCCGCCCGACGGCGGCAAGGGCAAGGGCCGCGGCGGCCCCCAGTCCATCAGCCCCGACGTGATCTCGGCGCGCCTCGTCGCGCCGTTCCAGCCGGTCGTGGCGAAGGTGAACGAGTCCACCGTCCGCGTCCTGGCCAACGGCAAGGACACGGCCCTCGGCTCCGTCGTGTCCGCCGACGGCTACGTCCTCACGAAGGCCAGCGACCTGCGCGGCGTGCTCGCGGTGAAGTTCGCCGACGGGTCCGACGTCGACGCCGTGCTGGTGGGCGTCCACAAGGCGACCGACCTGGCGCTGCTGAAGGTCGAGAAGAAGGGGCTGACCCCGCTGACGTTCGCCGACAGCAAGGTGGCGGCGCTGGGGAACTGGCTGGCCGCCGCGGGCGTGGGGAGCGACCCGGTCGGCGTCGGCATCGTGAGCGTGGTGACGCGGACGCTCGGCCGGCGCGACCAGCCCGGCAACCCGAACCGCGGGCTGCTCGGCGTCCAGATGGCGGTCGTGGCCCCGGCCGGCGGCGGCGCCGAGGTGACCCTCCTCACGTTCGGCGGCGGCGCCGCGAAGGCCGGCGTGAAGGTCGGCGACGTGATCCTCAAGGTGGACGGCAAGGCCGTCGCCGACTCGGACGGGCTGTCGGAGTTGCTGGACGACTCGAAGCCGGGGCAGAAGGTGACCCTGTCGGTGCGCCGCAAGGGCGAGGCGCTGGAGCTGTCGGCCACGCTCAGCCCCCTGCCGAAGGACATGAAGGGCAGCGACCGGGCCGACTTCCAGAACGGCATGGGCGGCCCGCTGTCGCAGCGGCGGTTCGGGTTCAAGACGGTCCTCCAGTCGGACATGGTGGTGGACCCGAAGAACTGCGGCGGGTGCGTGGTGGACCTGGACGGCCGGGCGGTCGGGGTGTGCATCGCCCGGGTCGGCCGGGTGGAGACGTACGTGCTGCCGGGCGAGGTGGTGCGGCCGCTGATCGCCGACCTGCGGGCGGGCAAGTTCCCGCCGCCGGTGGTGGAGGTCGCCCCGCCGCCGCGCCCGGTCGGCGACCGGTAGGCGCCGGGAGCCGTGGCTCGACTCACGAAGCCCGGGGACGGCCGTCCCCGGGCTTTCGTGTTCTGCGGTTGACCGCCGGCGCGCCGCGGTGCTACCCTCCCAGGCCGCCCGCCGCTCACCCGGAGCCGCCGAATGCGACCCACCGAGGCCGTACCCGCACCGTCGTCGGTCCACAACCGCCTCGACCCCGTCCGCACCCCCGTCGTCGTCAGCGTTCCGGCGACCCCCACGCGCCGCGCCCGCTGGGCCGGCCCCGCCGCCGTCGCGGCCGTGCTGCTCGTCGGCGTGGGCCTGCGCGGCGCGGCCCTCGGCGGCGGGCGGAACCTGTGGATCGACGAGTCGATGCTGGCGCTCAACCTCGTCGGGCGCGACGCCGCCGGACTCCTGACGCCGCTCGACTGGAACCAGGGCGCCCCCGTCGGCTTCCTGCTGGCGTCGAAGGCCGTGATTTCGCAGCTGGGCACGAGCGAGTGGGCGCTGCGGCTACTGCCGTTCGTCGCGTCACTGCTCGGGCTGGTCGGTTTCGCGTGGGTGGCGCCGCGGCTCGTGCCGCGGCCGGCGGCGCTGCTCGCGCTGGCGCTGCTGGCGCTGTCGCCGGTGATGGTGGGCTACGCCGCCGAGTGCAAGCAGTACGCCACCGACGCGGCGCTGACCGTCGGCCTGTTCGCCGCCGCGTCCGGCCTGCTGACGGGGAAGGGCGGCGCCCGCCGCTGGGCGGGGCTGGCGGCGGCGGGCGCGGCGGCGGTGTGGGTCTCGCACCCGGGGGCGTTCGTGCTCGGCGGCGTCGGCGGCGCGCTGCTCGCGGAAGCGGCGGTGAACCGCGACCGCCGCCGCTTCCTCGCCGCCGCCGCGACGAGCGCGGCGTGGCTCGTCAGCTTCGGGGCGTGCTACGTGCTGTTCACGCGGCAGCTGCGCGGCAACGACTACCTGATGGGTTACTGGGCGGGCCACTTCCTGCCGCTGCCGCCGCGGAACGCCGGCGACCTGGCGTGGCTCGCCGAGCACTACTTCGGTCCGTTCTCCATGCCCGGCGGGCTGGCGGGGAGCGAGATTCGCGCCGGCGGGCTGGCGGCGGTGTTCTTCGCCGTGGGGTTGTGGAACCTGGCCCGCGACCGCTGGCCGGTGGCCGTGGCCGTGGCGCTGCCGGGCTTGCTGGCGCTGCTCGCGTCCGGGCTGCACGCCTACCCGTTCGCGGGCCGGCTGTTGTTGTTCCTCGTGCCGCTGATGGTTCTGGGCGTGGGGTACGGCGCCTACGCGGTCGCGGCGGCGCTGCGGCCGACGCAGGCGTTCGCGGCGGCCGGTCTGCTCGGCGTGCTGGTCGCGGCCCCGGCGCTGGAAGCGTACCAGGGGGTGAAGCACCCGATGCGCGAGGAGCAGTTGGCGCCGGTGCTCGACGCCGTACGCGCCGAGTTGCGGCCGGGCGACCGGGTGTACGTCTACTACGGCGCGGTGCCGGCGTTCCTTCACTACACCCGCGACGAACCGTTGCCGGCCGGCGTCGTGACGCTCGGCACCGAGGCGCGGGGGGATCGGCTCGACTACCGCACGCAGCTGGCGGCGCTGGCGGGGAGCCCGCGGGTGTGGGTCGTGTTCAGTCACCGGCACCAGAACGAGGAGGCGGTCATCACGGCCTACGCCGAGGGGCTGGGCCGCGGCGGCAAGGTGGCCGAGGCGCCGGGCGCCGCGGCGTACCGGTACGACTTCGGGCGCGGCGATCAGGAGACGGCAGGCGTTGCCGCTTGCGCTTTCGCGCTGCTCGCGAAGCCGCCGCAAGCGGCAACGTAACCAGCTGGTCACTTCGTACGTCCGCCAGTCGTCGCCGTGGAAGCGCACCAGCACCTGGTTGTCGAGACGGTTCACCTCCACCGGCAGCGGCCCGAGGTCCGCGGCAGCTCGAACAGCCCCGGCAGCCGCCGGCGTCAGGAACCGCAGCCCGCCGGGGTCGTCGTCGGCACCGCGAACGGCTCCTTCCGGCACAGCGCGAAGCCCCACACGCCGAACGACGGCACCGCCGCGTGGTACGGCCGCACCGCGTACCCCGCGGCTTCGAGCGTCCGCACCACGCACCAGTACGACGTGCGCGCGAACAGCGGCGACGTACACTGCACCGCCACCGCCGCCCCCGGCGCCAGCCGCCGCGAGAGCTTGCGGTAGAACAGTGTCGTGTACAGTTCTTCACCGAGGAAGTTCGATCGGGTCCGGGAAGTCGATCACGGCCGCGTCGTAAGGCTCTGGGTCCGCCTCCTCCACCCACAGGAAGGCGTCGCGGTTCACGACCGTCACCCGCGGGTCGGCGAAGGCGTTGTCCAGCTTGCGAGCGGCGGTAGGCGTCGGACAGGCCCGTCATCGCGGGATCGAGATCGACCAGTGTCACCGCGGTGACGCCCGGCCAGCGCAGCACCTCGCGCAGCGCCAGCCCGTCGCCGCCGCCGAGGATGAGGACGCGGCGCGGGTGGCCGTGCAGCGCCAGCGCCGGGTGGACGAGCGCCTCGTGGTAGCGGTACTCGTCGGCGGACGCGAACTGGAGGTGGCCGTTCAGGTACAGGTTGAACCCGGCCCGGCCGTTGGTCACGACGATGCGCTGGTACGGGCTCGTCTTCGTGTACACGATCTCGTCGGTGTACAGCGACGCCTCGGCGAACGCGGTGAGGGCGTCGGCCTTCACCAGCGCCACCGTCAGCAGCGCGATGACGAGCACGCCGCGGGCGCGGAGGCCGAACACGCCGCGCGGGAGCAGCGGCAGCAGCAGCCAGGTCGCCCACAGGCCGACGACCGCGTTCAGGATGCCGAACACCAGCGACGTGCGGACGAGGCCGAGCTTCGGCACCAGCAGGATGGGGAACAGCACGGACGCGAACAGCGCCCCGAGGTAGTCGAACGCCAACACCCGCGCTACCAGCTCCTTGAACTCCAGCTCGTCCTTCACGATGCGCATCAGCAGCGGCAGTTCGAGCCCGACCAGCACGCCGATGAGGAACACGGTGCTGTAGAGGAACAGCTGGAAGGCGCCGATCTGCCCGTAGGCGACGAACAGGAGCGGCCCGATGGCGCCGCCAATGAGCGCGACGCCGAGTTCCACTTCCACGAACACGCGGGCGATGCGGTCGTTCCCGACGAACCCGCTGAGCCACGCGCCGACGCCGAGCGCCGACAGGTAGATGCCGATGACGAGCGAGAACTGGGTGACGGAGTCGCCGAGGAGGTAGCTGGCGAGCGTGCCGGCGAGGAGCTCGTAGACGAGCCCGCAGGTGGCGACCACCAGCACGTTCAGGAACAGGACCGGGGTGCGGTTCATTCGCAGGGATCAGATGACAGAGGACAGAGGTCAGACAGCAGAAGACAGTATGCTTCCTCCTCTGTCCTCTGTCCTCTGTCCTCTGTCCTCTGGGCTACATCACCAGCCGCCGCCGCGCCGCGCGGGCCTGGTCGCAGGCGGCGCAGGTGCCGCGGATCACCAGGCTGTGCGCCGTCGCCCGGAACTGGTTCGCGGCCGCGGCCTCCTTCAGCACCTCGTCCAGCTGCGGGTGCGCGAACTCGATCATCGTGCCGCACGACTCGCACACGAAGTGGTCGTGCGCCGGGTAGCCGTAGTCGTGGTCGAACACCGTCCGGTTGCCGACCTCGATCCGCTTCAGCAGCCCGGCGTCCACGAACAGGGTGAGGGTGCGGTACACGGTCGCCCGGCTGACGGGGCTGCCGGCGGCCTTCAGGTCGTCGAGGAGTTCGTTGGCGTCGAAGTGCTGCCGCGCGAAGAT
>JBGAQM010000440.1:0-4674 GCA_044220735.1 Urbifossiella sp. | reverse complement strand
CACGAAGCCGCAAGCGGCAACTCGGCTGTCAGTTCCGCTCCCCGATCCGCAGCAGCACCTTCCCGCCCTTCCCCGCCGCGGCGGCGTGCGTCACCGCCTCACGCACCCGCGCCAGCGGGTACGTCACGGCGATCGGGCTCGTCAGCGTGCCGTCTCGAATGAGTTCGCCGACTTCTCGGAACAGCCGCAGCATCCGCACCACCGGCTGCGACTTCGCCCAGTTGCCGAGCCAGAACCCTTCGACGCGCACGTCGCCGCTCAAGATGCGCCGCGGGTGGACCGACACGACTTCGTCCGACAGCGACCCGAACAGCAGGACGCGCCCGCCGGGCGCGAGGGCCGAGATCGCTGCGGTGCCGATCGCACCGCCGACGGGGTCGATGGCGAAACGCACGCCGCCGGGCACCGCCGCCCGCACCTGGTCCTCGACGGGGCCGTCCGCTTCGACGATCACGGCGTCGGCCCCAAGCGCCGTCAGTTCGGCGACCTGCTCGCGACGCCGCACCACATTCAGAGTGCGAAAGCCGCATCGCTTGCCGAGCCGGATCACCATCTTCCCGAGGTTGCTCCCCGCGGCCATTTGCAGCAGCCACTCGCCGGCCGGCACGTTCAGCACGTTGCGGGTCATGGCGATAGCGGTGGCCGGGTTCACGAAGAACGTCGCGGCCTGCTCGTCCGGGATGTCGTCGGGCACGGGAATGACCTGCCGCGCCCCCGTCACCGTGTACTCGGCCCAGTTGCCGACTCGGTCGTTGATGACCGCCACGCGCCTCCCCTTCCGCCACCAGCCGAGCACGCCGCCGCCGCTCGCCTCCACGACACCGACGCCCTCGAACCCTGGCGTCGCCGGTAGGCTCGGCTTCAGCCCGTACTTGCCCTCGACGTACATCAGGTCGGACGGGTTGATGGGGCTGGCGAGCATCCGCACCAGCACCTCGCCGCGGCGCGGCTCCGCGGCCGGCACCTCGCGCAACTCCAGCACCTCGGCGGGGGGTCCGGTCCGGTCGAAGACGACGGCGTTCACGCACACACTCCTGGGGGTGCGGGGTGTTTTACGTTACAATCACGGGAACGCCCGGAGTTGCCGCGTGTCCGAGTTCTTCGACCAGTTCTGGCAGGACGTCGCCGGCTGGCTGTTCCTCCTCGAAGTCGTCGTCACCGTCGGCACGCTGATGGCTGTGCTCCACCTGAAGCGCGAGCCGATGTCGGCGATCGCGTGGAGCCTCGCGGTGATACTGCTGCCGCTCGTCGGCCCGATCCTGTTCTTCGTGTTCGGCTACCAGACGATCACCCGGCCGATCAAACGGCGCCGGGTCCGCAAGAAAAAGTACCGGTCGCTGGCGACGAACGTACCGCCGGAGGCGACGAAGGGCGACGGCCCCGCGCAACCCCTCGAGGTGCCGCACCGGTGGCAGGTGCTGGCGAGGCTCGCCCACCACCCGGACGGCTTCCCCGTCGCCGCCGGGAACCGCGTCGAGCTGTATCACCTCGGCGAGACCGCCTACGCCGCGATGCTCGCGGCCATCGGCGCGGCGAAGCACCACGTCCACATCGAGTTCTTCATCGTCCGCCCGGACGAGTCCGGCCGCCGGTTCGTCGCCGCGCTCGCCACCGCCGCCCGGCGCGGGGTCGAGGTGCGGTTCCTGTACGACTCCGTCGGCTCGCACTCGACCAGCCTGCGGCTGTTCAAAGCCCTCGTCGCCGCGGGCGGGAAGGTCGCCGGCTTCCTGCCGCTGCTCAACCCGCTCCACCGGTTCCGCGTGAACCTGCGAAACCACCGGAAAATCCTGGTCGTGGACGGCCGCGTCGGGTTCACCGGCGGGCTGAACATCGGCGACGAGTACGTGGGCAAGGTGCCGCACTTCGGCCACTGGCGCGACACGCACCTGCGGCTCGAAGGCCCGGCCGTGGAGTCGCTGCAGCGCGTATTCCTCGAGGACTGGCACTTCGCCACGAACGAGGCCGCCCGCGGCTCGAGCTACTACCCGAACCACCTCCCGCACCCGGGCACGAGCCTCGTTCAGATCGTGCATTCCGGCCCGGACGCGGAGTACAAGACGATCCGCGAGACGTACTTCGCCGGCATCCTGCGCGGGCGGAAGCGGGTGTGGATCGCCAGCCCGTACTACGTCCCCGACGCCGGCGTCCGCGACGCGCTCATGCTCGCCGGGCGGGCCGGGGTGGACGTGCGGCTGTTGTGCCTGTTCCGGCCCGACCACTGGACCGCGTACCTCGCGGCCCGCTACTACTGGCCCGAGTTGCTCGCCGCCGGCGTGAAGGTGTTCCAGTACGCCCGCGGCATGATGCACAGCAAGTACATGCTCGTAGACGGCGAATGGGCGTCCGTCGGCAGCGCGAACCTGGACAACCGCAGCCTGCTGCTGAACTACGAGGTGAACGCCCTGCTCTACGACCCGAAGGTGGTCGCCGAGTTGGAGGCGGAGTACCTCAACGACCTCGAATGGTCGGTGCGGATCGACCCCGACGTTTTCGCGAGCCGCCCCGCCGTCTCCCGCGTGGCCGAGAACGCCGCCCGCCTGCTGTCGCCGATCTTGTGACGCCGTATCCTGACCCGACCGGCCGGAGGACCGAGGTGGACCATCTTTGGGCGCCGTGGCGCTCGGCCTACGTGACCGCCGAGAAGCCGAAGGGCGACGGCTGTTTCATCTGCCGCGGGGTTGGCGAGACGACCGACCGGGCCAACCTCCTCGTCCGCCGCACGGAACTGTCGGTCGTTCAGCTGAACCGCTTCCCGTACAACAACGGTCACCTTCTGATCGCCCCGAAGCGGCACCGCGCCCGCCCCGCCGACCTCGACGACGCCGAACTCCTCGACCTCCAGCGCGTGATGCGCGACATGATCGCCGTCCTGGAGCGACGCATGACGCCGGACGGCTTCAACGTCGGCCTCAACCTCGGCGCCGCCGCCGGGGCCGGCCTGCCCGGGCACCTGCACTGGCACGTCGTGCCGCGCTGGACCGGCGACACCAACTTCATGCCCGTCGTCGGGGACACGAAGGTCATCGTGCAGTCCCTCGACGCCCTCTACGACCTCCTCGCCGCCGACCTCGCCGCCCGGTAACCGCCATGCGTCCCGCAGCCCTTCTCGCACTTCTCGTCCTCATCTCCGCCGCGCGGGCCGACCTGCCGTCGCCGCGGTTCGACCGCCTCGCCCCGCTCGGCGGCGCGCCGGGTTCGACCGTCGAAGTCGAAGCGGTCGGCGCCGACCTGGAAGACGCGACGAAGCTGATCTTCGACCACGCCGGCATCACCGCCGAGTACGTCAAGGACCGGAAATTCAAGGTCACGGTCGCGGCGAGCGTCCCCGCCGCGACTTACGACGCCCGGCTCGTCGGCCGCTTCGGCGTGACCAACCCGCGGCTGTTCGCCGTGTCCGAGGGGCTGACCGAACTCGCCGAGAAGGAGCCAAACGACGACCCCGCGCAGGCGCAGGTGGTGCCGGTGAACGCGGCGGTGAACGGCTCGTCTGACCAGGGGCGCGAGGACGTGTTTCGCGTGGCCGTGCGGAAGGGGCAGCGCGTCGTGGTCGAGTGCTTCGCCCAGCGGCTCGACTCCCAACTCGACGCATCGCTTACCGTGTCCGCCGCCGACGGCCGACCGGTCGCGTCCAACGGCGACTACTTCGGCCGCGACCCGCTCGTCGAGTTCGTCGCTCCTGCAGACGGCGACTACCTCGTCAGCCTGAACGACCTGTCATTCCGCGGCGGGCACCCGTACCGGCTCGTCGTCACCGACCGGCCGCGCGTCGAGAACCTGTTCCCGCGGGCGGTGAAGGTCGGGCAGCCGTCGCTCGTGTCGGTGTTCGGCCGCAACCTCGGCGGGAAGCCGTCCGGGCTCGTCGTCAACGACTTGCCGCTCGACGTGATCCCCGAAACGGTCGATCCGCTCCGCGACATTTTTGCCCGCGGCCTGTTCCGCTTCATCGAGCACCCGACGGCCCACAGCGTGTTGCCGACCGCGGCGACGTGTACGCTCACCGGCTTCCAACACCACGGCCTGCCGCTGCTCCTCACCGACACCGCGGTGTCAGTCGAGCAGGAGCCGAACGACGACCCGAAGGCGCCGCAGAAGCTGACGCTGCCGGCGGTCGTGAGCGGCCGGTTCGACAAGGAGCGCGACGCCGACTGGTTCCAGATCGAGCCGACGGAGAGCGGCCCGTACAGCTTCGAGGTGTACTGCGAGCGGATCGCCGGCCGGGCCGACCCGTACCTGGTCGTGCTCGACGAGAAGGACAACCGCGTCAGCGAGCTGGACGACTTCGGCATTCGCACGAACGCCTTCGACGGCCACCTCCGCGACCCGTCGGGCGTCGTGAACCTGAACGCGAAGCAAAAATACCGCGTGCTGGTGCAGGACCGCTACCGCCGCGGCGGCCCGCGCTACCAGTACGTGCTGACGGTCCGCAAGCCGGTGCCCGACTTCTACCCGGCAGTGATCCACCACCAGAACCCCGGCCCCGGCGGCACCACCGTCCGCAAGGGCGGCACTGCCTACCTCGACCTGATCGTCCACAACAAGGACGGCTTCACCGGCCCGTTCACGGTCACGGCCGAGGGGCTGCCGAAGGGGCTGCACGCGGCGGTGACGGCGGTGACGGGCGGCGACCGCGCCGTGGTGGTGCTGTGGGCCAACCCCGACGCCCCCGACTTCGTG
>JBGAQM010000004.1:0-38992 GCA_044220735.1 Urbifossiella sp. | reverse complement strand
CACCGGCATTCCGAAGATCGACAACGCCAAGGCGCCCCCGGAAGGCGCCTACGAGGCGACCGCGGCCTACACGCCGGGGCTGTTCGTGTACGGCACCAGCAAGGCGGCCGTCGGGGCGGTGCTGACGCGCTACCGCGGCAAGGGCGGTCCCGCACTCGGCGGCGCGGCGGCGTTCAAGTCCGCCCGCGCCGCCGACGCCGGCCCCGGGCTGTTCGTCTACGCCGACGCTGCGGCACTCGTCGCCAAGTTCGACGCGGCCCGCCGCGACGCGGAGGGCGGCCCCGAGCCCGACGCCGTCGGGTGGTTCCGGCTGCTAGCCAACGACAAGGGCGTCCGCCACGTCGTCGGGTCGCTTCGGTTCCGCGACGGCGGGCTCGTCGCCGACCTGACCGCGACGTTCGCCCCCGGCGCGGCCAGCCCTCTGCTGACGGTCCTGTCCGGCCCAGGGGTGAAGGCGGACCTGCTCGGCCACGCGTCGGGGGCGGGGGCGTTTGCCGCGACGGTGACGTTCCCCAATAAAGGCCGCGCCGCAGCCGTGATCGGCTTCCTCGACGCGACAGCGAAGGCGTCGGGCGCCCTCGGCCGCACGCCCGGCGAGGCGGTGAAGGAACTCGAGGCGAGCACCAAGACGCCCCTCACCGACGGCCTGATCGGCCGGACGACGGCGGTGACCGTGTTCGCCCCGAAGCAACAACAACTCGGCAAGGGCGTGCCGGCGCTGCCGACGGTCGTCTTGCACACGGAGGCTCCCGAGGTCGCGGCAGCGTGGGAGGAGTTCCTGCCGACGCTGGTCGCCGACCTCGCCGGCGGCGAAGTGGCGCAGCCGGCGTCCGAGACGATCGACGGCGTCAAGGTGCTGTCGCTGCCGGGGGCGGACCTGCCGTGGAAGTCGGCCGTCCACTACGCCCGCAAGGGCGCCGCGCTCGCCGTCGGGCTCGACCGCGCCGCCGTCGCTGCGGCGGTGAACGGGGGACCGGCCGCGGTGTCGCTCCCGGCCGACAGCCCGGCGGCGCTCGCCGGGTTCGTGCGGTTCGGCAGCACGGCGCGGGCGCTGCTCGCGGCGGGGGCGCCGCCGGCGGGGCCGGTCGTGCCGGTGCCGTCGCCGCCGCGCACGGTCCGCCCGCGGTTCGGCCCCGACGGCGTCGAACTGCCCCCACCGGCGACACAGCAACAGACCGAGGAGAAGGCGTTGGCCGGCGTCTGGGCGGCGCTCGACGCGCTGCCGCCGCTGGCCGTCACCGCCCGCCGCGACGGCGACCGACTGCGGGTCGATCTGGCGCAGCCCGTCGGGAAGGACGCTTTCGCCCCGGTCGTGACGGCCGCGGTGGCGTGGTTCGAAGCGTACCTCGACCGGCAGGGCACCCAGGGCATTCCGGGCTACCCATCGTACCGTCAGTTCCGCTGATTCGCGATTGCCCCCCGCGGGGGGGCCGTGTACACTGGCGGCAGACAACGCACTCCCGGACCCCCGATGGCCTGCGCCCCGCGACTTCTGGACGGCCTCCTTCGCCTGCTTACGCAGGCCGGGGCTCGCTCGTCCCGTCGCGTCGGCTGACCGCCAGACACGACCGACACACGCGGCCCCGGACCCCCAAGGTTCCGGGGCCGTTTGCGTTTACACCCACCACCCGCGAGGACCGCCATGCCGCCGCCCGCCGACCCCAACCGCGTCGTCATCTTCGACACCACGCTCCGCGACGGGGAGCAGAGTCCGGGGTGCAGCATGAACCCTGGCGAGAAGATGGAGATGGCCCGCGCCCTCGCCGACTTCGGCGTGGACGTGATCGAGGCCGGCTTCCCGATCGCCTCGCCCGGCGATTTCGAGAGCGTCCGCGCCATCGCCCGCGAGGTGCAAGGGCCGGTCATCTGCGGCCTGGCCCGGTGCAACCCGGCCGACATCGACCGCGCCGGCGAGGCGGTCAAGGACGCCGCCCGCGGCCGCATACACGTCTTCCTGGCGACCAGCGCCATTCACCGCGAGTTCAAGCTGAAGATGAGCCGCGAGGAGATCGTGGCCCGGGCCGTCGAGGGCGTCAAGCGCGCCCGCGACCTGTGCGCCGACATCGAGTTCTCGCCAGAGGACGCGGCCCGCACCGAACTCGACTTCCTCACCGAAGTCGTGGAGAAGGCCATCGAGGCCGGGGCGACCACGCTCAACATCCCCGACACCGTCGGCTACGCCACGCCGCAGCACTACGCCTCTGTCATCCGCCACCTGAAGAAGACGGTCCGCGGCGTCGAGAACGTTGTCCTGAGCGTTCACTGCCACGACGACCTGGGCCTGGCCGTGGCGAACAGCCTGTCGGCGCTGATGGAGGGCGCCCGGCAGGTGGAGTGCACCATCAACGGCATCGGCGAGCGGGCCGGGAACACGGCGCTGGAAGAAGTCGTGATGGCGATGAAGACCCGGCAGGACTTCTACGGCCTGACCACCGGCGTGAACACCCGGCACCTGTACCCGCTCAGCCGGAAGCTGAGCCACATCACCGGCATGGCGGTGCAGCGCAACAAGGCCATCGTCGGGCAGAACGCCTTCGCCCACGAGGCCGGCATCCACCAGGACGGGATGCTGAAGGAGCGCAGCACCTACGAGATCATGCGGCCCGAGGACGTGGGCATCGCCCGCACCGAACTCGTGCTCGGCAAGCACAGCGGCCGCCACGCCCTGAAGCAGCGCGTCACCGACCTGGGCTACCACCTCACCGACGAGCAGTTGAACCGGCTGTTCGACGAGTTCAAGAAGTTGGCCGACAAGAAGAAAGAGGTGTACGACGCCGACATTGAGGCGCTCGCCGAGAACCAACTGCAGTCGGACGCCGGCAACACCTGGACGCTGATCGGCTTTACCAGCACGGCCGGCACCGGCTCGCAGACGTCGGCGGCGGTGTCGCTCCGCCACGCCGACGGAAGCGTCCACCGCGACGCCTCAGTCGGCAACGGGCCGATCGACGCGCTGTTCAAGGCGATCGACCGGGTGACCGGCCTGCCGGTGAAGGTCGTGGACTACCGCGTCCGGTCGGTGACGCAGGACATGGACGCGCTGGGCGAGGCGCAGGTGGAGATCGAGCACCGCGGCCGGCGGTCGAAGGCGCGGGCGGTGAGCGTGGACGTGGTCGAGGCCAGCGCCCTGGCATACCTGGAGGTCATCAACCGCGTCGCCAGCCGGCAGGTGCGCGACCGCCTGAAGCCGACCGACCACCTCTCGCCCGGCGTGGTGCCGGCGGCCACGTGAGCGGGTGCGACCACGGGGAGACCGACGTGATCCGCCCCGCGTCCGACCTGTCCTGGCGCCGCGCCCTGCGCGACTGCGTGCCGTGGTGCGGACTCGCCGTCGTGCTGACGGCCGCCGCAGCCGTGGGCGTCCACGTTTTCGCCGTCGGAGACGGCACCCCTCTGAGCATCGCGGTGGTCCTGATCTGGTCCGGGCTGACGGGTACGCTCGTGTTCCCCGTGGTCGCGGTCGTGGCCGGGCTGAGCCGCCGGTCGTGGCAGGTCTTTGTTCTGGTCGCGGGCCTCTGGTTCGGCTCCTGGGCGATCCTGGGTGCGGTCGCGGTGGGCTACCTCGTGTTCTTCGCCAGGCGCATCAACCCGTAGGTGGGGGTGCCGCGCCGCCACTTGCGGCCGCTCCGCGGCCCACGTACCCTTGCAGTCACCCACCCCTTCCCGGGCCGAGTCATGCGCTGGATCGCCCTCCCGCTGGTCGCCCTGTCCCTGTGTTCGTGCGGCAAGAAGGCCGCACCCGAGCCGCCGGCCGCGGAGCCGGCGAAGCCGAAGTACGAGGTCACGCCGCTCCTCGGGTTCTGGGACAAGTCGGTCAACGAGCACGTCTACACCTACGGCGACGGGCAGCCGGCCGAGTACCGCAAGAACCCCGACTTCGGCGCCGAGCGGACGGTCGGCTTCGTCCCTCTGAAGGAATACCCGGACACGGTGAAACTCGTCCGCGCCTACTGCCGCGACCGGAAACACTACTTCTCCCTCGGCACCACACCGGAAGGCGCGACCGACATCGAGCGGATCGAGGCGTTCGTCGTTTACGTCTGGAAGACCGGCGGGGAGGGGCGACTGCCGGTCCACGCGTGCTTCCTGCCGGACAACAAGGACCCGTACTTCGACCAGAACCTGCAGCGGGTGAAGGACTACGCCGAGGGCACGCTGAAGGTGACGGGTCAGAAGCGGAAGGTGGTCGAGAACTACTTCTACGTGTACGGCACCCGCGACATGGCCGCGCACCCGATCCCCACCCCCATCCCCACGCAGTCGTTCGAGCCGGTGCCGACGCCGCAGACGTCGCCGCAGGCCAAGATCACGCCCCCGCCGACGGCCGGCGGCCCGTTCCACTCGATCGCGTCGCTGGCGGTGTCGCGCGACGGCCGTCGGGTCGCCGGGTTCGGGGGCATGACCTCGGGCGCCTCCCGGTGGTCCCCGGCCGTGAAGGCGTGGGACGCGGCGGCGTATCAGGCGTCGATCCGCGACCTGCGCGGGGCGACCGGGTTCCCGGATGGCCGCGTCGCCATCTCTCCCGACGGCACGGTCGTCGCGGTGAATTGCTACCAGGAGTTGATGTTCTGGAAGGCCGACACCGGGGTCGTCCTCTCGACCGCGAAGCTGCCGACCGGCGCCAAGGGCGGGTCGATGGCCGAGCGCCTCGCGTTCACCGCCGACGGGTCCGCGGCGGTCGTGATCTCCGACGACAAGATCGTCACCGTCCGGGCCGCCTCCGGAGCCATAACCGTGGTCGCCCCGGCCGACAAGCCGGGCCGGAGGGCGGTGTACGTGCCCGCGATGAACCGGGTCGTGGAGGCGCGGCGGGCGAAGGACTTCGTCTCGGCGGAACTGGCGAGCTGGGACCCGACGGCCGACCGTCCGCCGACGACGGTCGTGCTCGAAAGCGTGAAGGACAACCCGGGGACGTTCGACGTGTCCGCCGACGGGAAGGTCGTCGCGGTGGGGTCCGGCCCGTTCGCCAACCTGCCCCGCGTGACCTTCCACGACGCCACGACCGGCCGTAAGACGGCCGAGGTTCTGCGTGACGACAACCCGCTGTTCAAGAGTTACAGCGAGTTGACCCTCTCGCCGGACGGGAAGTACGTGGCCGGCGCGGGCGGCGGCGAGTTCGCGGCGAAGTTCTACACCCTCGACCTGTTCCAGACGGCCGACGGCCGCCGCGTCCACCGGTCCACCGGCCTGCCCGGCCCGACGGGGCCGCGGTTCGCCGGCGGCCTGGCCTTCAGCGGCGACGGGAAGACGCTCTTTTTCGTCCGGTCGGGGAGTACGGTCGTGCAGTTGGACACGGCGACAGGGGCCGAGGTCCGGTAGCGACGCGACGACGGGCGGGGCGAGCCGGGGGCGAATTCGAGGACGCGCACGCGATGGCGAAACAACTACCCCCGGCTCCGCCGACGGAAGCCCTGCCGGGCGGCGAGTCGAACCCGTACCTGGCGAAGTTCAAGGCGTCACTCGTTATTCGCTGGTCGGTGTCGAAGTCGGCGGTGCTGTACGAGATGGCCGAACTCGTGGCGTTTCTCTGGGCACTGGAGCGACCCCGTGAGGCGGCGGCGGTCGCGGCCGCGGTCACGGCGGCGGTGCCCGTACCGCCACCGCTCCCGAGAGACCGCGTGAACTACAGCCTGTGGTGTCCGGCGACGTATTCCCACGCACTGCTCGTGCGCCTCGGTGCGGCCACGCACTCGGCGGGTGTCGCTGCCTCGCGGGCGGCGCTGCTCGCAGACGCCGGGATCGCACGCGACAACCCGGCGTTTCTCGCCCGCCAAGTCGCCGACGCCCGTGAAACGGTTGCCGCCCCGTCCGAACCGCGGGCGATGAAGTTGGAGTGCCAGCGGATCGCGCGTGACGTCGGGCAGATGACCCTGTACGCCGAACTCGGTGCGGCCGGCGACCCGCTGTTCACCGACATCGGACCCGAGGCGAACGGCCTCCTGACGCAGTTGCTCCCGAAACTCGCCGCGCGGCTCCGTCCGAAGTCGCAATCGCCCGCTCACGAATGACACCGGTGCCAGCCGAGGATCCGCGTTGACCGATGATCCGACCGTGCTAATTGTCGGGGCCGGGCTCGCCGGCCTCTGCTGTGGAAAGCGGCTCGCCGAGTGCGGCGTCCGCTTCCGCATCCTCGAAGCGTCCGACGCCGTCGGCGGCCGTGTCCGCACCGACAGCGTGAACGGCTTCCGACTCGACCGGGTGCTCGACCTCGCCGCCCTCGACCTGAAGCCGTTCACCCGCGGCGCCCTCGTGTGGGTGAACGGCCGCTTCCACCGCGTCGCCGACCCACGGAGCGAACCGCTCGCCGCCCTGTCGCTGTTCAACCCCGTCGGCACGCCGGCCGACAAACTCCGGCTCGTCAAACTGTTCTGGGCGATCACCCGCGGCCGGCACGACGGGCAGACCGCAAAAGACGAGCGGCTGACGCTCGACCTCCTCCGCGAGACCGCGGGGTTCGGCCCGAGCATGATCGACCGACTATTCCGCCCGTTCTTCGGCGGCGTCGCGCTGGAGAAGCAACTGGCCACGTCCAGTCGATTCTTCCGATTCGTGTTCCGAACGTTCGCCGAGGGGCCGGGGGCGGTGCCGTCCGCGGGGATGCAGGCAATCCCCGACCAGCTCGCGGCCGGCCTCCCGCCCGGCTCGGTGCGGCTCGGTGCGGCGGTTCGACAGGTCGGCCACCGCGAGGTGACGTTGATCGACGGCGAGACGCTGCGAGCGCGGGCGGTCATCGTCGCCACCGAGGGGCCGGCCGCGGCGCGGCTGCTCGGCGGCGAGGTTCCCGACCCCGGCTCGAACGGGAGTACGACGCTGTGGTACGCCGCCGACCGGCCGCCCGTGGCTGAGCCGATCCTGATGCTCGACGGCGAGGGGCGGGGGCCGGTGAACAGTGTGGTCGTGATGTCGAACGCGGCGCCGGCGTATGCCCCGCCCGGGACGGCACTGCTGGCGGCCGCCGTGGTGGGTGTGCCCGCGGGGGACGACGCCGACCTCGACGGGCGGGCGCGTGAGCAACTGCGCGCGTGGTACGGGGCGGCCGTGGGTGGCTGGAGGTTGCTCCGCGTGGACCGCATCCCGCAAGCGCTTCCGGACCAGACGGTGGGGAAGCTCGACCCCTGGCAGCGTCCCGTGCGGTTGCGGCCGGGGCTGTACGTGTGCGGCGACCACCGCGACAACGGGTCGATCGACGGCGCGATGACCAGCGGCTTCCGCGCGGCCCAGGCGGCGATGGAAGACCTGCACGCCGAGCGGACGTAACTACGCGAGGCCGACCAGCAACGACTCGGTCAAGATCGCTCTCATCCCCGCGGCGGTCGCCCCGGCGTAGTCGTTCGCGCTCTCGTCGCCGACGAAGATCACGTCCGCGGCCGCGCACCCTGCCACCCGGACGACAGCCTCGAAGAACTTCGGCGAGGGCTTCCTGTGCCCGACCGCCGCACTCACGACCACTCGACGGGCGAGGGGCCGTAGCACGTCGTGGCCGGCGACGATGTCGAGGAGTCTGGAGTCCAGGTTCGAGCCGATCCCCAGGACGATGCCACGCCGGTCGAGCTCCGTCAGGATGTCTCCCGCGTCGCGGCGAACGGCCCAGGCGTCGGGGCGGGCGAAGTGGGTGAAGAGTTCCGTGAAGCCGCGTTCGGGGTCCGGCAGTTCGGGGAGCGACGCCGCCACGATCCGCCGCCAGCGCTCGACCTCGCGCGCTTCGCTCGTGACCCAACCGGCGGCGCGGTCGGCCTCCTCCTCGGCCCGGAAGGCGGTACGGAAGCGAGAGAGGACCGTCGTTGGGTCGAGGGTGACACCCTGGCGGCGCGCGGCCTCCGCGTACGTTTCGTGGGGCGGGGCGGTGGGAGAAAGTAGGGTCCCGACGGCATCGAAGAACGTGGCTCGCACGCTGGGATGAATTAGGTTTGGTTCGAGCAAGTGGCGTAACTCATTTCTGGATCATGGTCTGTAGCCCAGTATATGTCTCGGACAAGAGTCATTCTGACGGCGTGACATGTTCCCGGGACCCGGTGTGGGGGGCGGTGGGAGAACCATTCTGGTCGGCCGCCGTCGTCAATCGCGACCGGCGGTACCGAGCGGGTCACGGCGGCGGGCGGGGTTTTGGGGGCCGGGCACCAGCGTATTCGACGCCGTCGGGCCGATCGGCTTCCCGGGCGTGCGCGGCCGGCGGCGGGTGTCGGCGACGGCCAGCGGTAGCTTCCGGGCGGCCTGTGCCGCCACGGCCACCTTCAGCAAATGGATCCCGCCGCGGAAGACGACGAAGCCGATGACGACCGTCGGCCCGGCCTCGAACACGCGCTTGTTCACCAGCAGCCCGTAGGCCTGCCAGAACACCAAAAGTCCGATGACGACCAGCACCCACCCGGCGATCTCGCGTAGCCAGTACGTCATCACTTCTTCCCCCTTCCGAGCTTGCCCGATCGCACCAGGTCGGCCACGCGCCGGACGCCCCGAATCCGCCAGCCTTCGACGCGCACCCGTTCCCGCCGCGTCTCGTCCCACCCGGCGTCGGTCAGGAGCATGGCCCCCTCCGCCGGCGTCAACGTCCGCAGCCGCCAGTACCCGAACACCAGCCGGCCGAGCAGGGTGCCGAAGAACAGCAGCCCGACCACGGCGACGAGCCGCGTCCGCCACGGGCTGAGATCGCCGCCGTCGCGGCGGAGCGTCGAGGACTCGGTGAACCGCAGCGGGAAGTCGCCGAGCGTGTCCACTTCGAGGTTGATGACCAGGGCCCAGACGATCTGCCCGACCAGCACGACGGCCGCGGTGAGGTAGAAGGTCCGGGGCAGTTCGCCCTTGCGGATGAGGTCGGCGGGGCGGGTGCGCGGGGTGGCCGTGCGGCCGAACCCGCCCGGCTCCGCGGGCATCGCGACCTGGGTGAGGCCGAGCAACCGGTAGTGTGCCGACAGGTACACGACGAGCGCCGCGGCCATGAGCAGGTCGGCGACGCGGAAGGTGCCGTACTCCAACTCGAACGGGTCTTCCTCGGGCGGCGGGAGGCCGTAGGGGAAGATAAGGAAGTAAAGCAGGATCAGGATCACGAACGTCGGCGAGCCGCGCCAGCCGAGGACGAGGCCGGCGGCGCCGAGAACGGCGACGAGTAGTCCGCCGATGTCGGCGCCGCGCTCGAACATCACGACGAACAGCATCGCCAGCCCGCTGAGCCCGGCAAATAGAAGCCCGCGGACGCGCACGTCTCCGAACCGCTCGACGAGGGCGTCGAACCGGCCGGGAGTCTCATCGTCGGTGTCGGAGTTGCGGCTCATCTGCGGGTGCGCAGCCCCCGGAGGCGGTCGAGGCGGTCGAGGACCACCTGGACGGGGTCGGTTTCGTTCACGCGGATGACGGTGGCGCCGGCGCGCCCGAGCGCCCGCCGGACGCGGCGGAACTGGTCGTGGTAATGCTTGGCGAGCGCGTCGCGGACGGTCGCCGCGGTCGCCGGGCGGCGGCCGGGGAGGGCGTCGGCGGCGGTGGGCTTCTCGTCCGGCCCGGGGAGGCCGTCGGGCCAGGGCAGGATGACCATGACGTGATGCTTCCGAGCCCGTGCGACGCGGGCGGCCTTTTCCAGCGGCCCCAGGTCCGGCCCCAGTTCGGCGAGGTCGGCGAGGATCACGTACAGCTCGTTGTCGCGCGCCCGGCTCACAGACTTCACCAACTCGCGGGCGACGACCGGCACCTTGCCCGGTGAGCGAAAGCGGTAGCGGCCGAGTTCGTCGTACAGCGGCACCGGCACGCGCACCTGCCGGTCGGCGAGGAACTGGCCGACGCGGGCCGCGTACGCCGCGTCGTCGTGAACCAGCCGCTCGACCGCGTCCGTGCCGGAGCCGTCGAGTTGGGCCATCACGGCGCACAGCCGCTTGCGCTGCACCAACTCCACCTTTTTGCGACCGTACCAGCCGCGGGCGCCGTGGACGAACCAGACGAGCCCGCCGATCAGCGAGGGCACGAAGAAGGCGATGAGGAGGCAGACGAGCGCCCCGAAGATGCGGGCGAAGCCGTCCATGCTGCGGACGAAGCTGTGGCGGACGAGGTAGTTGCCGAAGTAGGCGGTAAAGTTGATCCACCACAGGGCGATCTTGTTGGGGTAGATGAACCCCAGGATGTTGTCATTCGGCCCGAAGTACGCCAGCGACGCGGTCGTGAGCACCGGCGACAGGATCAGGAACAGGACGACCCAGCCCCACCACTTGTCCAACATCGGGAGCCACAGCCGGCCGCGCGGCATGGTGTTCAGCTTGCGGTCGGTCAGATCAGGGTACAGCTCCTCGGCCAGCGGGTAGGCGCGGCGGGTTAACTGCTCCGGCGGGGCGCCGCGTGTGCCTGGTTGCAGAGCCGCCACCTCGGCCAGCCGGCGCATCATGCCGAGCATGTGGATGCGCGTCCGCGCCGGCTTGAGTGCCACGGCCGATTCCTCGTCGAACGTGGTGAGCCCGACCAGGTCGCGGTTCGCGGCCGCGGCCTGGGCCACGCCCGATGCTAGAGCCGACATCCGCGCGAGTGGCGTTGTACCGGGCGGCCCGAGGCGTACACTCTCGGACGAATCGAGGAACACCACCGCCCGCACCGGGACGTCGCTCTCGTACTCCTTCGTGATGAGCCGGTCGCGGCGGGCCGACGCCTTCCACGCGATCATTTTCGGCGGGTCGCCGGGGATGTAGTCGCGCAGGTCGAGCAATTCGCTGCCGGAGCCGGGTCGGCGCAGCCGGTGGCCGCCGGGCGGCGGCAGCGTGTTCATCCGCTTGTCGGCACGCTGCCGACCTTCCTCGTCGGTGAACGGCGGCAGGATCAGTGTCTCGATCCCGTCGCGGAGGAACTGGCGGTGGTGGAAGAAGCCGTGAACGTCGGCGAGGCGGACGCGGACGCCCTCGAACCGAAGTACGCCCGGCCCCGGAGCCTTGAGCGTGAATTTGAGGTCCGCGGGCGAGTCGGCGGTGATGTCGTATGCGGCGCCGTTGCTGCCGCCGTCCAGGTCGGCGGCCTGGGGAAGGCGGTCTTCGAGGTACACGAACGGGAGGCGGGCGAAGCCGTCGTGCGAGACGCGGACGCGGACCTCGAACGACAGCCCCGCCCACACCATCGGCACCTCGCGGCCGCCCTGGATGAGTCGCCGCTCCGCCCGCAGTCGCGTGGCGCACGAGAGGACGCGGGTGCGGAACAGCACCCACTCCCACGCGAACCACGCGAGGAGCGTCAACCCGAGGATCGCGGGGACGACGGTGTAGTCGGGGAGGACGAGCACCCCGAGCGCGAGCAGGAAGGCGTCGAGCGTGAGGAACCAGTAGCCGCGGGCGGTCAGCATCCCCGGCTACTCCTTCTCCAGGACTGGGACGGCGGCCATCACGTCTCGAACCACGTCGGCGACGGCCGTGCCCTCGATCTCGGCCTCGGGGCGGAGGATGAGGCGGTGGCCGAGTACGCCGTAGGCGATGGCCTGTACGTCCTCGTGAGTGAAGTAGTGCCGGCCTTCCAACACCGCCCGGGCGCGGGCACAGCGGAGCAGGTTCAGCGCCGCCCGCGGGCTCGCCCCGAGCGACACGTCCGGGTGCTTGCGGCTCTCCTCGGCCAACTGCACGATGTACGGGTACAGCGCCTCGTTGCCGTACACGTGCGGCAACTTCGACTGCAAACTCAGGATCAGGTCGGGGTCGAACAGCGGCTGCACGTCCACCGTCGGCTTGCTGTGCAGCTTCAGCAGGTTCACCTCGTGGTGGAACCCGGGGTAGCCCATCTCGACGCGCAGGAGGAAGCGGTCGAGCTGGGCCTCAGGGAGGCGGTACACGCCCTCCTGCTCGACCGGGTTCTGCGTCGCCATCACCAGGAACGGCCGGGGTAGCGGGATCGTCTGCCCGTCCACCGTCACCTGGTACTCCTGCATCGCCTCGAGGAGTGCCGCCTGCGTCTTGGCCGGGGCGCGGTTGATCTCGTCGGCCAACAATACCTGCGTGAAGATCGGCCCGTGCCGGAGCACGAAGTCGTTCTTGTTGCGGTCGTAGATGCTGGTGCCGGTCACGTCCGACGGCAGCAAGTCCGGGGTGAACTGCACGCGGTTGAACTGACAGCCGAGGAGCCGGGCGAAGACCTTCGACAGCGTCGTCTTCGCCACACCGGGAACGCCCTCCAGCAGAACGTGGCCGCCGGCCAGCAACGCGATGAGGAGTTGCTTCGTCACGTCCTCGGCGCCGACGACCACGCGGGCGACCTCGGCTGTCACCTTCCGCGAAATCTCGCTCGCCTGTTGGGCCAGCTCCCGGGCCGGGAGCGACGACGGGTGTGCGCCGGGGTCGGAGTTCACAGAGTGGGCCACGCTCATTCCTCGCCCCTCGATCGCGTCGAAACGTCCGGCCAGGCCTCGGCCTCAACGAACCGCCACTTCCCGTCACGGTGAGCGGCCAGCGCCCGCGCCAGCAGCGGCTCCAGCGCCGCCCACCGCATCGCCGACACCGGTGTCGGCCGGCCGTAGGCCACCGCCCAGATGTCCCGGAGCGCCTGTCGCAGCGTCTCCGGCTTCCGCACCACGTCCGAGATGACCACCTTCGGCAGCCGGGGGCCGGGCTCGGGCGGGCGCCCGACGCTGTCGAAGAAGTCGCGGCAGGCGGCACGGGCCGGCTCGAGCAAGTTGTCGCGCGTGGCGAGTTCCTTGCCGCGGCGTCCGAACACGCCGGTGGCCCCATCCGGAGGCGGCGGTGGTCGGCCGCCCGGTGGGGCGCCGGCCAGGTCGGTCGGTTCCCGCGCCCCCCACACTCTACGCACCAGCTTCATTGCCGCCCAGATTCCGGCCAGCGTCAGCACGACACCGAGGAGGTAGCGGTACCAACTCCGCGGCGCGTCCGGGTTCTTCCCCGCGAGCACCTGGTTCGGGATGTTGTTCTCCTGAACCTTGTCGAGGAGGTGATTCCCGAGGTCCACGAGCTTCGGCTGCACCTTCGCCCAGTCGAGCTTCGGCAGCGGCGGCAGCGGCGGGCGCAGCATCTGGTTCAACTCGTCGTAGTTACGAACTACCTCACCGTTCACGACCAGGAGGCACTTCGTCCGCTGTTGTCGTCCGTCCTCCTCCGTCAGGAACCGGATCGCCCGGTCGGCGAACTCGAGGTTGTCCGTCGGCCCCGCCTCGTCGCCGGCGACCATCTGCGCGTTGTGGAAGACGGCCTCATCGGCCACCGCGAGGAAGCGGAAGTCGCGGAACGTCCGCGGGTGGCGCGCGGCCGCGCCGGCGGCGAAGACGCTGTCCGTCTGGGTCACGAAGCCGGGGCCGCCGCGGAACTGGGCGTTCGGCGGGAACCCGGCGAGGGGCTTGAGAGTCGTCCCCCTGAGCCCGAACAACGCCGACGGGAGTTCGTTAACCACGCGGCGCAACGGGCGCTCGCCGCCGAACAACTCCCACTCCGGACCGCCGCCGATCGGTGGGTCGAACGGCACCGCGAATTGCTCGACCTCGTTCTGGTTTAGCACCAGCCACGGGCCGACCGGGGGACGGGGCGTGTACACGCGAGTACCGGCGAAGCGGATGTGGGGCAGCGAGCCGCCCGGCGTGAGTGAGGTTGCCTCGCTCGTGGCCACCAACACGGCCCCGCCGTTTTCCACGGCCGCAGTCACCCACAGCGGGATGTGCTGACCGGCCGGGAAGGCGTTGTTCCACCTTCCGAACAGGACCACGACCGTGTCGCCGAAGTCGCGGCGCAGGATCACACGGGACTGCTCGGTGTCGGTGAGTGGCTTCAGCCCGGCCCGGTCGAGCAGCCAGCGGAACACCTCCGTACCCTGACGGCTAATCCGCCTCGGCTCCGGCGCGTCCTGTTGGCCCCATGCCGGTGCCGGCACAAGTACCGCAAAGAGCGTCAGAAGTAGCCGGGGGGTTGACATTCGACTCGCCGTCTCTCGGTCGGGGATGCTTGGTTCTACGGAACAGGGACACCCCGTCCCAGAAGCATTGAGTGGCCTGTAAGAAAGTTTGTTCCCGCCGGCGGTGGCTTGAATGAATTCGCTAAACCGCTCGCCCGACGGCTGTTGTGATTCAATCGTCGCTGAACCCGGCCAACCGACAGACCAGGCGGCGGGCCTCGGCGAGTTCCGCGGTCGTCAGGGGCTCCTCGACCGGGGTGTACCGAGCGAGCTCGTACAACCGCGCCAACATCAGCGCACGCTGCGGCTCGGCCATCGCCAGATCCGACAACGCCCCGGCGATCGTCGTGTGCGTCCAGGTTTTGGCGATCGGGCCGCACAGGAGCACGCTCATGTGTTCGAACGCGGTCACCACATCCTGCCGCGTCTGCAAGTGGTGTGGGTCTACCGGCCACGGTCCGAGGGCGTAAGGGTCGATCCGCGTCGGGTCGATCCCGCGTCGGGACAGCCACTTCCACAGGAAGACGCCGCCCACCAGCGCCGCGATCACGAAAAGGAGCGGCCACCACGTCCCGTCCAGGGAGGGCATGCCGATGTTCCACCGCGGCGCCTTCCACCCGCTGAACCATGATGAACCGGGCGACGAACCGGACGACGAGGTCGAGGGGGACCGCCGCCACTTCGAAAACCAACTCTCGCGCGGAGGGCCTGCCGGGCCGATATCGGGTGGGCGGCTGCTCCCCCAGTTGAAGTTCCAGTTCAGCTTCGGGAACGACCAGTCGGCGCCGCCGAGGTTCCAGTCGCCGCCGGTGTCGAGCCCGCTGAAAAGGTCGCCGAGGCCCTTGCCTTCGCCCAGGTCTTTCGTGAGCGAGTCCCACAGCCCTTCGCCGTCCGGCCCCTTGAGGTCGCCGCTGCCGTCGACGATGTCGAACAGCGCTTTCTTGACGGCCGGCGTCTCGTCGAGCGGGCCGACGCTCTTTTCCCACACCGCCGCGGCCGCCTGCCGAGCCTTGTCTTGCGGGCTCTCCGGCTTCTCCCACGGCGGCAACTCGACGCCCGGGTCCTTCCCGTCGGGCATCCGCCGTCCCGGCCCCGGCGGCACGTCGTTCTTGTTGGGTACGCCCGGCTCTGGGAACTTCGGCTGGGGGCGCGGTTCGACCTGGTCGGGAGGGGCGACCGCTTTCGGGTTTCGTTCCGGTACCTTTTTCGGCGGGATCTCGGGCCCAGGGCCGGGATTCGCCTTGCCGTTCGGGTCGAACCGCGGGTTGTCGCGTGGTTCGAGCTCGAAGGGCGGAAGGCCGTCCTTCTGGTCCTTCCGGTTGACGGGCGGGCGGCCGTTCTGGAGCTTGCCCCGGAGTTGGTCGAGTTGCTGTGGCGTCAGCTTCCCATCGGCACCGGCCGGGTTGATGCCGAGCAGTCGTGCGATCTCCGCCAACTTCTCCGGCGTCATTCCCTCGGGAAGCCCCTGCGGGCCGCCGCCAGCGCGGTTGCGGTTGAGGAACGCCTCGAGTCGCTGCTTGATGTCTTCGGTAGTGGGATCGCGGCGATCCTGGGCTCGGGCGGACGTGACGAGCGAGAGAGAGGCGATGAGAACGGCGAACGCGCCGGGAAGCCTGCGGCGGACGGTCACGGCGGCCCCCTGCGCGGAACGGCAAACCACCGTATTGTTGCCGAACCGCCCGCCGGAGGCAAGCGCCCGCGCGGCTACCGGGCGTGTGCCGGGTGCATCACCCACCCGTCGGCGGTCGCTTCCTCGTCCGCTTCCGCCCACGCGCACTCGGCCTCGTATCCGGCGACGCGGCGGGCGGCGCAGTGGCGGGCGATGATGAGGAACCCGCCGAACCACAGCCAGGTGAAGCGGAACAGGTTGTGCCCCACCGCCCCCATCAACAGCAGCAGGAACACCGCCACGCCGACGGCCCGCGGCAGCGTGAAGATCAAGTCGTTCTGCTGCTCCGGCGGCAGGGACGCCCGCATCCGCTTGACCGCCCGCAGGTTCACCCAGAAGCCCGCCACCACGGCGACGAAGCCGAGCAGCCCCACGGTGCCGGTCTCGCCGACGAGTTGGCCGTACAGGTTGTGCGACTCGACCTTGCTCCCCGTGGCCACCCGCCACACGCCGGGGCCGACGCCGGTGAGCGGGCTCTTGGCCCACAGGTCCAGGCCGGTGAAGAAGCCGACGATGCGCCCCTCGCCGGACTCGCGGGCGTTTGCGGGGCCGACGTCCGGGTTGATGATCGTCTCGAACCGGTTCTGTAACGAGTCCGGCAGCGCCACGAACGCCAGCGGGGCCGCGACGACGAGCGCCAGCGCCGCCCGCGCACGGTAGCGCGTCCCCCACACGATGAGGCCGAACCACACGATCAGCCCGACGAGCGAGCCGCGCGACCCCGTCAGGAGGATGCACAGGCTCGACAGCCCCACGTACCCGGCGACGGTGAACTTGCCGAGCCGCCCGCCGAGGTTCGACTGCCACAGCGCGGCCACGACCGGCAGGGCGTAGATGATGCTGGCTCCGAAGCTGTTCGGGTCGCCGAGCGTGGTATCGACGCCGACCATGCGGGCGATCCCCATGCGGTACGTGTGCCGGCCGCCGAGGTACTCGCGGAACGAGTGCAGCAGGTACAGCCCCATCACGCACAGGAACCCGACCGCGACGTGTTTCAGCCCCTTCTCGTCGTGGACGGTGGTGACGAGCAGCACGTAGAAGACGACGATCTTGAACCAGTCTTCGACGGTCGGCATCCCCTTGTCGGCCCACGGACTGAGCGCCCAGGCCGTGACGACGCCGCCGGCGAACAGCGCGTAGGCGGCGTGCTGGGCGTTGGGGAGCCAGCGCTTGCCGGGGTACGCGGCCCACACGGCCATCGTGAACAGCATGTAGACGCGCTCGACGTGTAAGTCGCCGAGCCACGGCCAGACCTCGAACGGCCGGTCGATGAACAGGAACATGTAGCCGATCAGGAGCCACCGCATCGGGGCACGTCCGGCAGTGTGGGGGCGCAGGGGCGGGGATGGTACGCGGTTTCGAGCAGCCACCCGGTAAACTGGGAGGACCGAGACGGGGCCGCATCATGACGCGCGAGTTGACCGGCAAGCGGGTAATCCTGACGGGGGCGTCGGGGGGCATCGGCCGCGCCACCGCCGCGGCCCTCGGCGCCGCCGGCTGCCGCGTCGCCCTCGCCTCCCGCGACCGCGACGCCCTCGACAAGGTGGTTCGCGGTCTTCCCACGGGCGAATACGTCGTCGTCCCGACCGACATCACCAACGCCGACGACCGCCGCCGCCTCGTGGACGCCGCGGTGACCGCGTTCGGTGGACTCGACATCCTCGTGAACAACGCCGGCATCGGCAGTTGGGGGCACTTCTCGACCTCGACCGAGGACATCGCCCGGCGGGTGATGGAGGTGAACTTCTTCGGCCCCGTCGAACTCACGCGGGCGGCGCTGCCGCACCTGGAGAACGGCGTGCAGCCGTGCGTGGTGAACGTCACGTCGATGTGCGGGCGGAAGGGGATGCCGGCGTGGCCGGAGTATTCGGCGAGCAAGTTCGCGCTGGTCGGCATGTCCGAGGCGTGGCGTGGCGAGTTCGCCCGGTTCGGCGTGGACACGCTCACCGTGGTGCCCGGAATGACCGACAGCGGCTTCGACAAGAACTGGATTCGCGTGGACGGGAAGGCCGATCTGCGCTTCGCTGACGGGATGAAGCCCGAGGAAGTCGCCGCGGGGATTGTCGCGGCGGTCCGCACCAACAAGACCGAGACGGTACTCGGCTCCGAGGCCCGCCGGTTGCTGCGGTTCAACCGCTACTTCCCGCGCCTGACGAACTGGCTGATCGCCCGCAAGGTCAAGAAGTTGTACGCCGCCGGGAACCCCGCATGAGCCTCGCCGACGCGCCGCCGAAGTCCCTGAGCGACCCGGCCCTCAAGGCCGCGCTCCAGGACTTGCGGCGGACCGACAACCTGACCAACTGGTACTACCTCGCACGCACGTACCTGTACCTCGCGGCCGTGCTCGGCGGAGCCGTGTGGTTCTTCGAGAGCCGTGAGGCTCTCGGGCTGCCGTGGCTGCTCAACGTCCCCGTCGCGGTGCTGGCCATCGTGCTGGTCGGTGCCGGGCAGCACCAACTGACCGGGCTGGCGCACGAGGGCTCGCACCACATCCTGTTCCGCGGCCGCTACCTGAACGACCTGGCGACCGACCTGCTCACGATGTTCCCGCTGTTCAGCAGCATCTACCACTACCGGTTGCAACACCTCGCGCACCACCAGTTCGTCAACGACCCGGACCGCGACCCGGACGTGTCGCAACTCAAGACCAGCGGCCACTGGCTCGATTTCCCGGTGGAACGCCCGGAGGCCATCCGCGCCCTGTTGCGGCAGCTCTGGCCGTTCCGGCTGATCCGCTTCATGCGTGTGCGGGCGCGCTACAACGCCACCGGCGCCGACTCGAACCCGTACCTGTTCAAGGGGAAGAAGCCGAGCAAGGGGGCCGTCCGCGTCGGCGTCGTCTACCTGCTGGCGCTCGTGGGCACGCTCGCCGGGCTCTTCTTCGCGTCCGACGAAGCGTGGCTCCTGCTCGCCGTCCCCGCGGTACTGTGGTTAATCGTGAGCGGCGTGTTCCTGAAGTTGCCGAACGACAAGTACCACCAGAGCCGGTTGCACCCGGTCGTTCACGCGCGGTACACGTCGATCCTGCGGGTGGGCTTCATCACCGGCGTTTTCGCCGGCCTGACGTTCACGCAGAAGATGACCGGCTCGCCCTACGTCGGCTACTACGTGCTGTTGTGGCTAGTGCCGCTGTTCACGTCGTTCGCGTTCTTCATGATTCTCCGGCAGATCGTGCAGCACGGCAACGGCGGTCGCGGCTGGCTCACGAACACCCGCACGTTCCTGGTCGCCCCGGCGATCCGCTTCGCGGTCTTCCCGATGGGCCAGGACTACCACCTGCCGCACCACCTGTACGCGACCATCCCGCACTACCGGCTGCGGAAGCTGCACGACCTGTTGATGCAGTATCCCGACTACCGCGACGAGGCGGTCGTGGTGGAAGGCTACTTCCGCCCGCCGCACACCCCGCAGACGCGACCGACGGTCATCGACGTACTCGGTCCGGGGTACAGCGGCGCGGGGAAGGCGGTGTACATCGACAACACGGTGATGGACGGCGACACGTTCGAGGAGCAGGAAGCGCTTCGCGCGGAGGCGGAAAGCCTGGCGAGCCGAGGGCCGTCAGGCCCCGGGTGAACCGCGTGCGGTGAAACACCCGCCGCCTGGCGGCGGGCGGCTCGCCCGGCTTACGACACGATCTGCTTCCGCCGCTGGATGTAGTCCCAGATCACGTAGCGGTCCAAGTCCTTCCCCGCGGTGAAGACGACGCGGCCCTTCGTCGTCTCCGCGAGCCGGTAAGCGAACTGCAAATCCTCGCGGCTCTGGTTCCACACCTGCAACAGGAAGATGTTGATCGTGATTCCCTCGCGCTGGCACAACAGCGCCTCGCGCATCGTCGCCTCCTCCGTCCGCGGGTCGGGCGGGTAGAGGAGGAACAGCGTGCTCCCCTCGAAGTGCGCGGTCGGCAGGCCGTCGGTGATGAGGACGACCTGCCGGTTCGGCGTGTCCTGCGCCGCGAGGTAGCGGCGGGCCGTCTGCAGCGCGTACTGGATGTTCGTGAAGTGGTGCGGGATGCGCATCTCACTCACGTCCGGGTTGCTCATGTCGGCCTTGAGCCGGACCACCGGGCTGAAGATGGTCACCGGCTTCGGCATCAGGTGCGCCACCTCGGAGACGTGCCGCGGCTTGGCGAACGAGTACATCTCGATGAACTGGAGAAAGTCGCCGGGGTACTCGCTGCGGATGAGGCCGTCGAGCGCGAGGCCCATCCGCTTCACGTTCACGTACTGGCCGTCGTAGCGCATCGACCCGCTCATGTCGAGCAGCACGCACGTCGCGGCCTTCGGGTTCACCTTCGTGCGGTGGATGACGAGGTCGTCCGGCCGCATTCGCACCGGCGTCCCGGGGCCGTCGCGGAGCAGGGCGTTCACCATGCTCGCCGGAATGTCCATCTGCGCGACCGAGTCGCCGAACTCGTACGCCTTCGTCTTCGGCGTCTCGACGGCCCCCTCGCCTCGGCCGCTGCGGCTCGCCTGCAGCTGACTGAAAATACGGGTGAGCACTCGGCTCTGGAACAGCCGCATGGCCTTCGGCGTGAGGCGGTACTTGCCGTTGCCGTCGCCTTCGAGCCCCTGCCGCTCGGCCTGTTCCTTGATGTAGTCTTCGAGCTGTTGTTGCAGGGCGCGGAGCTGGTCCATCTGGCCGGGGTCGGCGAAGTTCTCCAGCTCGTCCATGTCGATGATGGCGAGCTGGGCCGTCTTTTTCGCCTCCTCCAGCTGCTTGAGCAGCTTGTCGATCGTCTCCAGCTCCTCCTTCACTTCCAGCGCCTTCGGCACGTCCATCTTCTCACGGCCGGTGAAGGCGTACTTCCCCGCGAGCTCGTCCACCTGGTACTTCTCGCCGAGCCGCGCCGACGCCAGCACGATGCCCATGGCGAACGGGTCGCGGTCGTTGCCGACGCGGAAGAACAGCTGTTCGAGGTCGTAAAGCTGTTCGTTGCGGACAGCCTTGTGGAACTTGTCGGCGAGTTTGGGAGGCGGCTTCAGCCCCTGGGCCGCGTCGCGGAATGCCCCCGCGGCGAGCTTCTGGGCGTGCGCCGTCTCGTAGGTCGCCAGAAGCTTCCGCTTGCGCTCGAGGAGCATCTCCTTGAGGGCGTTAATGCTCGGCCCCAGCCCGGCGAGCTGCGACGGGTCGAGGCGGATGGCGTTGGCGAGCTGCTCGTCGGTGAACTCGTCGGCGTCGCCGTACTCGAGCAGGTGCTCGAACATCGGCGACACGAGGTCCGGCGGCGGGGCGGTGGGACTGGGGAAGTGGACCGGGTCGTACTTCTGGTACGTGTGAACGATGCCGCCCGGTGTGTGCGTCGGCTGGGGCTCCATCGCGGCTCCTGGCTGGGGCTGCCCCATTGTAGACGGGGAACAGAGGTCAGAGGACAGAAGTCAGTGGACAGAAAAACAGAAACCCGGGGTCGTCCCCCGGGCTCCTGCAGTCTGGCCTCTGACTTCTGTCCTCTGGCCTCTGTTCAATAGACCGCGTTCGGGTCCACCTTGCCGGGGCCGCCGGCCGGCGCGGTGCCGCCGCCGTAGCGGGCGTGCCAGCCCTCCGACGCGCGGATGCCGCTCAGGTCGTCCGTCGAGAGGCCGTACTTGGCGAACCACGGGGTGCCGGCCTTCACGATCGCGTCCGTCTCGGTCACCCGGCGGACGCACTCCGTCTCGGCGAACTTCTGGCGCTCGGCCGGGCTCGCGAAGGTGAAGAACTCCTTCCAGAACGCCCGGCCGCCGAGGATGCCGCTCGCCCCGGCCTTCATCGCCATGTCCACCTGCTTCTTGTACTTGTCGTAGTCCACGCCGGCGCTCAACAGCACCCACGGCTTCACGCAGGCGTCGTTCAGCCGCTTCAGGTTGTCCACCAGTTGCGCGTCCGTCTCGTGGCCGAACGTGCCGGGGAACTCGGCCTTGTAGATGTCGCAGTACCGGCTCAGGAACTTGGCCGAGTCGATGACCGTCTGCGCCTTGCGGGCGACCTTGCTCGGGCTATCATCCTTCTCGCCGTTGTACGCGAAGTGGATCGGCTCCAGGAGGAACAGGATGTCGTGCTCGATGCACTCCTCGTACATGCGGCGGGTGAACTCGAAGTTGTGCTCGGCGCTGTCCGGCTCGCCCGGCTCGAACTGGGCCAGCAGCTTCACCGCGTCGGCCCCGCAGCGCTTGATCTTGGCGACGCCCCAGCCGGCCTCGACCTCGCCCATCGGGGCGCCGGCCTTGTTCTTGTCCGCACCCGACTTCTCGACGCGGATCAGGATGCCCGTGCCGGCCGGGACGGCGTTCGCGGCCACGGTGCTCCAGTAGCCGTAGTAGCCGTCCACGAGGAGGCCGGAGCAGTGCGGGGCGAGCGCCCGGGAGAGCATGACCTTGGCGTCCGCCACCTCGGCGTAGGTCGGCTCCTTGCCGGTCGCCTTCTTCATCATGGAGATCATCGAACTGTTCTGGTCGGTGGCGACCATCGTCAGCGTGCCGTTCGGGTTGCTGATCCGCTGGAGGCCGCGGAGCTTCCCGGGGGTGAGGCCGAGGCCGAGCAGACGGGTGACCGAGAGGGGACTGGACATCGAGGCGCTGTCTCCGGGAGAGGAGGACGAGGATGAGCGGTATCTTAGGCGCGAGAAATCGGACGGGTAGACCGCGCTCGATGCATCGCCGCGAGCAGCGAATCACGAGCCGCATACGATACCCACTGCCCACACCCGAGGGTTCGTCTTGCGCGTCGCACACTTCGACTNNGATCCGCGCCGCCCTCGACTCGCTCGGCCTGCCGATCCGACTCGAAGCGGAGAAGGTGAAGCGGTGCGGGTTCGCGGCGACGAAGGCCACCGTCGAGGCCGCCGACCAGGAGGACTACCGCTTCCTCCCGGACGTGGAAGCCATCCTCGCCCGCGGGGCGCTGACGCCGCGGCAGCGGGAGTTGGCGTCGGCCATCTTTCGGAAGGTGGCGGTGGCGGAGTCGGTGGCCCACGGGATGCCGCTGGAGCGCGTCCACTTCCACGAAGTCGGGGCGCTCGACAGCATCGCCGACATCGTCGGCGCGGCCGTCGGCCTCGACCTCCTGGGCGTCGGGCGGTTCACCAGTTCCCCCGTGCCGACGGGCACCGGGACCGTGAAATGCGCCCACGGCGTCATGCCCGTCCCGACGCCGGGCACGGCCGAGTTACTGAAGGGCGTCCCGCTCGCGCCGAGTAGCGTGAAGGGCGAACTGACGACGCCGACGGGCGCGGCGATCCTCACGGCGGTGGTGACCGAGTTCACCGCTGCGCCGGCGATGACCATCGAGCGAATCGGCCACGGCGCCGGCACGAAGGACTTCCTCGAACAGCCGAACATCCTGCGGCTGTGGGTGGGCACGGCGGCGCCGGAGGACGAAGGGCGACGGTCGAGGGACGAAACCGACACCGTGGCGGTCCTCGAAACGAACCTGGACGACTGCCCCGCGGAGGTCGTCGGCTACTGCTTTGAACGGCTACTCGCGGCCGGGGCGCTGGACGTGTTCGTGGTGCCGATCCAGATGAAAAAGAACCGGCCAGGCGTGCTGCTGAGCGTGATCGCGGAGCCCGGGCGCGTGGGCGAACTGGAGGAAATTCTGTTCCGCGAGACGGGCACGTTCGGCGTCCGCCGCACGACGGCGCGGCGGACGAAGCTAGCCCGCGAGGCGGTGACGGTGAACACATCGTGGGGGCCGGTGCGGGCGAAGCGCGGCCGCCGCGACGGCTTCGTGATCGTGACGCCGGAGTATGAGGACTGCGCCCGCGTCGCGCGCGAACACGGCGTACCGCTGCGGGACGTGTACGCCGCTGTCAGGGGGTGACGACTCACCGGTCGGGCGAGTTCCCGCGCGACGGGCTGGCAACGCCCCGAGCGGGCGTCAGTTCCCCTGACGCGGCGGGACGACCAGGTCCATGCCAATCCCGAACACCATGAACCCGAAGATCGGGATGCCCGGAATCAGCGTCACGATGTTCACGATCAACCCCGCCACACGCACGGGGCCCCGGCCGTACGCACTGCAACACGTTCCGACTGCCGCGAATGGCGCCACGCCGTAGAAAGTCAGCCCGCAGGTCACGCATCCCAGCACCAGACAGAGCGCCCCGAGGATCCCAAACCCGAGCCCGGCCACGCCCAGCACGTCGGCCTGTCCCGAACGACTCGGCTTTCGCCGCAGGTCGTCGTCGTCGTCATCCCAGTCGTCAGTCCGGCGCGATCGGGCCATCGCGTCTCCAGGTGTGGGCGTGTCCGCTAGAGTTCATGCGGGGCGAGGAGCGTGAACGGGTACCAGGGAAGGTTCCGCAGAACCCCGTAGGCGATGACGACGACGACGAGGATGCGGAAGCCGTACCGCGCATACCGGCCCCGATCCGCCGTGGCCGACCCACGCGACACCCTTACGGAGTGGATGAACGCCCACACCACGACCGGCAGGACGAACGGGAACAGGGCGTTGTACGCGACGGCGTCGAGCGGCCGGCCGTTGAGTAGGGCGTGGAGCGCGCGGGTCGTTCCGCACCCCGGGCAGTGGAGGCCGGTGAGGGTGTGAAACTGACAGCGCAGGTAGAAGGTGTCTTCGCCGGGGCGGACGGTTGCGAGGAGGTACACGAACCCCGCAGCCGCCGCCGCGAGGGCGAGCAAGCCCCCGCGAACGGCGAACCGGGTGAGCCGCCCCTCGGCGGCGGGGGCGGCCACGGCTCAGCGAGCCCCCTGAAGGCCGCCGGCGACTCCGAGCATGATCTGCGCGCCGACGGCAACCACCGTCAGGAGCCCGGCGATGATGAGCGTGATGAGCGCGTTCGACTTCGCCGTCGGGTCCTTGGCCGTGAGGTAGGCGATCAATGAAAGGATGGTGGCGATCCCGTTACAGCACAGGGCGAACAGGATGAGGACGACGATGTTCGTGTTCGCGTACATGTTGTCCAGCGGGCCCATCGCGCCGCCACCGCCGCGGCGTGAGGGGCGGTCGTCGTAGTCGTCGTCGTCGTCCCGCCGCCGCTTTTTGGCCGGGCGGTCGTCGTAGTCGTCGTCGTAGTCGTCGTCGCGGCTGCGGGCCATCGCTGCACCGGGGCTCGGGGTGATGGTGGTACGAACGGTCGCTTGGGGTTGAACGATACGGCCCCGCGCCCCGCGGGTCAAACACGGATTCCCGGAAATTCCGGCATTCCGACGCACCCCCGCCGCCCGCCCGGACCCCTTGAACTTTTCAGCCGAATTCGTGTCCTGATCGGATACCGCGACCCACCCCGAGGGGCCGATGCTCTCGTCGTCCGACATCCGCAAGCAGTTCGTCGATTTCTTCTGCAAGAAGCACGGGCACGCGAACGTGCCGTCGAGCCCATGAACCAGTTCAAGCCGTACTTCCTCGGCACCGAGAAGCCGCCGGTCGCGCGCGTCGCCAACACCCAGAAGTGCATCCGCGCCGGCGGCAAGCACAACGACCTCGACGACGTGGGGAAGGACACGTACCACCACACGTTCTTCGAGATGCTCGGGAACTGGAGCTTCGGCGACTACTTCAAGAAGGACGCCATCGCCTGGGCGTGGGAACTCCTCACCGACGTGTGGAAGATCGACCCGACGCGGCTGCACGTCACCGTGTTCGAGGGCGACCCGGCCAACGGCATCCCGCGCGACGACGAAGCGGCGGGGTATTGGAAGGCCGTCGGCGTGCCGCCGGAGCGCATCCACCTCGGCAACAAGAAGGACAACTTCTGGGAAATGGGCGCGACCGGCCCGTGCGGCCCGTGTACCGAGGTGCACTACGACGCCACGCCCGACAAGAGCGGCGCCAAGCTGGTGAACGCGAGTTCGGACCAGGTCATCGAAATCTGGAACCTGGTGTTCATTCAGTTCAACCGCAACGAGGACCAGAGCCTCACCCCGCTGCCGGCCCAACACGTCGATACGGGCATGGGCTTCGAGCGCATCACGAAGGTGATCCAGGGGAAGAACAGCAACTACGACACGGACGTGTTCCAGCCGATCTTCGCGGCCATCCAGAAGGTGACGGGCGCGGCCCCGTACGGCGGCGTGCTCGACGACCTGAAGGACACCGCCTACCGCGTCATCGCCGACCACATCCGGACGCTGACGTTCGCGCTGACCGACGGCGCCGCGATCGGCAACGACGGCCGGAACTACGTGCTGAAGCGCATCCTCCGCCGCGCCGAGCGCTACGGGGCGCAGGTGCTCGGCACGAAGGAGCCGTTCCTGCACGCGCTGGTGCCGACGGTGGTCGAGTTGTTCGGCGGCCCGTTCCCCGAGTTGAAGGCGAACCCGGCGAAGGTGCGGAGTGCGATCTTCGACGAGGAAGAAGCGTTTCTGCGGACGCTGACCCGCGGGATCAAGCTGTTCAACGGGCTGGTCGAGACGATGCGGCGCGAGGGCCGCACGGTCGTGAGCGGCCCGGAGGCGTTCAAGCTGCACGACACGTACGGCGTCCTCATCGACATCACGCAGCAGATGGCCCAGGAGCAAGGCCTGAGCGTGGACGTGGGCGGTTACGAGAAGGCGATGGACGACGCCCGCGGCGCCGCCCGGGGGCACGCGAAGAAGTTCGTGACGGCCGCGATTCAGGGCGAGTTGCCGGCGACCGACGACGCCGCCAAGTACAGCTACGCCCAGGTCGAGGCGACTGTCGTCGGGTGGGTCAAGGACAATGCCGTGGTGTGCACCGGCACGCTGACCGCGGGCGACTCGGTGGCGCTGCTGCTGGACAGGACCGGCTTCTACGCCGAGCAGGGCGGGCAGGTCGGCGACCAGGGGATCATCACGAGCACCGCCGGGGCCTCGTTCGAGGTCGAGGACACGCAGCGGCTCGGCGAGACGGTGCTGCACGTGGGGACGCTCGACGCCGGCGCCCTGGCCGTCGGCGACCGCGTGCTGTTGAACCAGTCCGTCGGCCGCCGCGTGGACGTGATGCGGAACCACACGGCCACGCACCTGATGAACCTGGCGTTGCGCCAGGTGCTCGGCGGCGACGTGGACCAGCGCGGCAGCCTCGTGGACGAGAACAAGACGCGCTTCGACTTCACCCACGACAAGCCGCTGACCGCCGAGCAGCTGCGCGAGGTGGAGGACCGCGTGAACCGCGGCATCATCCGCGACCAGGTGGTGCAGGCGGCTGCGATGCCGCTCGCGGAGGCGAAGTCGCTGCCGGGCGTGCGGGCGGTGTTTGGGGAGAAGTATCCGGACCCGGTGCGCGTGGTGATGGTCGGCACCGACAACCCGGCCCACCTCACCGCCGACATGTCGGTCGAGTTCTGCGGCGGCACGCACGTCCCGCGGACGGGCACGATCGGGCTGTTCAAGCTGGTGTCGCAGGAGGCCGTGGCGAAGGGCGTGCGTCGCGTCACCGCCGTGACCGGCCGCGCCGCCTACGCCGACGCGCAGGCCCGCGGCACGGTGCTGGACGAACTCACGGGGCGGTTCCAGTGCAAGCCGGACGAACTCCCCGCCCGCATCGACGCGCTTCAGGAGCAGGTGAAGAAGCTCCAGGACCAGCTGAAGAAGGGTGCCGCCGCGGACCTCGGCGGCGTCGTGGACAAGTTGCTGGAGGCGGCCCCGACGCTCGGCGGCGCGACGGTCGTGGTCGGCCAGCTGCCCGACGGCACGACGACGGACGCGGCCCGGACGCAGGTCGATCGCGTGCGGCAGAAGGTGGGGGCGTCGTTCGTGGTGTTCGGCTGGACGGAGGAGGGCGGGAAGGTGCCGTTCCTCGCGGCGATGACGCCCGATCTGGTCAAGAAGGGCGTGAAGGCCGGCGACGTGGTGAAGCAGGTGGCGGCGGTCGCGGGCGGCAGCGGCGGCGGCAAGCCCGACCTGGCGCAGGCCGGCGGCAAGGACGCGGCGAAGCTGCCGGAGGCGCTCGCTAAGGCGCGCGAGCTGGCGGAGCAGTTGCTGAAGTGAACTCTGCCGCCGCTTGCGGCGAAGACTATTCCATCTTCCACCGCGCCGCGTTGTGGAACAGCACCGCGGGGTTCAGCCGCTCCGCGGTCACCACGTCGCCGGTCTCGTCGAGTACGACCCGCAGCTTCCCCGACACCAGTGTGTGCCGGTCGAGCTGCCACAGCGGCACGAATGGCATCCGCTCGTTGAACTGCGTGTGAACCCGCTGCGCCCGCGGCGCCAGGTCGCCGGCGTAGTCGCGGTGCTCGCGGAACGCTGCGAGCTCGCCGCCGAGTTCGCGGTCCTTCTCGTCCGGGTTGGTGCCGAGCGACAGGAACCCGGTCACGTTCCGCCCGTCGCGGCCGGCCGCGTCCGGGTCGAGGAACGCCGCCAGGCCGAACGGGTGCCAGTCGTCCGGGTAGTCGAACGGCATGTACGCGATGTCGAACCGCTGCTCGGATTCGACGTGCCGGAGGAAGTCGCGCGGCTCGCGCGGCTCCAACTCCAGCGTCAGCCGGCTCCCCGCGGCCGCGTCCTTGAACAGCGACTCGACCTGGGCCTTGATCTTCTCGCACGCCCCCTGGGCCACCGGGTCGCCGGTCGGGTACGCCAGCTTCAACGACCGCGGGGCCGCCGGCGCCGCGAGGTAGCGGGCGAAGTGGACGATCGCCTGCGTCCGGTCCATCAGCGGCGTCGGTAGCCCGCCGGTCCCCTTCGTCGCCGCCCACGACCCCGGCGGGTACGGCCCGGACATCGGTCCCGTCGTCCGCCGGTAGGGGCCGGGCACCGTGCCGTAGACGTCTTGAAGAATGCCGTCCCGGTCGATCGACAGCCCGAGCCCGCGGCGGAGGTCGCGGCTCTGGAACGGCGGCCGCCGGTGGTTCAGCGCGAGCACGTACACGCGGCGGTTCGTGGCGGCCGTGTACACCTGCCCCTGCCCCCCGAGTTCGGCCGAGTTCTGGTTCAACGCCCGGGTCAACTCCGCGGGCGTCAGGTCCGGAAGGACGTTCAGCCGGCCGCCGCGGAACTCGGCGAACGGGTCGGCGATCTTTGACACATCGACGAACCGCACCTCGTGCAGGTACGGCAGGCCGGCGCGGTCGCGGGTGCGGCTGAAGTGCGGGTTGTCGATCAGTGTCAACGTCTTGCCGCCGGTCTTGGCGTCCACAGTGACGCCGCTGACGCGGAACGGCCCGGTGCCGACCGGCCGCGCGGAGAAGTCGGCGTCGTCTACGCGTCGGTTGTTACGAGTCAGCCACGTCGCGGGGAGGAGCTTGAACGTCAGCAGCGCCCGCGGGTCGGGGTGGCCGTGCTGGAAGCTAATTCGGACGCCAGCAGGACCGGTCGGCGTCGGCAGGTCGCGGAGCCAGGGTAGCGAGTACCCGGCCCACAACTCCGGCCGCGTCCGGTACAGCTTCACCGTCTCGGCCACGTCGCTGGAGTCGAACCCCGGCTCCTGGTCGCCGCGCGGCGGGAACGACCGCACGCCCAGCTCGCGCCCGCCCGGGATGACGGCCGGCATCCTCAGCGCCACCGCCGGCCGGTAGCGCGAGCCCCCGTTCGGGTCGGGGACCTCGTCCAGCAGCGACTCGAACAGCAGTTCCACGACGTGCCGTTCGCTGTCGAACCGCGCAGTCACCGGGCTCAGCCGCTCGGGGAAGACCCGCGCCCCGACGGTGAGCGTCGTCGATCCGGTGCCGAGTTCGCGGGCGAGGTCGCGGAGCCCGGGGAGGTTCGGGTCGAGCGCCTCCGCCTGGCGGGCGTAGTCGCGGGCGCGGACGGGGTTGCCGTTGGCCTTGTCGGCCCGGGCGAGCACGAAGAACCGCTGGGCCTCGTCGGCCAGTTCCTTGCGAGCCCGCTTCGCCGGCTCGCCGCCGGCGCCGGGGTAACGGGCCTCGAAGTCGTCGAGCAGCTCGCGGGCGGTCACCTGGTCGGCGAACTGCTTCGTCTTCATCAGTCGCTCGGCCTCCGCGACGCGGGCCTCGGCGGCCTCCTTCGCCATGACCGGGTCGTTCGGGTAGGCGGCGAGCATCCGGCCGGCGGCGTCGCGGACCCGCGCCCATTCACCGGCCGCGGTCGCCTGCCGGAGTTCGCGGACGCGGGCCTCCTTCAGCTTCTCGAACAGGGGCCGGCGGACGTCGTCCCACTGTTTGCCCGTGCGGAGGTTGTTGGCCTTGGCGTAGTCGTGGTAGCGGAGCGCGGCGGCGAGCAGCCTCTCGGCCGCGGCCACGTACTCGGGCGGCGGGCCGTTGTCCGGCCCGCCGGCCCGCTTCAGCCACAGGTCGGCCTCGATCACGGCCAACTCTTCGAAGTGATCGATCCGCTTCACCTCGGCCTTCGCCACGTTCTTGTTCGCCGCCGGCGCGCCGGTCGGACCCAGTTCCTGAACCCCGAACTCCGCCGGCAGCCCGCCGCTCTTGTGAACCGGGATCGGCTTCACCCGCACGGACCCGCCCGCGATTATCAGCTTGTCGAACGGCACGACGTACTTCTCGAGCGCGGCCTTGAGCGCCGGGTTGGACGCCGCCTTGGCCGCGGCCGCCACCTCGTCGAGCCTCACGGACGGGTCGCCGGATGGCCCGGCCGGCGCCCCCGTCGGCGGCAGCGGCTCGGGGTCGTCCACCACAATCTTCTTCAGCTTCGGCTTGACGTCCTCGACCTCCGGGGGTTGCGCCGACGCCGTGACGAGGATGGCGAGACCGAACGCGAGGGCCGCGGCCGACGGGCGAAACGATGTGAGCACGATGAAAACTCCTCGCCCGCGGAACCGGCCCGGGGACACGGGGTTGGGGAATCATACCATGTCGGTGCGTCGCCGACCCCGCTTGAATCGACGCCCGGGTTCGACCGTCCAACAACCTGGAACACGGCCTACGGTCGTGTTCCCCTCCCCAGGAGATTCACGATGCGGAAGATGCTGCTGGCTGCCGTTATGGCCCTGTTCGCCGCGGGCGTGGTCGTCGCCGACCCGGTCACGCTGGTGAAGTACGACGGCGGCAAGAAGGAGGTCACGGTCAAGGACAAGGACGGCAAGGAGGCGACGTACAAGCTCACCGAGAAGACCAAGTACGTGACCGTGGACAAGGACGGGAACAAGAAGGAAGGCGACGCGGAAAACGCCGCGAAGATCCTCGGCAACGAGAAGGCCGCCGGGAAGGCCAAGTTCGAGATCACCGTCACCGACGGGGCCGTGACCGAGATCACGTTCAAGCGCGGCGGCAAGAAGACCACCAACTGAGCCGCCGACCCGAGCCCGGGGACCAGCGTCCCCGGGCGTTTCGCGCGCCTACTCGTGCCGGTACTTCACGACCCACGGGTCGGCCGTCGCCTCCTGCCACGCCCGACAGTTCGTCCGCATTTGTGCCAGTACCGCCGCCGAGGCCGGGTCGGCCGCGAGGTTTCTTAGCTCGTCCGGGTCGGCGCTCAGGTCGTACAGTTCTTCCCGCGGCCGGTTCAGGTACGCGGCCACCGTCCGCCGGCCGAACAGCCGATCGCCGCGCCGTATCACACCCTGCCACGTCGGCGACGCCCACAGGTCACTCGCGTGCGGCACCTCCAGCCCGTGCGCTAAGTTCAGGATGTACTTGTGCGTCCGCGAGCGGACCATCCGCATCGGGTAGTACATGGTGATCTCGTGGAACTGGTGTGACCCGAATACCAGGTTCCAGCGCTCCGGGTTCTCCTGCGCCAGCACCGGCAGGACCGAACGGCCGGGCAGTCCTTTCGGCGCGGAGACGCCGGCCCAATCCAGAATCGTGGGCGTGATGTCGGTCCAGCTTGCCATGGCGGAGCAGGTGGCGGCGTGCTTCGTCGCCGGGCGGCGGACGATCAGCGGCAGGTGCACGCCGGGGTCGTACAGGGTCGTCTTCGCGCCCTGGAACGGCGGGCCGTTGTCGCTCAGGAAAATGACGAGCGTGTCGTTCAGCACGCCGGCCGCGTCCAACTCGCGGAGCACCAGCCCGACCCCGTGGTCGAGCCGGGCGACGGCCTGCAAGTAGCCCGCCCACTCGCCACGGGTTTCGGTGTTGTCGGGCAGGAACGAGGGGAGTGTGACGGTGTTGGGATCGAACGTCACGGCAGGGATGCCGTCGGCCTTCTTGGCGTCGTTGCCGAAACCCTGGGCGGCGCGGTGTGGCTCCGCGAAGCCGACGTGGAGGTAGAACGGCTTTCCCTCGCGGCCGGCAAGGAACAGCCGGACTTGTTCGGCAATCTGTACGACGTTCCGCCCCGGCGCCTCGACGTGGAACGGGTACACGGCCTGCGGCTGGACGTGGAGCTTGCCGACGACGCCGGTGCGGTAGCCGGCGGCGTTCAGCAGTAGAGGCAGGCTGCGGACCTGGCGGAAGGTGTGGACGTTGTGCTCGGCGTGCGCGTGGCCGAACTGCCCGCACTGGTGCGTCGGCATACCGGTCAGAAGCGTGGCCCGGCTGGCACTGCACGAAGCGACACTGGCGAAGCCGTGTGTGAACCGCGTCCCCTGGGACGCGAGGCGGTCGAGATTCGGCGTACGAGCGGTAGTGTCGCCGTAACAGCCGAGTTGTCGGCCAAGGTCGTCGGCGACGAGGAGGACGACGTTCTTCGGCGGGTCGGCCGCGGCTACAGGCCGGCCGAGGGCCGCGACCAGGGCGGCGACGAGGAGCCAGCGGGGCATCGGAAACCTCCGGGGGAGACGTGGGGAGAATGTAGGCGCCGGCGGGCGGTTGCACCTTTCCGCGGCGGCGGTTACATTCAACTGCGGCCCCCACCCCGAACCCCTCTCCGCCATGAACCGCCGCACCTTCCTGAAGTCCACGGCCGCGTCCGCGGGGCCACTTCTTCTTGGCACCACCGCCCGCGGGCAGAACGCCACGCCCGTCATCGGCAGCGGTGAGCACCGCTACGAGTGCCACCACAACTGGGGGACGCTCCCCCCCGACTACACGTGGCAGACCACGCACAACGTCGCGCTCGACGGCGAGGGAAACGTCTACATCACGCACCAGGGTGTCGGGAAAGGGATGGACACGGTGCTGGTGTTCGACCCGCGCGGCCGGTTCGTGCGGTCGTTCGGTAAGGAGTGGCACGGCGGCGGCCACGGCATCGAAATCCGCCGCGAGGGCTCCGAGGAATTCTGCTACCTGGCGAACACCTGGACGCCGACGATGAAGCTGGTGAAGACCGACCTTCGCGGCCGGGTGGTGTGGCAGAAGGGTCGGCCGGAGTGCCCCGAGTACGCCCCACGGCCCGGCGGCAAGGAGCCGAACGGGGTGGTCAGCCCGCCGTACAACCCGACCAACATCAACTTCCTGCCGGACGGCGGGTTCACCGTCGGCGACGGCTACGGCTCCAACTACCTGCTCAACTACGACAAGGACGCCAAGCTCGTGAAGGTGTTCAGCGGCACCGGCACCGAGAAGGGGAAGTGCCGCACGCCGCACGGCAACTGGCTCGACACCCGCGACGCCGCCAACCCGCGTATCGTCGTCTGCGACCGGGCCAACGCCCGCCTTCAGACGTTCACCCTGGCCGGTGACGTGGTGGATGCCACCGAGTCGGGAAAGGTCGTGCTGTTCCCCGCGAACGCCGACACCCGCGGCAACGTGCTGCTGGTTCCCGACCTGCACGCCCGCGTGAGCCTCTTCGGCGCCGGCCTGACGCCGATCGTCCACCTCGGCGACGACGAAGAGTGGCGGAAGCGGGTGCTGGACGGGTTCAAGATTCGGCAGCAGCCGCGCGACTGGCAGCCCGGGAAGTTCGTCCACCCGCACGACGCCGCGTTCGACAAGGACGGCAACATCTTCGTGGTCGAGTGGGTCTCCACCGGCCGGGTCACGTTCCTCCGCAAGGTCAGCTAACATGCCCCCGCCGCGCCGCCGCGACGACCGCCGCGACCCGTTCCTGTCGGGCATGGCCCCGGCTGATGACGTGCTGGACGCCGACGTGTTGGACGCCGACGTGCTGGACGCCGACGTGCTGGACGCCGACGTGCTGGACGCCGACGTCCTCGACGCGGACGTGTTGGACGCCGATGTCATCGACGCCGACGTCCTCGACGGGGAGGTCATTGACGCCGCGCCGGTGTCGGCGGGACGCGCGCCGGCGGCGCCGGTGAAGAACCCGCCGCTCGACCCCGACGACGGACCGCCGGCGGTGTTCGACCTCGATGCCATCGACGGCCTGCCGGCGGTCGGCACGGCGCCGGCCCCGTCACTGCCGGTGTACGAGTCACTCCCCGCTGCACCGACCGGCGCCGACTTGCTCTCCCTGGACGTGGACCCGCCGCGGGCCCCGACTCGTACGGCCGAACGCCCGGCGACGGCGACCCGGCCGGCGGTGCGGCTCACGTTTGTGTGCCCCGGGGAGCGGTCCCCGTTTGACGGCCGTGGGTGACCCACGAATCGGCCCCGGCCGATGAACCTGCCACCTCTCCCGCCCGCACGAGCCCGTCCCGTGCCGCTTCCGCCGCGCCCCGCGACCCGGACGGTCGCGCCCGCCCTCGGCCTCGTCCTGGCCGTGTTCGTCGTCGATTTGAACTTGCCGCTCGGCGTCGCGGCGGCGGTCCCGTACACGTTCGCGGTGCTGTTGGCGCTCCGCGTCCCGGCCGCGTGGTTCGCCCCCGCCGTCGCCGGCCTGTGCGGCGTGCTGACGGTGGCGAAGTTGGGACTGGTCCCCGAGCGCGGCACGACCGAGTACTGGAAGGTGCTCGTCAACCGCGCGCTGGCCCTGTTCTCGATCGGGATGACGCTCGGCCTCGGAATCCTCCGCCGCCGCGCCGAGGTCGCCCGCCGCCGTGCGGAGGAAGAGACCCGCGAGCACCTGGCGGCCCTGGCGCACCTCGACCGCCTCCACGCGGCCGGTCAGCTGGCGACCGGACTCGCCCACGAGATGAACCAACCGCTCGCCGCGATCGGGCTGCAGGCCGAGGTCGCGGCGCGACTGGCCCGCGCGCCGGACCGCGGGTCCGCCCTGGTCGCCTGCCTGGAGGAGATCGCGGCGCAGTCGCAGCGGGCCGGCGAGATCGTCAGGTCGCTCCGCCGCATGACCGCCCCCGGCCGCCCGACGCCGGCCGCCGTCGGCCTGAACGAAGTCGTTCGGGCCGCCGCGCGCGCGATCGAGTGGGAGGCGGGTCGGGCGGGCGCTGCCGTATCATGGGAGTTGAAGCACCCGCTCCCGAGCGTGTGGGGCGACCGCGTTCAACTGGAGCAGGTGGTCTTCAACCTCCTGTTGAACGCGGTGCAAGCGGTTGCCGGCGGACCGGCGGCGCGTGAGGTGCGTGTCGAGACAGCCGCCGCGGCGGACGTGGTCATCGTCACCGTCCGCGACAACGGTCCTGGGCTCGGGCCGGGCGACCCGGACCGGGTGTTCGACCGGTTCTACACTACCAAGCCGACCGGCATGGGCGTCGGGTTGGCGATTAGTCGGGCGGTGGTCGAGTCACACGGGGGAAAGTTGTGGGCGGCGAACGACCCGGCGGGTGGGGCGATCTTCTCCTTCCACCTGCCGGTCAACCAGGGGGAACGGGCGTCGTGACGGCCGAGCCGACGATCTTTCTGGTGGACGACGACGCCGGGGTGTGCAGCGCGCTGGCCAGTGCCGGGGCGCTGCTCGGCCACCCGGTCCGCGCGTTCGCGTCCGCGGCCGAATTCCTGGCGGGGTACGACCCGGCCGTACCTGGTTGCCTGGTTCTGGACGTCAAGATGCCGGGCATGTCCGGCCTTGAGTTGCAGAGGAAGCTGGCCGACGAGGGCGTTCGGATACCAATCGTCATGGTGAGCGGGCACGCCGACGTCCGCATCGCGGTGGAGGCGATGTCGCTCGGCGCGCTGACGCTGCTGGAAAAGCCGTTCCGGCTCGATGAACTGATCGCCCACCTGCGCGCGGCGTTGGCCCGCGACGCCGTGGCGCGGGCGACGGCGTCGCGGCAGGACGCGGCCGCGGCCCGGCTCGCGGCCCTGACGCCGAAGGAACGTGAGGTACTGGAGCGGATCGCCCGCGGCGCCACGAACAAGGACATCGCCGCCGACCTCGGCCTGAGCGTCCGCGCGGTCGAGGACCGGCGTGCCCGGCTGATGAAGAAGATGGACGCCCGCTCGGTGGCGGATTTGGTCTGGGTGATCTCCGCGACGGGTGAGACTGGGGCGTGACCCCCTGACTCATTTCAACCGCTCGTCCACTGCCAGCACCATCGCGTCCTCGTCGGGGAAGACGCCGGTCGTCAGCTTCGAGTGCACCAACTCCCCGTCCAGCGCCAACTCGAAGCACCCGCCGCGGGACGGGATCAGTCGAAGGCTCGTGATTCTTTGCTTGAACACGGTGAGCAGCTTCGCCGTCAAACTGACGGCCTTCGGTTCGTACCCTCAGGCCGCGCAATAGGTCAGGTCGATTGTCACGGCAGGTCTCCGCCGGTGGAAGGTCGTGTTGGACGGTCGCGGTGCAACCCGCGGGCCGGTCAGCTGAAGTGACCGCCGCCGCGGAGGAACGGCGTCAGGTCCATGCCGGTGAACACGACGACGTACGTCATCCGTGCCGCCGGGTGCGGGTACGGCTTCGCCGTGAACAGCGACGCCTGTTCGTCCCGGATTGCGTCAAGCTTGAAGGCGGTGCCGCGAAAGGCGTAGACCTTGGCGATCCCCGGGCCGCTCCGCTCGCGGAAAATCAAGACCGGGACGTCGCGGCCCTGGACCGACTCGGTGCCGGCATGGATGAAGAGTGTTGGGTCGAAGGACTCGGGCAGGGTCGGCAGGTACTGCGCCTTCAGGAACGCGGCGATCTGCTTCTCGGCCCCCTGCGGCTGGCCCAGTTCGTCGTTACTGATCGTCAGCGCCGTGACGTCCGCTTGCGGCCGCGCCGCGGAGTAAACTCCGAGAGCCAGCCCGCACGTCACGACCACCGACGCGGCCGCGGCCGCGTAGCGATACATTTTGCGACGCAGCACGGTACCACGGCGGGTCGCGACCTCCGCGAACAACTGGTCTCGCAGCCCGTCCGGAACCGGGACCGCCCGCATCGCGCGGCCGACAGCGGCATCAAAACCCGCGATCGCCCGGCCGGCCGCGCCGCAGCCCGGACAGCCCGCCAGATGGCGCTCGAGTGCAGCCGTCACGTCCGGGTCCGACTCGTCGGACCCGGGGCGGCGGAGTCGCAGGTAAAACTGGGCGTCGTGACAGTCCATGGAACCCAACGCCTCGCGGCGTCACGGAGAGTGTTCGGTCAGGTCGGGGGGTGCGTCCCGTTCGCTCCCGGCGGCATCAGCCGGGTGCGGAGGTACGCCCGCCCGCGGGCGATTCGGGACATTACGGTCCCGATCGGGATACCCATCTGCTCGGCGATGTCCGCGTAGCTGAACTCCTCGAAGTGGAAGAGGATCAGCGGCGTGCGGAACGCCTCGTCCAGGTCGTCGAGTGCCTCCTGCAGGCGAGCCGGTTCGATATCCGGTGGCTCCTCCGGCGGACGTTCCGGTAAATCCCCGACCGCGTCAAGTGGAACGGACCGGTGCCGTCGGGCGTCTCGGACTCGGTGCAAGTAAGCGTTCCGCAGGATGCGGAAGAGCCAAGCCTTCGCCCGCTCCGGGTCGCGGAGTTGGGGGAGCCGGTCGATCGCCTTGCGAAACGCCTCCTGCGTCAAATCCTCGGCGTCGGCGGCGGTGCCGGCGAGCCGGTAGGCGTACCGGTACAGTCCCTGGTAGTGCTCGTCGATCAGCTGGTGAAGGCCGACGGCAGAGCCCATTACACCACCCTACTTTGTGGGAACCCGAACCCGGGCACTTTATTCCCGGGAATGTTCGTCAACCGTGACGCGTCCTTCCCGCGACGCGACACTCACGGGCGGGCAATCCACAAAAGTCGGGCAGTGCGGCGAATCTCACGGCTCGTTCGGAAGTGCGGTAATTGGTTGTGGGTCAACTGGTTGTGTAGCGATCGCATCCCGCTTCACCCGTGTCGCATCCGGCGATTGAGAAAAAATCGGGTGCCGACGATTTATTCCGGGAATAAGACAGGGGGCGGTTGGGTCTAGTGGGGCGTGGGTGGAGTCGGCTCGCCCGGTGCCCGCCCGACAGACGAGAGGACCGCGGTCGGACTGCCCGGCCGGGAGAGTTGCCTCTTCGTGTATCTTCCGCACCCCGTTCCCGTGGAGTTTCCGATGAAGAAGGTCGTCATCGCCCTGCTGCTCGGCGCCAGCATCGTCACCACCGCCGTCGGCTGCGGCAGCGCCAGCCCGACCAAGGCGGCCCCGGCCGGCACCGCGAAGGCTGCGTAAGTCGGTTCGGAGCGATGCTCCCTTGGGGCCGGTCGCTTCGGCGACCGGCCCCTTGTCGTTTGACAATACCGTGCGGAGGCCTGGCGATGCGACGCACCCGAGTCTGGTTGGCGACGCTTGCACTGCTGACGGGGCTAACAGCCGGCTGTGGGCGCGGTGGCGACCGCGGCAAGAACCTCGACCACGACCGCCCCAAGGCGACCGCTCCGGCGCGCTAAACGCGTCTTCGATCCGGCGAGTACGGACGGAAGCTGATCTCCCGGTACGTTGCCGGACCCCGGTCCCCCACGTCAGCGTGTGCCTCCGCTTTCGGACCGGTTCAGCCTCCGAAACTCACGCTCGTCAGGAACTCCGCATTCGTCCGGTGCTTTCCGAGTTGCTTGAGGAGCAACTCCATCGCCTCGACCGGGTTCATGTCGGACAGGATCTTGTGCATCACGTGCACGAGCCGTAACTCCTCCTCGCTCCGCAGCAGTTCCTCCTTGCGCGTGCCGCTGCGATTGATCTCCACGGCCGGGTAGACGCGGCGGTCCACCATCCGCCGGTCCAGGTGCACCTCCATGTTCCCCGTCCCCTTGAACTCCTCGAAAATCACCTCGTCCATCTTGGACCCGGTATCGACCAGGGCCGTGGCGAGGATCGTCAGGCTGCCCCCCTCCTCGACGTTGCGGGCCGCGCCGAAGAACCGCTTCGGCTTGTGCAAGGCCGTGGCGTCGAGGCCGCCCGACAGGAGCTTGCCGGACCCCGGCGAGGCCGTGTTGTATGCCCGCGCCAGCCGCGTGATACTGTCCAACAAGATGACCACGTCGGTGCCGTACTCGACCAACCGCTTGGCCTTCTCGATCACCATCTCGCTGACCTGAATGTGCCGCTCCGGCGGCTCGTCGAACGTGCTGCTTACCACCTCGACGCGGTCGCCGACGACGGTGCGGCTCATGTCCGTCACCTCCTCGGGCCGCTCGTCGATCAGGAGGACGATGACGTAGCACTCCGGGTGATTCTTGATGATGGCGTTGGCCATCTTCTGAAGGAGAACCGTCTTGCCGGTGCGCGGCGGGGCCACGATTACCCCGCGCTGCCCCTTGCCGATCGGCGCCACCAGGTCGAGGACCCGCATGTCCAATTCTTCAGGCGTCGTCTCCAGTTTCAGTCGGCGCTCGGGGTGGAGCGGCGTCAGATCGTCGAAGATCACCTTCTGCGTCTGAAGGTCCGGGTCCTGGTAGTTGATCGCCTCGACGCGTAGCAGCGCGAAGTAGCGCTCGTTCTCCTTCGGCGGTCGGACCTGGCCGGCGACGACGCTGCCCGTGCGGAGCCCGAACCGGCGGATCTGACTCGGCGAGATGTAGATGTCGTCGGGGCAGGGGAGGTAGTTGTAGTC